>NZ_PYHV01000014.1:0-234090 GCF_004766475.1 Pseudoalteromonas sp. KS88
GGCTGTTAGAACTCAATCTGTACGAGTGCCCACACAGATGATTGCTTTATATTGTTAAAGAACGTTGCGATTAAAGCGCGTTGCTTTATCTCGCTAGGGCTGCGCATGTTACGCTTTCCTATTTTTTTGTCAACACTTAATTTTAAACTTTTTAAAAAATCTAAACTCAAGTTTTACTCGACTTACTAAGTGACTTGCTTGCCTCGCTAAGCGTTGCCTGCTCTGCCGTCTCAGTGGGGTCGCATTATAGGGAGATCCAAAAACAGATCAACCCTTTTTTGCGATCTTTTTGAAAAAAAGGATTGTTTGAACATTTTTAAAACAAAGTGCGGTATTTTGCTACAAAAAAAGGCTCTAACGAGCCTTTTTCATCTAACTAAAAATTTCCATCCAGCTTTTGCTTGTTGTTTAGACTCAAGCTGGAGCTCACTTGCCATTAGCGGATGCGCTTTTAACCAGTCTTCTTCAAAAGAAAGGGTTAATACCTCATTATCAGCAGTTAAACTCAATTTAGGTAAGACATCGTCTTGCCGACGCATTGAGAGAATTACAGCAATCCTAATAAGCCGTGTAATGTATTGTGCTAATTGCTGATGACATCCTAAATATTTAAATGCATCTTTTTGCAAGTCAGAACGATGCGCATTGGTAGCTGCAACTATAATTTTACGTTCTGATTGAGAGAAGCCCGGCATATCGGTATTTTCTAAAATATAAGCAGTGTGTTTTTGGTATTGCTTATATTCGATCAATAAACCTATTTCATGTAGCTGAGCAATGGCTTTTAATAGCGCGCATCCAGCTTGCTCTAACACTGGCCATTGTTCACTAACTTGCTGCGCTAAATAATTGCTTAATTCAGCTACTCGATTTGATTGCTTTTGATCTACATGATAGCGACTCATAAAAGCATCTACAGTGCGCTTGCGAATATCATGATTATGAAACTCAGGAATCATGCTATATAAAACGCCTTCGCGGAGCGCTCCACCTGCTAGTCCCATTTTTTCAATTTCAAGGGACTCAAATAATGCAATTAAAATAGCAAGGCCTGAAACAAATACTAACCTTCTCTCTTCACTTAAACCTGGTAAATCAAGCTCAGCAATTGTGTTAAAGGCCGTTGACTGCTTTTTAATTTCAAGTAATTTGTCGAGGCTTAATGTTTCATCCAGAGATTGAGCAACCATGATTTCTTGAATTGCTTGAACTGTACCCGAGGCACCAGAGGCTATTTCCCAGCCTGCTGCTTTATAGCTTGAAGCTATTTCAGCAATAACTTCTTTTGCAGCTGTAATAGCGTTGTTGAAATTTTCATCGCTTAGTTTGCAATCTTTAAAATAACGTTCAAGGTATGTGACACACCCCATGTTAAGACTTTTATAATGCAGTGCATCAAAACCTTTGCCAATAACCACTTCTGTACTTGCACCGCCAATATCAATCACTAACTGGCGCCCAGAGCAAGCAGAAGTATGCGCGACACCTTTATAAATTGTGCGGGCTTCGAGCTCACCACTGATTACATTAATTTTGTGAGCAAGAATTTGCTCTGCTTTTTCTTTGAACTCATCAGCGTTGGTTGCTAGCCTCAAGGTAGCAGTTGCAACAATAGTTATGTTAGCTTTGGGAATATCTTGAAGACGCTCGGCAAAAAGAGCCAAACACTCCCAACCTCGTTGCATAGCTTCAGTGCTTAACAGATTATTCTCGTCAAGCCCTGCCGCCAATCTGACTTTTCGTTTAACTCGGCCTATGGTTTGCAGGCCACCAGCAATTGATTTAGCAATCAGCATATGAAAACTGTTTGACCCTAAATCAATTACTGCATAAACATTTTTTTGCGGTTTAAGTTGCCCCACCGTTCAAAAACCTCTAGTTACTACTACGACTCTACTTCGGTCGTAAATTACGACCGTGCTTTTTGGTAACTATTGTTTGGTCTACGTCCGCCGTTATTACTACGATTACGAGGGCCTGTCGAATAGTTGCGCTTTCTTTGAATAGTAGGCTTTGTTAAATCACCAAGCAATGCACTTTTATCATAATGTGATAAAGGAATGCTATGTTCTATATATTCTTCGATTTCATGCAGATTATATGCGTATTGCTCACACGCAAAACTAATTGCTTTGCCTGATGCACCAGCACGACCAGTACGACCGATACGGTGAACATAATCTTCACAATCATCCGGTAAATCAAAGTTAAATACATGACTCACTTCAGGGATGTGTAAACCACGTGCAGCAACATCTGTTGCAACTAGGAAATCAAGGTCACCCTTAGTAAATTGAGCTAAAATTGATTGGCGCTTTTTCTGATTGACGTCACCAGTCAACATGCCAACACGATGCCCATCTTCTTTAAGCCATGCGTACACTGTTTCACAGCTGTGTTTGGTATTTGCAAAAACAATCGCTTTATCTGGCCATTCTTCTTCAACTAAAGTAAGTAATAACTTAATCTTGTCTTCTTGAGATGGCTGGAATAGCTCTTCAGTAATTCGCTTACCCGTTTTTACATCTGGTTCAACTTGTACATGCTCAGGATTAGTCATGTGTTCAAATGCTAACTCTTGCACTCGATATGATAGCGTCGCAGAAAATAATAGATTAAGGCGCTCAGAAGTATCAGGCATACGACGGAACATATAACGAATATCTTTTATGAAACCTAAATCAAACATGCGATCGGCTTCATCAAGCACTACAACTTCAATTTCATTTAAGGTGTAGCAGCCTTGCTTGTATAAATCGATAAGGCGACCAGTGGTACCAATTAAAATATCTACGCCTTTTTCTAACTGCGCACGTTGTTTTTCATAATCTTCGCCACCATATACTAAACCTAAGTTAAGATTACAGTGTGGCGCTAAAATTTTAGCATCTTTATGGATCTGAATCGCAAGCTCCCGAGTCGGGGCCATGATCAGGGCTCTTGGATGTTTACTAGGTGCTTTGCTAGATTGTAATAACCGATGGCATGTAGCTGTTAAAAAAGCTAATGTTTTACCTGTACCTGTTTGTGCTTGACCCGCAATATCGCGGCCATCACATATAAAAGGTAGGCATTTTGCTTGAATGGGTGTGCAATATTCAAACCCATTCTCGGTTAAACCGGTAACCACTTCCGGTGCGATAGCAAAGTCTGAAAACTTTTTATCGGTCAAATGTGTCTTAGTCATAGCGTTTAAGCATAACGTTTAAACTTGCAATAAGAAACAAGAGTGTTTAAATACGCATTAAATAATTCGCCTAACTTATCGGAGAGCGCAATGAGCGAGAAAATTATTCAATTAACTGACGATGGCTTTGAAGCTGACGTATTACAATCAGACAAGCCTGTATTAGTTGATTTTTGGGCAGAATGGTGCGGACCTTGTAAAATGATCGCCCCTATTCTAAATGAAGTAGCTGACGAGTTTGATGGCCGTGTTGTTATCGGTAAATTAAACATCGACCAAAACGCAGGTACGCCACCAAAGTTTGGTATTCGTGGTATTCCGACACTACTTCTTTTTAAAGATGGTCAAGTTGCAGCAACTAAAGTTGGTGCGCTTTCTAAAACACAACTTGTTGAGTTTTTAGAAAACAACATCTAATACCCATTAAAAAAAGGGCAATACGCCCTTTTTTTACGTTTATTTTGTATAAAGACTGGACGCTGGGCCAGTGAACTGCTAGTTTATAAAGCCAACTAATCCTTAGTTTACCAACAAACCTCTCTCACTAATCAATATCGATTATATGAGTATGATAACTGTAATAAAGAACCCACCAATATGCATTTACGCGAATTAAAAGACAAGTCTATAAAAGAACTTGTAGCCTTAGCTGAGTCCATGGGGCTCGAAAACGTAGCCCGCTTAAGAAAGCAAGATATTATCTTTGCTATCCTTAAGGCCCACGCCAAAAGTGGAGAAAATATTTTTGGCGGTGGTGTATTAGAAATCCTTCAGGATGGTTTTGGTTTCTTAAGATCTTCAGAAGCGTCTTACCTAGCCGGCCCTGATGACATTTATGTATCACCTAGCCAAATTCGTCGTTTTAGCATGCGTACTGGTGACTCAATAATGGGTCTTATTCGTCCGCCAAAAGACGGTGAACGTTACTTCGCTTTACTAAAAGTAAACGAAGTAAACTTTGATAGACCAGAAAACTCCCGTACTAAAATTCTTTTTGAAAACCTAACTCCACTTCATGCTAACGAACGGTTACGTATGGAACGTGGTAACGGTAGTACCGAAGACATTACTGCACGAGTCCTTGATTTAGCATCACCTATTGGCCGTGGCCAACGTGGTTTATTAGTCGCACCGCCTAAAGCGGGTAAAACCATGCTGCTGCAAAACATTGCTCAATCGATCACACATAATCACCCTGACGCAACATTGATGGTTTTACTTATCGATGAACGTCCGGAAGAAGTTACTGAGATGCAACGCCTAGTAAAGGGTGAAGTTATTGCATCAACATTTGATGAACCAGCAAGTCGTCACGTGCAAGTAGCTGAAATGGTAATTGAAAAAGCAAAACGTTTAGTTGAGCATAAAAAAGATGTCATTATCTTACTTGATTCAATCACTCGTCTAGCACGTGCTTATAACACGGTTATCCCTTCATCAGGTAAAGTACTTACTGGTGGTGTTGATGCAAACGCATTACATAAACCAAAGCGCTTTTTCGGTGCAGCACGTAACGTTGAAGAAGGTGGCAGCTTAACGATTATCGCAACTGCACTTATCGATACAGGCTCTAAGATGGATGAAGTTATCTACGAAGAGTTTAAAGGTACAGGTAATATGGAATTACACCTAAACCGTAAGATTGCTGAAAAACGTGTATTCCCTGCGATTGACTTTAATCGCTCTGGTACTCGTCGCGAAGAACTGCTAACAAAACCTGATGAACTACAGAAAATGTGGATCTTGCGTAAGATTGTCCATGAGATGTCAGAAATTGACGCAATGGAATTCTTAATTGATAAGCTATCAATGAGCAAAACGAATGATGAGTTTTTTGACTCTATGAGACGTCAGTAGACATAAATATACTTTTGAAAAGCTCGCTTAATGGCGAGCTTTTTTGTTTTAATCAATCGACTATACCCTCTCTATTTATCTTCCACTCAAAACAGAATGTATACCCCACAATATCTTTAAATTCATTTATGTAGTGAAACATTTTTGTCGTCTGGGCTTTTTTAACTATACTTATTTAAAACCAACTCTAATCATTCAAAAAATAAGTTGGTCGATAGCTTTTTACAAAGGAAAAACAGAATGACAATTACCCATGGCTTCGTGGCCCTACAGTGCTTTTTAACTATCAGTATTGGCCTCATTTGTTATTCATTTAACTTACCCTCTGTTGCTATTGTGGCTCTATATTTAACTATATTATTACCTGTGTATTTCTTTTATTTATTTACTAAGCGAAGGTTAGCGCTTCCAGATAGGTATCTAAAATCATTAATGGAGAACTTAGTTAGTAAAGACGGTATTAACTTTACTTTTCGATTTGACGAAAGTGACCCTTCAATCCCACCCTCTTGCTTAGCACTCAACGCTAGCTTAACAACGATTGAGCACCTTTTTGAAGAGCTACAAATTTCGTCTAATAGATTAAGACCTATGGCTGATGAACTAAGAGATACTTATGCATCAATGACTCAAAAAGCCACAATCCAATATTCTCATGGTCAAGATCTTGCTCAAACAATTCAGAAAATGCTTAACACCTCGAGTGAGCTTGGGGTTAACGTTAAAACAATTTATACCTCCGTTGCGAATGCAACAGAATCAGTAAAAAAAACGCGTATTGATTCTGATAAGAGCCAAGCAAGCTTACTCGCATTAGCAAGTAATATCGAACAAACCAGTGAACATATAAAACAACTAAAGCAAGACAGTGATAATATTGGCTCAGTTATTGAGGTCATTAATGCTATTGCAGAGCAAACAAACCTACTCGCATTAAATGCAGCAATTGAAGCCGCTAGAGCCGGTGAACAAGGCCGTGGGTTTGCTGTTGTTGCTGATGAGGTACGAAACTTAGCGTCACGCACGAGTAAATCGACACAAGAAGTGAGCGCCATGGTCAGTAAAATCCAACATAGCACTGATTTAGCCCATACGTTAATGAATACAGCACTCGATGAAGCGCAACAGACGGTATCTCTGACTAAAACCTCAAGTAGTGAGATTACAGCCATTGAAACTGCTGTGCTTGAAATTAGCGAAATGTCAAACTCTATTAACCAGCAGGTGAGTAATCAAAAACAATTTTCGGATGAGTCACAAGAAAGTATCAATTCGCTAGTCGAGCTGAACTCTGACGCACTTTCAAGTTCTAAAATACAAGCTGTTTCTAGTAACGACTTACATTTACTCGCCACCAGCCTAGAAGAGAAATTTAGTTTTTTCCTTGTTAGCAATTATGCACTTGATACACAGCCAAGAAAGCGGACCCAAAAAGAAGTAACTCCGACTGAAACTACAGAAGAAAGTGAGATAGAGCTATTTTGACGAGTGCGATTCTAATGCATTAATTAACTCAGACGTTAATAGAGCTATTTTATCGAACTCACACTGCGCACTTTTCTTCAATAATGCTTTGTCTAAATTTAAAGCTGGTTTAATAACATCCTGAACGGCAAACATTTGGGCCGCACCAAGAATACGATGACTGTCTTGCTGTAGCGCCTGGTAATCACGTTGCGCAAGGTGAGTATTCAGTGACTCTGCTTCTTTAATAAAACTACTGATAAAACTGTGTGTTAAATCAGTCATGTCGACTTTGCTTTCATTTATGGGCAATTTATTATTCTTTGCTAACTGATTGGCTAACGTACTATAAAACACTTCTTTATCTATAGGCTTACTTAAATAGCCAGTAAAGCCCTTAGCAATATAGTTATCAATTTCGTGACTCATAGCATTAGCAGTTAAAGCGTAAATTGGATTACTAAAGCCACATTGCTGTAGTAGCTCAAGAGCACTGAGCCCGTCCATTATAGGCATTTGAATATCCAGCAAAACAATATCAGGATACAGTTGTAAACATTGTTCAACTGCTTGTTCCCCATCACTCACAGCAATCACCTCAAGCCCTAAAGAAGTAAGGTAGCGTGTGATTAATCGGCGATTATCTGGGTGATCTTCTGCTAAAACGACTTTACCCTGAAGTTGAACATGCTTGGCGTTATTGATAACTGGGCTCGATGAGAGGTCTGCACTCTTTTGTTTACATGGCAGATTAAAGATAAACTCACTGCCATTATTTGGCTCACTTAATGCACTAATGTATCCACCCATCATCATCGCTAGTTGTTGCGATAGCGACAACCCTAACCCAGACCCTCCAAAACGACGGCTGATGGTGTTATCGCCTTGCTGAAAACACTCAAAAACCATTTTCAATTGCTCAACACTCATGCCAATACCTGTATCAACCACGTTGAACTGCACCCCACTCTGTGTTTGGCTCAATCGTAATTTCACACTACCTTGATGGGTAAACTTTATTGCGTTGGTTAATAAATTAATCAATATCTGTTTAACACGCATTAAATCGAGTTTAACCCAATGACTTGGTTCTAATTGGTTATCAAATGTCAGCCTTAAGCCTTTTTGAGATGCATGAGCTTGGCACATTTCATATACGTCGTTCACCAACTCAACGAGGTCAAATTTAGTTAAATGAAGCTCTAACCTATTAGCTTCTATTTTACTAATATCCAGCACATCGTTTATTAAATCTTTTAAATGATCACTGTGCTTTTTTATAACCAATAGTTCATCTTGTAACTCGCTTGGTTTATATAAACCATTGATCAGATCATCCGTTTGCCCAAGAATAGCAGTTAAAGGAGTGCGAATTTCATGACTAATATTGGCAAGAAACTGGCTTTTAATTTCATTGGCTGAACGCAACTCTTGTGCTACAAATTGCAATTCCTGAGTGCGTTGTTCAACTTGTTCTTCTAATTGGATTTTGGCCTTTTTTTCTATCGCTCGACGATACAATGCAATGGTGCAAATTAAGCCAAGCACCATTACTATTGCCAGCAAAATAGCGAGCTGAGAACGCTTTGCTATTTTCAAATCTTGTAAGTCTCGCTCTTGTTTTAACTGCAAGATTTCTTGATTGAGTTGATTCGCTTTAAACTGTGTTTGAAATACAGTCAGCGCCTTTGCAACCTCTTCACTTTTTATACTTTGTTGGTATTCAACAAATTGCTCATGTAAGTCAACAGCTTGCTCATAATCACCTATGCTTGCTAACAGCAGCGAGTTTATGCCTAACCCATCCTTCGCCAACATCTCATTATTATATTTTTTAGCAAGGGCAAAAGACGCGTTTAGATTTTGTCTTGCTTCCTTGATATCCCCTTTAACTAACTCAACCTTTGCTAAAATATGTAATGCAGTTAATAAAAGAGTCTTGTTATCAGCTTTAACTGCAAACTCTTTCGCTGCAAGCGCATGATAATAGGCTGTGTCTATTTTATTTAATTTAAGGTTTAAGTTAGCTAAATTTTTATGGCGAGTTGACAGTTGATAAGCATCATTAATACTTTGATAATAGCGTAAAGCTAATTGATAGTAATGTAATGCTAATTGATGACGCCC
Source organism: Pseudoalteromonas sp. KS88 (assembly GCF_004766475.1). Classification (NCBI taxonomy): domain Bacteria; kingdom Pseudomonadati; phylum Pseudomonadota; class Gammaproteobacteria; order Alteromonadales; family Pseudoalteromonadaceae; genus Pseudoalteromonas; species Pseudoalteromonas sp. KS88. The sequence continues at coordinate 8,636 of NZ_PYHV01000014.1, forward strand.
TGACTCAAAGTATGCCACCCCCATGTTTCCATACACTTGGGCAATGCCATCTTTATCATCGAGTTGTTGAAATACCTCTAACACTTCACGATAAAATTCTAACGCTGAATCATAACGCGATAACTTAATATATACCCCAGCAATATTATGAAGTATGTCCGCTTTATCTTGTGCGTTTCCGTTCGTTTCATAAATCGTTTTTGCTTTTTGGTAATGCTCTAATGCAAGCTCCATGTTGTACATATCAAAATAAGATAAACCAATATTGCTCAACAAGTTGGCCTGCTTCAAGGCATTATTTAGCTGCTTTGCAACCACTAAGGCACGGCTATACTCTTTAATCGCTTGATTCATTAACCCTTGATAGTAGTACACTACGCCTTGCATTTTTATAGAACGAAAATATTGCTCTGGAGAGTCGTTTATATTGCTATTTTGCTCTTGAGACTGGTAGAAATCGAGTGCCAATGAGTAATCGTTTTCAGTAAATGCGCGCTCAGCCATCGTACTATAAATAGCTAACCGTTGTTGTGGTGTTAATTGTGGTGTTGAAAGTAACTGCTCGGCTATAACTTGCTTTTGCTGCCAATCATCAACCTGATTAAACTGCTCAAGTAAAGGAGCTTGAGCAAAACAGACATGAGATACCACGCCAAGTACAGTAATAAACGCAATAAAGAATAGCCGCTTAAACTTACCTAACATAAATGTATCCTTGGTATTTGAACCTGTTAAAACGACACATGCTTCACTTGAAAGCTAACTGACAACTCAAGTAGCATGTGTATATAATTATTTTATCAAGATACACTATTACCTAGAGTTCAAACAATGCTTAACCCACTTATAGATGAGATTTTTGAACGACTGTTAACAAAGCAGGTATGGAAGGTTCACACTTTAGCGCTAGAGCTATCAGAATGCGGCATAATAACCGCATTAGATGAGGAGCCTTCTCGTGATTTATTTAAACGCAACTTTTTAATAATGAACGCACTGTTTCAATTACAGCAGCAACTTGCTCCTGCCCAAACTTTATCAATTGCAAGTTTGCATATTAAATTAGAAGACACATCCATTGAAAACACAGTTACCCAGGCGGATCCCTTAAGAGACTATTACTTAGATTGGCAAAACTATGATACGTCTGCAGATGAAGTGGATGCTTTATTAAATCAATTTTGGCAAAACTTTGAAGCCTCAGCGCCAGTAAAGCCCGAAATAAACATATGCCAACGCAACGCAATTCTTGCACAATGGCAACTGGATGAGCAAGCAAGCTTGAAAATGATACAAAAGCGGTGGCGACAATTAGCGTTTCAATATCACCCAGATAAATCCTCAGAAGATGAAGAGGTATTTAAACGTATTCGAGAAGAATATGAGCAGCTTAAGGCTAGCTGCTCAAATAGATAGATAAGTAATTAACGAGTGAGTCGACGAGCGCGGATTTTACGCCCTTTAATGTTACCTTCGGTTAATTTACGTAATGCTGGTTTTGCACAATTGCGTTCGACCGCAACAAATGCCACGTTATCAAGCACGTTAATTTTACCCACTTGGCGGCCTGCAATACCTTCTTTACCTGTTAGCGCACCTAAAATATCACCGGCACGCACTTTTTGCTTTTTACCTGAGTCAATCATTAGTGTGGCCATTTCTGGTTTATACGGTGGTTTTTCTAGCAAGCTAAATGGTGGTAGCTGTTCCGGCAAAAAATCACATTCGTAATGGTCGCCAATTTGCGCCACTTTGAACTGCTCAGCATCACCATAGATTGAACACGCAATGCCTTTTTTCCCCGCACGGCCAGTTCGACCAATACGGTGAACATGTGTTTGCGGGTCATGCGCTAAATGATAGTTAATTACCATATCCATATCATCAATATCCAGACCACGAGCGGCTACATCCGTTGCCACTAAAATAGAGGCACTTTTATTAGCAAAGTGAATGAGTGTTCGTTCACGATCGCGCTGCTCCAGGTCGCCATGTAAAGCCACGGCACTAAAACCTTCAGCGGCTAGATCATCACACACTTGCTGTGTTTCAACCTTAGTATTACAAAACACCACACAGCTTGTTGGTTGAAACTTTAACAACAACAACTTCAAGGTATTAAAGCGCTGCTTGTTATTATCCATCTTGTAGAAATACTGTTTGATGGTGCTTTTTTCTTGCTCTTCTTCGACTTTAACCATCACCGGGTTAGTTAGTACACGCTTTGCAACCGCTTCAATTGCACGCGGGAAAGTCGCACTAAACAACAGTGTTTGGCGCTGTTGTGGGATGCAATCGATAATTGCATCTAACGTATCTTGAAAGCCCATGTCGAGCATTTGATCGGCTTCATCCAGCACTAAAGTTTCTACATCGTCTAAACGTAAAGTGCCCTTACGAATATGGTCATCCACACGACCAGGTGTACCAACAATAATGTGTGCACCATGTTCAAGCGAGCCGATTTGCGGACCAATTGAAACACCACCACACAATGTAAGTATTTTAATGTTATGAATACCTCGGGCGAGTTTGCGCATCTCAACAGCCACTTGCTCAGCAAGTTCTCTTGTTGGGCAAAGTACCAAAGACTGAATACGAAAGCGCTTTACGTTTAGCTTAGCTAGCACACCTAAGCTAAACGCTGCGGTTTTACCCGACCCCGTTTTAGCTTGCGCAATGATATCTTTACCGTCCAGTACTGGAGGTAAGCTCTGTGCCTGAACAGCCGTCATTTGGCTATAACCTAAAGTAGATAAATTATCGACCAAACCAGAAGGTAAAGCGAGAGATGAAAAAGCTGTAGCAGTCAAAGTAATTTCCAGTGCAAAAAGTAAACATTAAAAGCCGTTGCAAAAGCCCGACTTAGTTATGCTGCATAATAGCAGAATATACAAATTGCTACCATTGAGTCGACGATATTATCGTCAAACAGATGCAGATAAGCGGTTTTTATCGTATCTGCTTTTTCTGTTTTACATTAAATGCTTTAATAGCGCTCTCGTGAAATACAGCCAAGGTCAATAATGAAAAAAATCATCACCGGGATACTACTTGCTAGTAGCTTTTTAGCCGCAGCAGCAGAACCTGAATTTACCAATAAACAATTGCAACAAGTCGAACAATTAAGGCAAAGTGCCAGCAATAGTGACTTAAGCTATCAATTATTAGAATCACTTACTACAGAAGTAGGCCCGCGTTTACCTGGCACTGAAAACGATAAAAAAGCCGTAGCTTGGGCGCAGGCTAAATTTAAAGCGCTAGGCTTTGATAAAGTATGGCTTGAAAAGGCTACATTTCCTGAATGGCGTCGTTTTAGCGAAAGTGGCAAAATCTTAACGCCTAGTGAGCAACCTTTGCACTTAACTGCACTGGGCCATAGTGTCAGTACTCCTAAAGAGGGGATTACAGGCGAAGTGGTATTATTTGAAACCCTTGATGAACTAATAGCAGCACCTAAAAATAGCCTAAAAGGTAAGATTGCTTACATTAATTACCGTATGAATCGCCATATTGATGGAAACGGATACGGCCCGGCTGTTCGTGCACGCTCTATAGGTTCTGTAGAAGCCGCAAAAAAAGGCGCGATTGGCTATATGATGCGCTCTGTTAGTACTGCAGAACACCGCTTTGCTCATACAGGTGGTAGCCATTATAAAGAGGGAGTGACTAAGATACCAAATGTCACTATCGCTAACCCTGATGCCGATCAAATTGCTCGTCTTATTGCGCTTGATAAAAATGTCACTGTTAATATCAATGTACAAACAGAAGATCGTGGTCAAGGCACTGGCTATAATGTCATTGGTCAATTTAATGGTACGCACAACCCTGAGCAATATGTGTTGATTGGTGGTCATTTAGACTCATGGGATTTAGGCACAGGCGCACTCGATGATGGTGCTGGTGTGGCGCTAACAATGGCCGCAGCTAAACATATTAGCGAAATTAAACGCCCTAAACGCAGTATTCGCGTAGTGTTATTTGCTGCTGAAGAGCTGGGATTATGGGGTGCTAAAGCCTACTTTAAGCAACATGCTAATGAGCTTAAAAACATTGTAGCAGCTGCAGAATCTGATTTTGGTGCTGATGTAGTGTATGGTTTTGAGTCTAACGTATCAGCAGAGTCATTACCTGTGGTACGTGCAATAGCGAAAGAACTTTCAGCACTTAATGTAGAATACATTGCAAAGAACGGTGCACGCGGAGGCCCAGATCTCATACCGCTTAGAAATACAGACGGCGCAGCTATTTTTGACCTTCATCAAGATGGTACTGATTACTTTGATTATCACCACACAGCAGATGATACTTTAGATAAAGTCGACCCGGAAAAGCTTAAACAAAATACAGCTGCTTACGCAGTATTTGCGTTTATGGCCGCTGATGCCAAAACCACAATCAAACCAAAGCCTGTAAAAAAATAAGTTTAGTAAACATACTTTCTTACAGTTTTGTACTTTGCATACGCCCTTGTTTGTTTTAATTTAATAAAAAAGCTAGGAGGGCGTATATGCTACTTTTTAATACCTGTGACTCATTATCGTCATTCAGTCAAACCACGACCTGCCCTCATTGTAAAAGCAACGACTACCAATTAAAAAATAACAGCCGCTTTTTGCGTTTTGCAATTGTGCCTATCATCCCATTAGCTTGGCAATATCATTTTCACTGCAACGAATGTAAGCATAGTGAGCCTGTCTCATTAACAAAGCTACCACTGTTTGAGCTTCTATCATTAGTGAAATACTTTATAGGCTCGATAGTAATCGTTTTATCCTTACTGTACTTTTATGCTCATTTTCATGCTCAAGCAGTACAACAACAAGCGATCATTAATGCTCCACAAGCATATGATACTTATTTAGTAAAAGCAGATAAGTTTGCCCAAGAACCCCTGCGCCCAGAAAATTTAAAGATCGCTCAAATACTTGAGTTTGATGATAAATACATTACCTTTCAAATTAGTAACTACCGTTATAAGCATGATCGCGGTATCACAATGGCAATGCGTACGAGTTTACTTGTACAAAGAGATTACTTTTCTTCCAAAACGATAACGTTACCGCGTACTGAGATTCAACGCATGGTCGATGAAGGCGTTATTTATAATGTGCTTCGCCCCCATGCTTATAGTTTATATGGTGGCTTTGTAATGTTTCCCCCAAGACCAAAACCGCTTTATGAAGGGGTTAAGTTCAATGAGCATAACCAACAAGGGATTAATTATTACAAAGATGATCTATTCGAAGATGCATTTAAGAGCTTTTTGTTAGCCGCTAAAGAGGGTTCTCAGTGGGGCCAACTAAATTTGGCACAAATGTACCAAGACGGGCAAGGTACCAGCAAAGATATAAATAAAGCTATTTACTGGTTTCAGCAAGCTGCAGCTCAAGGTAACCGAAAAGCAAAAATAGAACTAAAAGACTTATGCCGCTTTTACACATGTGAGACATAACACACTATTACGTGCCTGTAATACTCATAGCTCTTGTGAAATACCATAACCTCACTTAGGTGATCACAACTGTTTTGTGTATAGCTCTCTTTGTACGCTAAGCACTAATCAGTAACCTTGGATAAACTAATTTTAAATTATTAAATAAGAACCTCTAAGCAGTCGCCCACGCAACGGACAATTCAAGCTCAACACTAACTCTGTATCTGGGGCTTGTTGTCGTGTGAGGCCCTTACGCGCAAAAAATTTAACTTCAACACAGCTTAAACATCTACTTTCACCAGCGGTTAATTTTCATTTGCTACCCTATAGCGGTTTCTAATTAACTGGCGAATCCTCTATGTATAAAGTGATTTTATTTACCATTAGTTTACTTACCATAAGCGCTTGCTCTGAAAAAGCACACACAAATGTTTACTCCTGCGACAATAAAAAAATGGCGACTATCATTAGCCACGATGCTGAAAGTGCAACTCTTCACTATATTAACAAACGCTACCAACTAACTAGGCAGCGCAGTGCATCGGGCGTCAAATTTAATAGTGAGGAAGTCTTGTTTTGGACAAAAGCAAATGAAGCCGTGTTAATTATTGATGGGAATAAGGTTCACTGTAATCTCAAGTAATGTCTTTTATTGGTAATCTTATTTTTTAAGAAAACACTGCTACACTAATGATTAAATCTGTTGAAATGAGTTAGTTATGCAGTCAATTGCTATTAAATACAAAGTAATATTTGCCTTCACCGCAATTGGTGTACTAATGCTATTAAGTAGTGGCTTTTTTTACTGGTCACTCGGCAAAATTAGTGTTGCCAATTCAGACATTGAAACACTGGCTGTTCCTGTCCAACAACAGAGTAACGCATTACAACTTTCGCTTTTATCAATCACAAAATTCAATGCTGTGGCGTTTAGCCAAAGCAAAATTGCAAAATTGCGTCACGAACAAAAACAAACTAGTGATGAACAAAAATTGTTTAACGACAAGCTTGCTATTCTTGAGTTGCAACTACAAGATCAACCCAAAATGCAGTCACTACTTGTCCAAATTGATGATGAATTCCAGCGCTTAATCACAACTAACACAGCCATGTTTAACGCCAAACAAAGTGGTTTGAATGCGATATCAAAACTAGCCTCACAAAGCACGCAATACATAGAAGAAATAACAGCATTAAGTAATGATTTACTGGATTTAGAACTACTACAGGTTACTCGGGAACAACAACCTATCCTTGATGCTATGGTAGGTACAGCAACACGTATTGACGATTTATTGTTTACCTTAAGTAATAATTTGAAAAGTATTAAGCACATCAGCTCATTAGCAACACTGGATGAGCATCAACGAGATGCCAGTTTTCTACTCGATAATGTTCAATCAAACTTTAACTACTTGCAACGACAAGCAAGCGAGCTAAACGGTGCTGCTGATTTTTCGGTTTTAACTGAGAAAATGAATAAAGTAAATGAGAAGCTTGTCTCGATTTACCAACCACAAAAAACTATCTTGATGAGCCGTCAAGACGCTGAGAATGCATTTAATAGTTTTCAGCAGCAATTCCAAGAAACTGAAAAACTCATTATCGAACTAAATCAATTAGCTGACGAACGATTTACTTCACTACAAAAAAGCGCTCAGTCAACAATTAGTACAGGCTCTTCATTGGCTATTATTATTAGTATTATTTTGCTTTCATTTGCCGCCATAATATCAGTGCTTACAACCCGCGCGATGCTTAAACCCTTAAATGCAGTCAACAAAGCACTGGCCAGAATAGCTTCGGGCGATTTATCCAAACGTACACACCCTCGAAGTGATGATGAGTTTGGCACTCTATTGTCTAATATAAACAAGCTCAGCGATGACTTAGGCAAGTTACTTTCAGATATTAGTGACAACGCTCACATACTTGATCAGTCTGCCATTCAAACAAGTGCACAAGGTCAACAAATGACTGTTGCAGCAGCACAACAACTTGAACGAATTGCACAAGCCACATCGGTTGCACAAACAATGCTAAATAATTCACAAACCGTAAATGGGCAAGCCCAAAGCACGTCAGATGAAATAGCCAATGCATCGCAACTTTCTAACGATGTAAATCAAATTGCTGATAGAAACAGCCAGCGAATACAAGCACTATTGGCGCGTTTAGATCAAGCTGTAAGCAGTACTGAAGAACTAACACAACACACACAGCTGATAGGCGCAATTGTCGATACCATTAGTAGCATCGCAGAACAAACTAACTTACTTGCATTAAATGCTGCTATAGAGGCCGCGCGTGCGGGGGAAAATGGGCGAGGATTTGCTGTTGTCGCCGATGAAGTCCGTTCTTTGGCAGCACGCACGCAAAGCTCAACAAATGAAATTCATACAATGATTCAAACATTGCAACAACAAGCAAATACGGCACAGAGTGAGATTAATGACGGACAGCAACAAGCTGCTGAGTGTGTAACTAATAGCAGTGAGTTAAAGCAGGCAGTCGATAAAATAAAAAGCACTTTAGTGACAGTTAACCAAATGAGTCAGCAAATTGCAGATTCTTCACATAACCAGCTTAATAATAGTAATGAAATAAAACACATCATGACCACGGTGACAGATCAAGCGCAGAGCAATGCTGACCATGCAGGATCTTTAGCAACTCAAAGTGAAGATGTAAATCAATTAGCACACTCTTTAACAAGTGCTGTTGAGCGTTTCAAGTTTTAGCATGAAAAGTAGTGCACATATATTTAATTTCTATGTACAAAACAATAGGTGGTACTGCTCAATAAATGTTTTAGCCTGAACTCAGTTTAATATATACACTAATGTATTGATATTAAATCACAAATACATTTACTAATCTCCAGGGTTCAGGTTTTTTAAGTAGTTATCAAACTCGTTCATAGGGAGCGGTTTACTGTATAAAAAGCCCTGAATATAATCACAATTCAATGCCGATAAATATACCCGCTGTTCCTCAGTCTCAACACCTTCAGCAACGACTTCTAAGTGTAAGTTACTTGCCATAGAGATAATAGCACTCACCATCGCGCAATCTTCATTATCATCTGGTAAATCTTTAATAAACTCACGATCTATTTTTAACTTACTTAATGGAAAGCGCTTCAAATAGCTCAAGGATGAATAGCCCGTACCAAAGTCATCAATGGCTAAACCGACGCCTAAATTACGAATCGCTTGCAACTGCTGTAGAATATTAGCGCTATTCTCAGCAAGTAAAGTTTCAGTGATCTCTAAAGTTAAGCAATCTGCTGATAACTGACATTCCTCCAATACATCACTGACCAACTTAGCGATATCTTGACGGACAAACTGTACACTGGAAAAGTTCACAGTGACGAAAAACTGACCGTTAAACTGACTACACCACTTCGCGGCTTCTCGACACGCTTCCCTTAATACCCATTCACCAATGGGAACAATCAGTCCTAAATCTTCACAAATCGGAATAAACTCGGCGGGAGATACGTTGCCAAGTTCAGGATTTTGCCATCTTAGTAACGCTTCGCATCCAAAAGTTTTCCTGTCATTACTTATGATTGGCTGATAATAGACAGTAAACTCATTATTACACAGTGCTTTATGTAAGGCATTCTCAACCCTACTTCGAGCCGTAGCTTGCTCATGCATTCCTCGGGTAAAAAACTCAAAGCAGTTACGACCTTGCTCCTTTGCCTTGTACATTGCACTATCTGCATTGCGTAATAATATTTTTCGTTCTACGCCATCATCAGGATAAATAGTGATCCCCATACTGCCGGAAACAAAAACTTCATGCTCACCTATTTTAAATGCAGAACTCAATGCTTGCAGGGACTTTTTCGCAACCCTTTCAATATCAACTAGATTATTTCTACCCGAGAGTAGTAAAGCGAACTCATCTCCTCCCAAACGTGCCACTAAATCAGTACTGTGCATACACGCTTTTAATCTATTTGCAGCCTCAAGCAACAACACATCGCCACTGTTATGCCCTAAAGTATCGTTAACATTTTTAAAGCGGTCTAAGTCGATAAAACAAATCGCTAAGCGCGTTTTTTCTGTACTTGCGCGGATCATCTCTTGATCAAGTTTATTATTGTAGTAATAGCGATTGGCGAGCCCGGTTAAATTATCAAAGTTGATTTGCAACCACATTTCTTGTTCGCTTTCTTTACGCGAAGAAATATCGTTAAACAGAGCAACATACATTTCGATTTGTTTTTCTTCATCAAACACAACAGAGATATTTAGCCAACATGGGTAAATGCTGCCATCTTTGCGACGATTCCATACCTCACCTTCCCAGTGGCCACTTTCCTTGAGGTTCGCATAGAGCGCTTGAAAAAACGAAGGCTTGTGACGGCCAGAACTTAAGATTGCCGGTGTTTCGCCCAGCACATCACTTTCTTGGTAACCTGTAATTTGTGTAAATGCGCTATTAATTGCTTGAATTTTATTTAAGCTATCAGAAACCAAAATACCTTCATTGGTGGTAGAAAATACAGTACTGGCAAGACGTTGTTGCTGGCGTATTTTCAGCTTTTGAGTAATATCTCTAATTAAGTGAATCTCACCAATTTTATGATCAGCCTCATCCATCACGGCAGTGACATTCGCCTCCCCCCAAAAAGTGCCTTTTGCACCACTAAATTGACATTCATTATCAAGCTGGCCAATAGCAGAGACATTATCGACAAAGGTGTAAATACTTTTCCCTTTAAGTTCATCTTCATTACTTAGCTTTTGTGCTGCCATTGTATTGGCATCTAATATGGTGTGCTCGGTATCTGTGAATATCAGTAAGTCATCAATACCATTAAAAATAGCTTTTAATGTAGCGCTATCTTTTTGTGCTGTCCGTTTTGCGGACCGTAAGCGTGTTGCTAACACAGTCAAAATAGCGAGTAAGACCATAAGTAAAACGATTGAGATTACGGATAAAATAAATTGATAAGTGCGCTTTTTTTCTATTTCTTTTGTCTGGCTTGCAACCAACTCCTCGAGATTTTCTTGGTAATGCCAGAGTTCTTTTTCAAGGGCCCGCTGAGAAGAAATATCATGAATTACAGAAAACAAAAGGCGTTTATTATCAAGTTCAAATGGAGCCGAATAAACACTCACTGTGCGAGTTTCACCACTGGCTAATTGGTGTTTAAAAACAAAGTAATTTTGCCCTTTATTTAATGCCGCTTGTCGCTCTTGTGCAACCTGCTGTTCGGTAAAAATATTTATTTGTTGAATTTTCATCGCTTGTAGTTGCGAAATACTATAGCCATAAAAATCTGCCGCTGATTCATTAGCAAATACAATATCACCTGTTCGAGGCTCAATAACCAGCATGACAGCACTGTGATCTGCAAAGATTTGACCATCAATCACATGCGTTAATAGATTTTCTGCCTGCACGTTGCTCAATGGCACCATAAAAGCACATACTAACCACAACCTAAGTATTACTTTTAAGATAAACCCACCCATTAATTGAAAGCTCACAAAAAACAACTAAATCAACTATAGCCCATACACATAAAAATGTAATGAAACCGATAACTTAAATGTTTGGTAAAAATAACTAATACCATTTAAATTAAGCTATTAGAGAGAGTTAGTATAATTCGCTTAACCTACTTTATTGGGTATAATGCAAAGCACATTTTTAACCTTAAAGCGGCCAATTATGAAATACAAAGATCTCCGAGATTTTATAGATTTACTGGAAAAGCAAGGTGAATTAAAACGTATCCACCAAGAAATTGATCCCTACTTAGAAATGACCGAAATTGCAGATCGTACATTACGTGCAAAAGGCCCCGCTTTATTGTTTGAGAACCCAAAAGGACACAGCATTCCTGTGTTAGCTAATTTATTTGGCACACCAAAGCGCGTTGCTATGGGAATGGGTCAAAATGATGTAAGCGAACTTCGTGAAGTAGGTAAACTTTTAGCGTTCCTAAAAGAGCCTGAACCGCCTAAGGGAATAAAAGAAGCGCTTGGTCAAATTCCTGTGTTTAAACAAGTATTAAACATGCCTGCTAAAGAAGTGAAAAAAGCAGTATGCCAGCAAGTAATTATTGAAGGTGATGATGTTGATTTGACGAAACTGCCTATTCAACATTGCTGGCCAGGTGATGCAGCCCCATTAATTACTTGGGGATTAACTGTTACCCGCGGACCATATAAAAAACGCCAGAATTTAGGAATATACCGCCAACAGTTATTAGGTAAAAACAAAATTATTATGCGCTGGCTATCGCACCGTGGTGGCGCACTTGATTTTCAAGAGTGGTGTAAAGAAAACCCAGGCCAACCTTACCCAGTATCCGTTGCTTTAGGGGCCGATCCGGCTACTATCTTAGGCGCCGTTACCCCTGTACCAGACACTCTGAGCGAATACGCTTTTGCTGGATTACTACGTGGTAGTAAAACTGAAGTTGTAAAATCAGTATCTAATGACTTACAAGTCCCTGCAAGCGCCGAAATCGTGCTTGAAGGCTATATCATGCCAGGTGAAACTGCGCCTGAAGGGCCATATGGTGACCACACGGGTTATTACAACGAAGTTGATGATTTCCCTGTGATGACCGTCACGCATATGACACATCGTAAAGATCCAATTTATCACAGTACTTTTACAGGACGCCCGCCTGACGAACCTGCAATATTAGGTGTTGCGCTTAATGAAGTGTTTGTCCCAATTTTACAAAAGCAATTTCCTGAAATTGTAGATTTTTATTTGCCACCTGAGGGTTGCTCGTATCGTATGGCTGTTGTGACTATGAAAAAGCAATACCCAGGTCATGCTAAGCGAGTCATGATGGGCGTATGGTCTTTCTTACGTCAATTTATGTATACCAAGTTTGTTATTGTTTGTGATGATGATGTCAACGCCCGCGATTGGAATGACGTTATCTGGGCTATTACAACACGCATGGACCCTGCTCGCGATACAACACTCATTGAAAACACCCCGATTGATTATCTTGATTTTGCTTCACCTGTTTCCGGTCTAGGTTCAAAAATGGGCATGGATGCAACAAACAAATGGCCTGGCGAAACCGATAGAGAATGGGGTGAACCGATTGTGATGAATCAAGAAACAAAAGACCGCGTTGATGAACTTTGGGATAGCCTAGATATTCTCTAACTCTGTAAACTCACTGTGCGGATATGCTACTATTGCTCAAATAAAGTGCATCTCCGCTAATTTAAGGTAAAACATGCAAACATTACACGCTGAAGTTATTACTATCAGCCCATTAACTGAATTTGTTAACAAAGTAGTTTTAAAGCCAGTTGAAAGCGTTACTTTTGAAGCTGGCCAATACTTGCAAGTCGTTTTAGGTGAAAAAGATAAACGTGCGTTTTCAATTGCTAGCCGCCCTTCACAAAGTGATGAGCTAGAGCTACATATAGGTGCGTCAGCCGCTGACTCATACGCAATGCAAACACTTGAACACCTTCGTGATGCACATAAAAGTAATACAACAGTCACCATTGAAACTGGCTTAGGTGTTTCACAACTACGCCTACAATGTGAACGCCCAATAATATTACTTGCCGGCGGCACAGGTTTTTCTTACGTTAAATCAATGGCTGATCATTTAAGTGAAATCGGCTGTGAGCGCCCAGTGCTGTTTTACTGGGGTGTGCGTGAAGAGTCTGCTTTATACGCCCACACAGAAATGCAAGCATGGGCTGATAGCCGAGAGAACTTTAAGTTTATTCCTGTTGTTGAAAACCCTAGCGATAGCTGGAACGGCCACACAGGGTTTGTGCACAAAGCAGTGATGGCAGATATCACCTCGCTTGCACCATACGATATTTATATGGCTGGTCGCTTTGATATGATAGGTATCGTACGTGATGACTTTATTGCCCACGGTGCAATTCGCGAAAACATGTATGCCGACGCATTTGCGTTTATCAAGTAGTCATTGCACACCGTAAAAGCACCGCACGGTGCTTTTATACCTACACACCAGCAACGTCATAACAGCTTACCAATATCAAAGTAACACTGTGAAAATCGACAGTTGATTGTTTAAACCTATCACACTAATCAGCATAAACAATTTCACAAAACCCCATTCCTTAACCATACTTTATGTAACTTAATAATTGGGAGAGACCCAAATGCTAAATACAAAAGTAAGAGATTTTATGCAACATAAGTTGCCACACATCACCCCGACTACTGAAATGACTACCGCCATTTCTGAGCTGCAAAAGTTTAAATTACTAGGCGCCCCCGTGTTTGATGACAATAAATGTTTAGTGGGCTTTATTTCTGAGCAGGAGCTATTAAAACCACTTATGCAAAACAGCTACTTTTGTGATGGTGTGGTTAAAGTATCTCAGTTAATGCGCACTGATGTTGTCACCGTCAGTGGCGACATGAATATCATTGAGCTTGCAGAGCAAATGCAACCAGGTAAGCCAAAAAACTACCCTGTTATAGATGGGACCACAGTTATTGGTATGATTGGCCGAAGTGATATATTAAAAGCACTCTATGATAATTATATTAGCTGCCAAGAACATTAGGCACGCAATAAAGCGCGCCTACTAGCCGCTGTTAATTAACGTGCAGCGGCAGCTTGTTTTAGCTGCTGCCTGTCAGCATCACTCAAATAAGCGATTTGTAACGCGTTTGCTTGGGCTTTTTCCATATCAGCTTGCGTCAAACCGGCTGCAGGTGCTGCAACACTGTATTCGTGCTCGATTTCAATGCCCTCAACTGCAGGATCATCTGTATTAATGCTTGCCAAAATACCATGATCTAAAAAGCGTTTTAATGGGTGTATATCCAAGCTAGCAACGGTACTTGTTTGGATGTTACTGGTTAAGCATGACTCAATACCAATACGGTTATCACGCAAGTAATCCATTAACTTAGGATCTTCAATTGCTTTAACACCATGGCCTATTCGATTTGCACCCAACTGATTAATCGCTTGCCAAATACTCTCGGCACCAAGCGCTTCACCCGCATGAATTGTGGCAGCTAAATACGCATTTGATACTTGTTTAAAATGCTCTACAAACAACTCACCCGGAAAACCTATTTCATCACCAGCCAAATCAACAGCAACTAAGTCATTCTTAAACGCCAATAAGGCATCAAGTTCTTGCTGACAAATTTTTGTGCCATAAGTACGCGACATAATTCCGATAAGGTTTGCTTTAACAGTACTGGTTTGGGTGGCACTTTTAATGCCATCTACAACAGCCTCTACGACACCTTGAGGGTGCAAGCCTTGACTCTGTGCCATGTAATATGGACTAAAGCGCAATTCTACATAATCTAAGCCTTGAGCCTGAGCATCTTCAATATTTTCAATAGCAATACGACGACACGCATCGTAATCGCCCAACACGGTGACTCCCCAGTCAAGCTTTTGTAAAAAAGCCATGAGGTTTGGTTCAGGATCGATCACTTGAACATGTGGGGTCAACGCATCAATATTGTCTGCAGGTAATTCAATATTGAACTGACGCCCTAGTTCTAAAATTGTTTGCACACGTACATTGCCATCAAGATGGCGATGAATATCTAGCAACGGAAGATTTTTATTTATCATAATTAGTGCTCAGTCTATTGAATTTGCGCGGATCATACGCATTTACATCGGTAATTCAAGTTTAGCTGACTCTGTTTCTAATAGAGAGGTCATTTGTCATCACTGGGAGTAATATACCCAAACCACCTCAAGGTGGCAGTTTCAGTTGGAGTTAAAAGCGATTTAGGCAAGGCATTAATTGCAAGAAATAGTGGTTCTATTGTTAAAATCGCTTTTAAACCAACCTGCAGGGCGTTTCACAGGCACTTACTCTCATCGTTGTTACTTTTGTAAAAGGGAGTGCCATTCTTGCAAAATAACGCCTTGATATTAAGCCCCTGTGAAACGCTGAATTATGCATCTTGAGGTGGTTTGGGCATATAGTGCCAAATCGTTTTAAACAACTTGTCCGCTTCTATTGGTTTTGTTAAATACCCATCCATTCCCATATTCAACGCTTTATTAATGTCTTCATCATGCGCATTTGCTGATAAACCAATAATAGGCAACTCAGTCATACCTAACTCGTTGCGAATAACCTGAGTAGCCTCTAGCCCATCCATATTTGGCATTTGAATATCCATAAGTACTAAGTCGTATTTACTCAGTGTCACTTTTTCAATAGCTTCATAACCATCATTTGCAATGTCAATTTCGCACCCTTTCGTTTTAAGGATTGCGGATGCAACATGCTGGTTTAAAGGATTATCTTCAACCAATAATACTCTCGTATCAGCAAACGATAGGCTACCAACATCAAGATTATTATATATCGGCTGAAAATTCTCAGCTTTTGGCAAAGGGGAGTTGTTCGGCAATGAGAACGTAAATTTCGCACCACGACCTTCCTCGCTATACAGTGAAATCTCGCCACCCATCATCTCAACTAACTTTTTACAGATACTTAATCCAAGGCCTGTGCCACCAAACTTTCGCGATGTAGAGCTATCTGCTTGTGCAAATGGTTGAAATAACTGCTGCTGAGCACTTGGGCTAATTCCGATCCCAGTATCTTTGACGCTAAAAAAAGTATTCTGTGCTTGCTGCCAGACTTTAATGGTAATCGTGCCAGAAGCAGTAAACTTAATCGCATTATTTAATAAATTTAGCAATACTTGTTTTAAGCGAATAGGATCGGTGTTTAGCGTTAATTCGGCATCTTTATCCAACTGTAAATTAACAGCCAAGGACTTAACTCCGGCATCAAATTGAACTAGGTTGAATATTTCATCTATTAGTTGGTTGATGGAAATTGGCTCCTGCATTAAATCAAGCTTACCCGCTTCCATTTTTGAGAAATCTAACACATCATTTAACACTCGTAATAGTACATTTAATGCGCCATCCGCTTGCTCAATATAATGTCTCGCTTGTTCCCAGTTATCTTGCTGCAACGCCAAGTAATGCAATCCCTTAATGCCATTAATTGGCGTTCGGACTTCATGACTCATATTCGCTAAAAATTGACTTTTTATTTGGCTTGCTTCATCAGCTTTTTGCTTTTCTTCTCGCAGTATGCGGGTCTGTCTAGCTACTTGTTCTCTAACATGGATATTAGTGCCCGTTACCGAGATCAAAAAGGTAATTAGCAACCACACAAATAACATCCCAAGTATTTGCGCCAACCAATAAGGTAACCATGAGGATTGGTTCTTAGGTGCTACTAGCTCAACCTGCCATAGGCGCTTGCCTATTAACAGTTGATACTCTTTTAGTATATTTAATCTATTTGCTGAGTCTTCATAAATGATGTTTTTTTTACTATCAGTCACATCATAAAAGTTCGCACTCACTTGTTCATAATGGTCAAATTGTAATCGGCCAACAAATTCAGTTAAGCTGACCACACCTACAACATGCCCTTTGTAATCACTTAACGTATCTAGGTCACCAAAAACAGGTATAAAGAATAAAACGACATTCCCGTAATGGGAATGCTGAACTGGCTTAGTTATGACAAGCTCATTTAATGCTTTTGACATTAATAGCGCGTCTCTTCTAGTTTCATCCGATCCCATATCAAACCCAATTAGCTCTTCATTATTATGTAATGGTTGAACATAATGGACGGGGTAATAAGTCGGTCGTGTAAGCGCTTTTTGCCAAAACATTTGAGGGGACTTTTCTTTTATAAAAGCCGCAGGAGAGATGGTTGATAGTGTTTTTTCAAATTGTTCGACCTGATTAATCTCAACTAACTGAACCCATTTAAACGCGAGAATTTCCTTATTATATTCTAGCAACTTAGATGTAAAGCGCTCAAACTCGACTGGACCAACTTCATTACTACTTGCAAAGAACGTTGATAACAAAGTTAAGTGCCCAGTAATTTCATTTATTTTGTAGTTAATTTCTGATTGCACCTCAGCAAGTTTGGCTTCTTCCTTTTGAATATCTTTGTCTTTTTTTAAACTGGCAGCGGCATAAAAGCTCACGCTGATCACAGCATATATGATAATCGCAGGCACTATCACTTGTAATCGATGGCGCGCTCTTTCATAGTTAAAAGCAGCAAGTAAGAGAGGTGTAAATATTAATACCCCAATACTGTCACCAATCCACCAAGTTATAAAATTATTTAAGGCGGCATGTGCAGGAATAACCTGATTAATCATCAGTAAACTTGTGCCAATTGCAGCTGCAATTACACAACTAACAGGCCCAGCGACAATTAAGCTTTGAACACTGCGTTTTAACGATGATAAATCTAACGGGGCTTGGATTACTTTTACAATAAAATAACGCCCAACTAAGGCTTGTAACAGTGCAGCAAAAGAGACACAGATAGCTTGTAAGAAAACATGCCATTGGAGAATATCTGAAACACTATTAAGATGAATTAAATTGGTCAATATCGCCCCAATAAATACACCCAAAGCAGCTCGATAACCAAACAATAACAGACCGGCTAAGGCAATACCTGAGGGAGGCCAAGAAGCAACAGCA
The DNA here is from genome assembly GCF_004766475.1 of Pseudoalteromonas sp. KS88. NCBI lineage: Bacteria > Pseudomonadati > Pseudomonadota > Gammaproteobacteria > Alteromonadales > Pseudoalteromonadaceae > Pseudoalteromonas > Pseudoalteromonas sp. KS88. Next base: position 26,602 of record NZ_PYHV01000014.1, read on the forward strand.
TAGCCGTCAATGGCTAGTAAAAAATTACTGAGGTAACCGGTACAAAAGTAAGCCGCAGCCAGACTGAAGGTTAAAACAAATGTATTCTTCAAAATCTGGCGCTCCTTTGCCATTGATACGTTACAAGTATAGATCAAGCGCCTTTTGAGGCTGTGCGCTTTTACTATAGCTGAGTTGAGCTTGTATTAAATAATCTTTCTGGTTATCAGGGGCCAGCGCCTTATCAAACACTCGAGCAGCTAAATCATACTCACCGTGCGCATTTGCTAAACATGCTAATGCCAACAGCAACTGTTGATTATCGGGATCTTTTTTCAATGCATCTTGCAAATTAGCTTGCAACTTTAAGGCATCTCCTGGTGCTGATACTTTAAGTATTTGTGCCAACTGATACTGATCATCTGACTTTTTCAGCATTTTTAATAATATTAGTTCAATTTCACTTAAACGGCCCGCTCTTGCCATAGCTGACAAATAGGCAAAGTGCGCTTTCACTTTCAAACTTTTACTAAGCGATTGATATTTATCAACTATCTCTGATTGGGCACTAAAATAAGCACTAAACAATACCTGCCACTGAGTCTCTGTGAGTGCTTTTTTACTCAATAAACGAGGCATAAATTGTTCAAGAACAGACCATTTTTGTTGCTGAACTAACACTTCAGCATACAATTTAAGCTCTAATGCACTGGCTTTCTTTGACTCCGCTAACTCTTTTAATTCACCGGTAACAGTACTACTGTCGCCACTGGCAAGCCATAATTTAGCTGCTTTAAGCTGATTGGCTGGACTAATTTTATCTAAATAAGAAATAGCTTTGCCTGCGTTACTCTCTTGTAAAGCGGCCTTGGCTAACATGGCGTAGCGTAGATCCTGCCAAGATTCGGTGACGCTATTATTGTCTAGCGCAAGCTCTAGCTGCTCGTAATCACCATTAACTAAACACCATACACCTTGTTCAATAGCCGCTTGTTTACGTTCTTCGCTTCGCGCGAAAAAACGATGACGAGTACGACTGTATAATGACCAAACATAGCGAATCAACTTATAGGCTAAATATAACCCTAATGCGATGACAATAAAGGTGGCACAAAACGCAACGATAGAGCCTTCAATCGTTGTTTGGTTAAATGAAATTAACACGTAACCCACTTCACCAATTAGCATAGGTGATACAGCAAGCAATATAGCAATGGCTAAAATAACCAATATTAAGCGGATCATTTTGCCCACTCCTTGACCTGCTCGGTGCTTGTTAATGCAATATCGTGTTTAAATTGCAAACTTTCTTTACTAAGCTCATCCAGTGCCTTAACGGTACTTTTTGTTAGGGGCTGATCAAGCTTGAAGTACGCGTTAACTAAGTCATTTGCTTGGCTAAGTGCAGTAAAATAAACACTTGCTTGCTTAGTTAAAACTGCATCTTGTGCTTGTGTTAAATACAAGTTTAAACGCTGCTGAATTAAATGGCGCTCTTGTTCGGTTAGTAATGGCTCAATGGCCATCCCCTCGCGCTGACGAATTTTAATAAAATTATCTTTAAACTGATGCCATGAGTTGGCTAAATTCTGCTGCCAATCGCTCACATTTTCACTCAATGCATGTTGATCTTCTTTTACCACCTCTTGAGGTAAAGAAACCGCATTGAATTCCAGATTCTCAACTTGCTCAACAAGACCGTGCAACTTTAAGTAAATTGCTTCAACAGGTACCCTTTGCACACTACTAAGGGCTTGTAAATCTTGATGAATAGCTTGGCGAATAGCACCAGTACCTGGATGCTCCGCAAGCAAAGAATCTAACCGAGACAACACTGCAGCTGCCCCTTGATAATCTTTCTCAGCCCACAGCTTAAACTCAGCCATTCGTTGCAAGCTAGTGACTTCTTGAGGATTCAGGCTATATGCCTGTTGCTCTGCACGCTGTAAAGCACTTTCTAACTGCTGTTGAGTTTGTGCTGTATTTTTTTCAAGCGCCGCAGCCACTTTGTTTTCACTGTTAAACAGTGCTTGCTGCAATGTTTGTTGCGCACTTTTTACAGCCACTAGTTCAGCGTTTAAGATCTCGTTATTTGACTTTAACTGCTCAATAATTGCATTCTCTTGCTGACCAGTATTTAGTTTCTGATAAAACTGATACCCCACACCAGAGGCGACAATTAAGGAGATCAGTAACGCTAAACTCCCCGTTTTACTAATACTTCTTTTATTGTTTTGATTCATGGCAGGTTCTTGTTTTTCAGCAGAAGTAGAGGCTGACTTTTGAGCCGCTTTAGCAGCTGGCTTCACCTCAACAGAGGCCGATGGCTTTGCATTTTCACTCATAGTTTTACCTTGGCTGATGCAGGTAAACATCGCGCTATCGCTTGCGCCTGCAGCAATGTGTATGTTTGCCGAACTTAAATGTTGCTTTAAATATTCACCAATTCGTTTACTGGCAACATAAAACTGGCAGTGTTCTAACCATTGTAGTTGTGCTGACGATAGTTGATGAAAAATTGCATCAACAGCCGCATTACTTGTAATAACTATACCTTCAACATCAATACTTTGCCAGTGGTCTAGCCAGTCACTCTGTGCACCTTTAACAGGCTGACGTTGATAAACCACTAAGCTATTTAAAAAGGCATCTCGTTCTTTGAGGGCATTTGCAATAGTTGGCCGACCTTTTTTACCTTTCACTAATACGATATTTTGCTGTGCAACTTGTTGCAATGAACTAAGCGCTAATAAGCCCTCAGAATCATGCGTTTTAGGCACCGCAGCGCGCACTCCAAACGCTTGCCAAATGGCATCGGCTGTTTGCTCACCCACTGCGTAAAACTGTGCTTTGGTATTAATATCAGGTTTGAGTGCCAGTAATGCATTGACTGCATCTTGAGAAATAAAAATAATTTTATCCGCATTTAACAACGGCGTTAATTGCGCACTATTTGGCTCAAGGTAGTCAATTGATAAAACAGGAAACAAAGTCGCCTGATAACCCGCTTGCTCAAGTTGCTTGGCAAGGTCAATACCTTTTCCTTGTGGTCGAGTTATCAGGATGTGTGACATTTAGGCGTCTCGGTATACTTCAGCTAAAATTTTATCAGCACCCATACTAAGCAACTGCTCAGCTAATTGAGTACCTAGCATCTGCGCATCCACGGCTTGGCCGCTAATATCAGCGCGTAAAATCTCACTGCCATCCACGGCCCCCACGAGACCACGAAGGTGAACCTTTTCACCATCAACAAGTGCATAGGCACCAATAGGAACTTGGCATCCCCCTTCCAAGCGGCGGTTCATAGCACGCTCTGCATTTACACGAATACGTGTTTCATTATGCTCAAGCGGCGCAAGTAAAGCTTTCGTCACGTCATCGTCATCTCGGCATTCAATACCTACAGCGCCTTGACCATTAGCAGGCAATGATATTTCAGGCTCTATAAATGCTTTAATTCGGTCATGCATTTCAAGGCGAATTAAGCCTGCTGCGGCTAAGATTATGGCATCATATTGGCCGTCATCTAGCTTTGCCAAGCGAGTATTAACGTTACCGCGTAAGTCTTTAATATCTAAATCAGGGCGACGTGCACGAATTTGACATTGACGACGTAAACTTGATGTACCCACAACAGCGCCTTGTGGAAGTTCATCAATATTGGCATACAAGTTAGAGACAAACGCATCGCGAGGGTCTTCACGCTCACAAATCGTATGCAGCACTAAACCTTCAGGAAAATCAACAGGTACGTCTTTCATTGAATGCACAGCAATATCTGCACGGCCATCTAGCATTGCTTGCTCTAGCTCTTTAACAAACAAGCCTTTACCACCAATCTTAGCCAATGGTGTATCTAAAATTATGTCACCTTGAGTCGACATAGGCACAAGCTCAACGGTTAAGTCATTATGAAAATGCTCAAGTTGTGCTTTTACAAACTCAGCTTGCCACAGTGCTAATGCACTTTTACGAGTGGCGATACGAATAATATGTTTTTTTTCAGTTACTTCATTTGTCATGAATAAATCCAATTGTTTTTGCTAATCAAACGTAAAGCCTAATCAGCTAAAATACGAAACTCTTTTTGCGCTAATAAATGATCTTGCTCGTCAACCACGTCAACGCGCCAATATCCAATTTGCTCAGGTAAAATATGTTTATTTGAGTAGGTACGATAACGTGGTGTTGTCACTTTCAATTCAATACTCGCCATAACTTGATCATCATAACGCCAAATATGCCTGATACTTTGGCCTTGTAAATTTTTAAGTTCACTAAAGAAAGTCAATGTATCGGTAAACTCAGTTAATCGAATATCCGCTTTAAAAACATTAACCGGCTCACGCTCAACGACCTTGCGAGTAAGCACAGCTCTACTCACTTTGTCTGTATCTATTTTGGCCCCAATTGCAACACTTGCTATATGCGCTGTTTCCGCAAAGCTTTCTTGGTTGCTGCTTGGTAACTGGGTTTCAGCACTAGGCTCGGCAATTTCTTGCGATTCAATCTGTGGCTCCGACAACACTGATGGCTCATCTTTTACAATATTTACCACCTGCATTGGCGGTAAATCAGTATCTGAGTTACTTACAATGGGAGGCTCACTGACTTCTATTACGTTGTCATTCGATGCAAGTGTTGTAGATGATTGCTCTACGATCACAGGCTCAGCGTCTTCAACTTTAAGTTGTGGGCTCGTTTGGCGCATATTGTCTGTAGATAAGTCATTTTGTTCAGCATTCACTGAACCCATAAGGCTATAAACAAGCACCACCAAAAGAACGCAAACAAACAGCATGGCTGTAGCAATACGCCGCCAATGCCATTGATAAGTCACGGACGGTAGCGTTTCTGCCGCTGCTTTATTCATACTTGCAGTAATCACGATTTTTTGACTCATAATAGCCTCATGCTTTCAATCATTAACTTAAGCGAGCAATTAACCACTGGCGGATTGCCATTAGCTCTTCCCCGCAGACTTGGTGAGCCATTGGGTAATCTTGCCAGCTTACATCCATGTTCAGTGCAGATAATACGTCAAACGCATTACGACCCGCGCTGTGCGGTACAACATCATCATGACGACCATGCGCCATAAATACATTTAAATCGGTATGTTTCGCTTCGCCTGATAGTTTCTCTGGTACACACATATAAGTTGAGAGGGCCATAACCCCTGCTAATTTTTGTGTTAACCGAGGCGCTAAGTGTAGTGAAATTACGCCGCCTTGTGAGAAACCTGCTAAAATAATTTTATCAGCCGGGACACCACTTTCAAGCTCTTGTTTGATAAGCAGCTCAACTTTTTCTGCCGACTCACGTACACCCGCTTCATCGGCACGTTTATCTAAATCCATCGATTTAATATCGTACCAAGAGCGCATGGCCATGCCCCCATTAATCGTTACAGGTTGCACCGGAGCATGTGGAAAAACAAATCTAACCCCTAACTCATCTGGTAAGGCTAATTGTGGAGCAACAGGTAAAAAACCGTCTCCAGAATCACCTAAACCATGCAACCAAATAATCGTTGCTTTGTGTGCTGCTTTTGCCGGGTATTCTACAAATTCTAAACTCATAGCTCTGATTGCCACTCAACAGTTTGCCCAGCTTGACGCGTAGTGGCCTCATTCATGAATTGCCAAAACTCAGCGCCTGAGCGATTATCAATCCATTTATCACCCTGTAATTCAAAGTGATGACCGTTAAATTTTGTTGCCACCCACACCTGATGTAATGGTGCTTGCTTATTAATCACTATTTTAGAGCGATCAGCAAAAATAATTTCTAATATCCCTTGCGCAGATTCATAATCTAGATCTGCTTCACAATCATCAACTTGCTCTTCAATTGTGAACATAAGTGCTTCGGCTAATTGGTGATATTCATGGTCTGTCATTATTATTTCCTTTACGGCATTGGGTACAATTTGCATGCAGGTAGTGTAACAGGAATAAAATCATCCGCGAATAGCTGCATTTTTTAGATATTCTGTTAATCTGCGATTATAAAGCCAGCAACGCGATTAATCTAATGAAAGAGATGCATCTTAAACAATTAAAACGACTTTTTCCTATGGGTGTATTACTCATGACTTTAGCGGGTTGTGGGCAAAGTGGCGCTTTGTACTTACCTGATGATGAAGTAGAGAAAAATATTCAAGAAAAACCTGTAACTTCACAAAGCAAAGCTTCTGCATCACCCACTCAATCGAAACAGGATCAATAGATGGACTTTTTTGACTATAAAAATGATCACCTTCACGCTGAAGACATCGCTGTCAGCACATTAGCTGAACAATACGGTACTCCATGCTATGTGTATTCTCGTAAAACCTTTGAACGACACTATACGGCCTTTGCACACGCCGCTAAAAACCATAAAAGCTTAGTTTGCTATGCAGTTAAAGCAAATTCAAATATTGCCGTATTAAATATTTTGGCACGCTTAGGTTCAGGGTTTGACATTGTTTCTAAAGGTGAGCTGGCTCGTGTTATTCAAGCCGGTGGCAATGCTAACAAGGTCGTTTTTTCAGGTGTTGCCAAAACCGCAGATGAAATAGCCTATGCACTTAAGCTTGGCATAAAATGCTTTAACGTCGAGTCTGTATCCGAGCTTGACCGCATTTCACAGGTTGCGACAGAGCTTAACCTAATGGCACCTATTTCAATTCGTGTAAACCCAGATATCGACGCTAAAACGCATCCTTATATTTCAACAGGCTTAAAAGAAAATAAATTTGGTATAGATATTCTTACTGCTGTAAGTGTGTATCAATACGCAGCCTCATTACCTGGCCTTAAAATAATCGGTGTTGATAGCCATATTGGCTCACAGCTCACTGAGATAAAGCCATTTCTAGAAGCCTTAAATAAAGTATTAGCACTGATTGATGAATTAAAAGAAAACGGTATCGTACTGAGTCATATTGATATCGGTGGTGGTCTAGGCGTGCCTTACAATGAAGAAACACCTCCACACCCAAGTGAATATGTAGCGCAGATCACTGAACGTTTAGCAAACTACCAAGATTTAGAGCTTATATTTGAACCTGGCCGCGCAATTGCTGCAAATGCTGGTATTTTGGTTACTAGAATTGAGTTTATCAAACAAAACCAAGACAAATACTTTGCCATTGTTGATGCGGGTATGAACGACATGTTGCGCCCATCACTTTATCAAGCTTGGCAAAATATAGTCCCTGTAACCCCTCGCACAGATGACACACCAACACGTAACTTTGATATTGTCGGCCCTGTCTGTGAAACGGGTGATTTTTTAGGTAAAGATCGCATGCTTGCTCTGCAACAAGGCGATTTACTTGCCCAACGTAGTGCGGGCGCTTACGGCTTCACAATGAGCTCAAACTATAATTCAAGGCCACGTGTAGCTGAGATAATGGTGGATGGTGAGCATAGCCATTTAATCCGCGAGCGTGAAACAATTGAAAGCCTATGGCAAGGCGAGAAAATTTTACCATAAACTTTTTGTAACCCGGCTGCTCTGTGGCATGATTAGCGCAGAGCAAATCCGAATTAGAGCGCTATGTTAGTTAATTTTTCTAAAATGCACGGCCTAGGCAACGATTTTGTTGTAATTGATAATATTACACAAAACGTTTTCTTATCACGAGATCAAATCAAAAAACTGGCAGATCGCCATTTTGGCATTGGCTTTGACCAACTGTTAATGGTCGAAGCGCCCTATTCTCCTGATCTCGATTTTCATTATCGTATTTTTAATGCTGACGGCAACGAAGTTGAACAGTGTGGTAACGGCGCGCGCTGTTTTGCACGCTTCGTGCGCATGAAAGGCTTAACCAATAAACATAAAGTCACCGTGTCTACCAAGTCAGGTAACCTGACTCTTTATATTGAAAAAGATGGGCAAGTTACCGTTAATATGGGCCACCCCAATTTTGAGCCGAATAAAATTCCACTCAAAGCGAGTAAACGAGAGCTCACCTATATTATTCGCGCCGAAGAACACACCGTATTTAGTGGTGCGGTTTCGATGGGTAACCCTCATTGCGTACTTGAGGTCGACGATATAGAAACTGCCGACGTGAATACTCTAGGCCCTCTACTTGAAAATCATGAGCGTTTTCCGCAACGCGTTAATGTGGGTTTTATGCAAGTCATTTCGCAAGATCACATTAAGCTCAGAGTTTGGGAGCGCGGTGTAAGCGAAACACTCGCCTGTGGTACAGGTGCTTGTGCTGCTATGGTTATCGGCCAAGTACAAAGCAAGTTAGCAACGACAGTACAAGTGGATTTACCGGGCGGAAGCTTGCAAGTTCGCTGGCAAGGTGAAGGTCATCCAGTAAGAATGACAGGCCCTGCAGAACACGTATTTGATGGACAGGTTGCCCTATGAGTGAAATAACAAAACAACAAGTTAGCGACTTTCTAACTGAAAATCCGGATTTTTTACTGCAAAACCCAGATCTTTTAGCACAGCTTGAATTGCAGCAACATGCTCAAGGCGCAACGTCTTTAGTGCACATCCAACAACGCCAGTTGCGTGAACACAATACCAAGCTGAAAGCGCAAATTGAGCAACTGATTGAACAAGCAACTGAAAATGAATCTATTTATCGGTTATTCAGCCAATGCCATCGGCAGCTTTGGACTAATTACGATTTTAAAACCTTAGCGACTAACTTGCGAAATATCATTTGCACCAGCCCTGCAATCAGTGAATGCCATTTAGTACGCTACGAAACTAAATATGATGCATTAATAGAACATCGCTTAGAAGAAACGGGCACTTACCTAGGCCGAGTTAGCCAGCAAGAGCGAGACTTATTGTTTGCTGAGCAAACTCAATCAACTGCTTTGTACCTAATTGGTAACAACCAACACCCTGTGGCCATACTTGCCTTTGGTAGCCTTGATGCAAATCACTTTGAACCAGCCAAAGATAGCTTTTTTGTGCTTGAATTTGTACGCTCTTTGCAACTTAGATTATTGGAACTCCAACTGGAATTGGCATGAGCGAGGAGCAACCTCCTAGTTTAAACCACTTAGGCGAGCAATGGCTCACACCTATTCAACTGTTTAGTGATTACTTACGGTTTGAAAAACAATACTCAGCGCACACCATTAGCCAATATACCAGCCAGCTGCAATTTGCTGCGCACTATTTCAGTAAACTGTGTGACAGTTGGCAGGATGTTCAGGGCGAACATATTCGCCGTTACAGTATGGCACTGCGTGGTAAACAGCTCAGTGGCCGTACAATAAGTTTGAAGCTCAGTTGTATTCGTAGTCTGTATAAATTTTTAAAATCAAAAAAAGTCACCGAAAAAAACCACTATCACAATCCTGCTGAAGCAATTAAAGGCCCTAAATTTGCCAAGCCTCTGCCAAAAAATCTCGATGTTGATCAAATGGCACGCCTACTCGAAATCGATGACGATGATCCCCTTGCTATCCGCGATAAAGCCATGATGGAATTAATGTATTCTTCTGGTTTGCGCATCAGCGAGTTAGTTGGCGCTAACATGCAGGATATTAACCGTAGTGAAGGTGAAATATTAATTCGTGGTAAAGGCAACAAAGAACGCTTATTACCGGTGGGCGGCAAAGCACTAACCGCGTTAAATTTATGGCTAAAATTACGCCCTCAGTTTGCTAATCCAGACGAGCCTGCGGTGTTTGTTAGCAGTAAAAAGTGCCGAATATCAGTGCGACAGGTACGATTACGTATGCAACAATGGGGGATTAAACAAGGTATAAGCAGCCAAGTACACCCTCATAAGTTGCGCCACTCCTTTGCTTCCCATATTCTTGAATCATCAGGTGATTTACGCGCAGTTCAGGAATTATTAGGCCACAGCAGCTTGTCTGCAACTCAAGTGTATACTCATCTAGACTTTCAACATTTGGCTAAGGTGTACGATAACACGCACCCGCGCGCTAAAAAGCGCCACGACCCAGACTAACGAGGAATTTTATGATCCGTTTTAACCGTGCCATTACGCCAGTAAAAGTGCTCAGCTTTGATTTAGACGACACACTTTATAATAATCACCCTATTATTAAAGCAGCTGTGCAGGCACAAGTTGATTATTTAAACGCGTTACCTGATTGGCAAGCACAAGGTCGCCACTATTGGCAATACTGTAGAGAGCAAGCTGTTAAGCAAAACCCTGCGCTGGCTGATAACGTGACCCAGTGGAGAAAAGACACCTTACAACTTGGCTTGGCCAAATTAGGCTACCAAGACGCGCAACTTGAGCAACATGTTAGTGGCGCTTACCAAGCGTTTGCTGACGCGCGTAGCCAAATAGTGATCAGTGATGATGTGTTAGCATTACTCGCTCAGTTAGCTAAAAAATATAAACTCATTGCCATTACAAATGGTAATGTCGAGGTTGAACGATTTAACCTAAATGGCGTATTCGAACTTGTTTTACAAGCAGGTCTACATGGTAAAGCTAAGCCACACCCAACTATGTTTGATCAAGCCTGCGAACAGCTAAACGTTGAGCCAAAACACATACTGCACATTGGTGATAGCTTAGATACAGACGTGCACGGCGCGCACAACGCAGGCTGTCACTCACTGTGGCTAAACGATCAGCAAGCTCACTATGCTTACCGAGGCTTACCTGATGTAGAGATTACATCAATTCATGCTCTTAAATATTTTTTATAAGAGTATTATTCGCTAAATGGTTTTAAATGCTTATCGAGTGAGATTAAGAGTGATGGTGACGTACTTATTAACATTTGCTCATCATTATAAACTAACATCGCGCTTTTTATATTCCCTGACAACTGATTCAAATGCTTCTTAATATCACTTTTGTAGCTCTTATAATCCTTCGGCTGGAATACTAACTTACTTTGTAGCTGCGTGAATGCATCTAAATCCATAAAGGCATTAAAATCGTTTTGGTATGTCACAAAGTACGCATTTTCAACTAGCTCATAATAAGGTCGATATTTAACAAGAAATTTTTTATAAAATGGACCGACCATACCTGGCACACTGTCGTCTGAAAAGTAGGTTAAATGTGAAATCGTTTGTTCAGAAATAGTCTTCGTGAAAATAGATAACTCATTACCCGCAGAACTTACTACCTTGCCTAATAACGAGTTAATACTGGCTTCTAAAACAACGAGTTGTTGATTGATTTTAACTAAAGTTTGGGCATGTAGTTGTGTTTTACGTTGCGACTCTTCAATTTTTAGCTTGGCTCGTGTAAATTGTTTTCTAAAATCGATGAGCTCTACCAACAACTGGTTAAAATTGATGATACTCCAGTCTCGAACTGTCGTTAAACTAAAGTCGTTAATTCTATTATTTAACTCGTCGAGTTGCTGTTCAAATGTTATCCATACTCTTTTTGCTTTTTGAAAGTCTTTAAGCTCCTGTTTGATTTGTTTAACAAGAGTTAAAACTTGTTGACTTTCAGAAAGCGAAAACGACTTATTGGCGTGAGTAATAGCCCCCTTTAAATTCCCTTCCTCGAGTGACTTTTCAGCCCGTGTGTAGTATTCATGTGCCTGTAATACAGTGGAATGCTCTTCTTTCCAATCCTCTGGATTAATATCTGCAAGTTTTGCTAAAACCTGGCTTAACCTGACAATATCTCCGTGTAATTTGGCTTCACTATAAGCCACTTGTAATGTCTGGGTTTCGCTGGGCGAACAACCTGCTAAAAATAGCATCAGTGACAATACTGTTTTTTTCATATCACTCTCCTTGTTGCTAGAATAGAATTCCCTTTCGCGTTAAGCATACGCTCGATAATATATAAACATACTTTACATAACTTATCATTCATAACTTAAACAAACATTTCATACTATTGAATGCGCAAGATTCATACTTACCAGTCACCTTTTACAAGCCATTAAAGAGAGACGTGAAACTTAACTTTATTTCATGTTATTAATTTACGCTTAGCGTCGTCCTTGATTAATGATGGTGAGCTATTACCTTAATATATTTACTGGATCTAAGTGCTGTTTGAGATTATGGGAAGCGTTACTAAAGTATTGATAATTTCTCTTGTATTTTAGTTAGCTTGTAACACCTATTTGCTTTTACGACTCCTCACATCACTATAACAACTTTAGATAACCACACGTCAAATGTAGCCAAATCATATGGTTCAGCGAAGCAAACTACCGAATTGTTAAAGCCAAAAATTATTTTAGCCAACAAGAGTTTGATTTAGCAGTTAAAAGCTATGCCTTACTCATAAAGCGTCTTCCTCAGCAAGCTGAACATCTCTACAATGAATGTCTAGCACAATTAAAGTACTGGTTAAAAACGAATAAACCAAGTTTTGCTGATGAGTTTTAACTATTAGTCAAAACACAGGTCATGGTCTATTTGGTATGAACTTTTTACAACATTTTAAATTTAATATTAATCCGCGAACAAATCAGCTAGAGTTAAAGAAACGATAAATTAAGGATAATGATGACACTCAACGACTTTCTTACCCGTCTTGCCAATGACCCGCAAAATATTGAATTCACCGATTCTATGGCAGTAATTGATACAAACTACACGTTTATTCCGTCCGACTTTAATAACCACGGACTCGTCAGCAGTGCGAATGAGAATAATGGCTCATGCAAAATATTTGCTTTCGCGAAACTTAATGGACTCAGCAAACAAAACACCTTAGATTGCTTTGGCGCATTTTATCGTAATGACGTATTAAACAACCCTAGCGGTAAAGATCATATGAATATACGTACTTTCATGCTTGCCCCTGAAGCAACCCCATTTTTAGGTATCACATTTAACGAACCGAAAGTATTGCGAGCAAATACATGATGGCATTAGGGGCTTAAATGATCCCCTTTTAACCTAACTAAAAACTGTTTATAACCCCTTCAGAATTATACTAACCCTCTTTTATATTCTGAGTTTAATATCAGATAAAAGCTTGATGAAAAACTCGCCACATGTTTTACTTTAAGGAACACCGCCTCATAAATGGATTTCATATGCGTAACTTTTTTATTCTCAGCTTACTACTTTGGCACGGAGCTGCCAGCGCTATCAGCATATTTTTAGATGACACTAACTGTCAGCTTTCAGATAATAATCAATCATTTAAAACCGATATTAGATTAAGTCCAACAACAGATGATCTGAATGAAAAAAAAGTGATGCTAAGGAAAAAGCTTATCACTGAATATCTAGCGACTATTGACCATAAACGTACACATTCAGCTTATATCAAAGAGCGCTTTGTTATTAGTAACTCACAGCGTAACTCAACCGCAGGCAATGATTGGGTCGTCAGGCAACTTCATTACACATTAAATGTTACTTCAGCAACTGACTGCGATGAAGGGTACGCACTTACAACAGCAGAGTTTATAACTGGAGAGCGAACATACAACACAGTTTTAGTACCAAAAAAAGAAATTATTGTACAACCTAAAGGTAAAGCTCGCCCTTTTTCGTCCTTTGCAATACCCACACTTTCTCATTCATCTCTTTTTGGGGTTCAATTAAATGACTCTAAACAAAAAGTAGAGCAAAAGCTTGGCATTGCAAGCTTAGAACTAGCATCTGCCAACCAACAAGTATTGGTCTATTTTAGGAACCATGCATTTCACTTTGTGGATAATAAACTGATAGGTTACCAGTACCATCGCGAACTCTTACCTATGTCCCTAAATAACGAACTCAACCTTTTAGATCAAGCTATCAGCCTAGAAACTAAAGGTCAGGAAAGCTATTTACTATCACAAGATTTAGAGCCAAACGACTTATCTACGTTAAAGAATAGCTATAAAAATTTTAAAACCGCTTTATTTAAAGTTGACTCTGCTCAAAGCAAACATCGCATTATTAGTTTGCAACTCGGCTCATTGATTTCCGACATGGAGATGACTTCGCCTTGTTTTAATTTCGACGGTAAATCGAATAACCAATTTGCACAGTTAAATGCTCAAGCAAGGTTAAAAATGCACACTACTAAAGGGAAAAAAGTGCTTGTTAGTCCGTGTAATGAAATGGTTTATTTTAGTAGGGGTTATATTTCGCAAGTAAAATTAGCCCCACCCATAGATACTCACGATTTAAACCTTGGTCCATTGAAGAGTTACTTTAAAAAAGACAAGTGGCAGTTTTATTCATTGTCACAAGGCGACAGCATTACAGAGCTTACGGAGTTAGGTAGCTATGATTTTTTTCTTGATAGTGCGGAATTCAGCTCTAACGACTGGGATGGATACTTTCACGTCATAGAAGATAAGCTTATCAGCGCAACACTAACGCCTAATCATGCATATTAACTGAGATAGAAAGCAAAAGAATAGACCCTCAACGAAGGTGAAGAAACCAAGTACTACAATCGTTTTTCCATAAAATAACGCGTGCCGTTTAGTGGGTAGGTATCCATTTGGTATTTGACTACATAGCCGTTTTTTTCATAAAACGGCTTTGCTTGAAAGTCTAACGTATCAAGTTGACTGACATTAGCCCCACTCTCTTTAGCAGCTGATTCCAATGTCTTTAATAACTTCGTTGCTAGCCCTTGGCTTCGCTTAGCTTCACTACACCAAAGCCAGTTGATAATTAACCAATTACCAAAAACATGACCCGAAATGCCCGCTATTAGCTCTTCATCGTCAACTACTTTAAAACCCAAGGGAATACGCTGGGCATCAAAATGCTGAACATTATAGGCTACAACGTGTGACCTTAAATCACGGTTTAACTCAACTGAGTTATCTATTTGTAAAGTATACATAATCACACCATAAATTAGGATAACTCAGTATATACGTAAAACTAATATAAATGGTTTTTTCCGTAAGGGACTTCAAGCATATTGCTTGAAAGCTTTTCTGGCTGACCACACATTTCATCATAAGCACTGGTATGGCGCAGAACCATTTGTGCGTAGCTCAGGTGATCCAAACGTTTTTGAATATGCAAAGGGCTAAGGCCCCGAACAAACTCACCACTGTCGTCTGTCACATAATATTCTACATTGTTAATCATCACAGACACCTGATAGAGCGCCATTTCTAATGAATGCACGATGACTTTTTGAAGTGGCTGATGTTTACTCAATTCAGATAATTTAATCGCCATTGTTCTGACCTTTGATAGAGTGTATTAAGTATTCGTACGCAGCTTTGATATACTCTGGATCAATCAAAATCATAGATAGAATGAATGGCTGATAAAATCCGCTTAGCAAAGTACATCGCCCATGCGGGTGTGTGCTCACGAAAACAAGCCTCTCGCTTGATTGACGAGGGTGTTGTTATTGTTAATCACCGCGCTGCAAACCACATTGACCACGTTGATGACAACGACCATGTGACGGTAAATGGCGTTCGCGTGCAAGGAAAAGCTCAACGGGTTTATTACGCTTACCACAAACCAGTCGGTATTGACTGCAAACTAAACCAAACCGACCCCAGCAGCTTAATCCACCACTTGCCACCAGCAACGCGTGTTTACCCGATTGGTCGCCTTGATAAAGACTCCCGCGGACTCCTTATTTTGACCAACGACGGAGAGTTTTGTAACCAATTAATTCACCCCGATTTCCACCAGCCAAAACGCTATATAGTCACGGTAGATAAACCGCTTGATGAAAACTTTTGCTATAAAATGGCACACGGCGTCCCTGTCGATAAGCACATCACCTTACCATGTACCGTTGAACAAATAGCGCCGTGCCAATTCAGTATTATTCTAAAGCAAGGGCTCAATAGGCAGATTCGCAAAATGGCGCATTATTGCGGCTATCGCGTGATTGATTTATACCGCGAACAAATTAGCAGCCTCAACTTGGCTTCACTTAATCTCAGTGAAAATAGCTACCTTGAAATTCAAAAATCCGACATATTAAAAAATTAGTTGCAAAATATGATTACAGGTGTAATCTAAAGCTAGAGATTACATTTGTAGGCTATATAACATGATTGAACTGTCAAAGGCAGAATTTGAAGTGCTTGATGCATTGTGGATAAGCTACCCAGCGACGGCAAGCCAAATTATTGAACGTTTGAGCGCCGACAAACAATGGCACGAAAAAACCATCAAAACGTTACTAGGTCGTTTAGTAAAAAAAGGCGCACTAAGTTTCGAAAAAGAGGGCCGTCAGTATATTTATACGCCTTGTATGGAGCGCGCTGAATATACGCTAAAAGAAAGCCAAAATTTTATTGAGCGCTTTTTCAGTGGTCGTATCGCACCTTTAGTTAGTGGTTTTGCAAAGTCTGAGCAGCTGTCTCAACAAGATATTAATGAGCTAAAAAAAGTAATTGATGACTGGGAAAAACAGCAAAAGTGAGGATTGCACATGCTTGAAACACTCTTTAATTGGCTTATTGAACAGCAATTATTAATAAGCATACTTGTTGTAAGCTTATTAATTCTAGAGCGCTACTCACTTAAATGGCTAAGCGCCAACTTTGTTTATAAATTATGGTTGTTGATACCTATCTCATTGGTACTAACTAATTTACCGGCGCATTTAAAACCATTACAAAGTACAGCTATTAGTAAAATGCTAATCACTTCCGAGCAAACCTTAGTTGCTGATTTTAGTGTTAGTTGGGCCTTGATGCATGCGGTGGTTTTTAGTCTTTTAGCCGCCATTGCAGCGGTGTCTCACAGGCGTTTTATTAAACAACTCAGGCTCACTCGCCTTGAGAGTTGTGAGTTTGTCGGCACCTATTCAGATATTAAAATTTTACAAAGCGATACGATAGATACTCCCATGGTTATTGGCCTTTTACACACTCAGCTTGTGCTACCTACAGGATATATACACAAAACAGATAGTGCATCATTAGCCATGATCATCGAGCACGAACAAGTCCATATAAAGCGCGCTGACAATTTACTAAATATGATGCAATTGACCATTACACTCGCCTTTTGGTTCAACCCATTAGCATGGCTTGGGTATATGAGCTTTAGACGCCTACAGGAACTATCATGCGACGAAACCGTGCTTAAAAATAAAAGTACCCAACAACGAATTTTATACAGCAAAGCCCTCATTAATTGCGTCGCAAATACACGTGCAAGTTTGATGGCTTATTCACACTATGGAGATAAAAATACAATGCTACAACGACTCAAGCAAATTAAACACACAGGCAACAGCTCATTGGTTGCCAAAGGTGCCATACTTATTTTCGCCGCAGGCATGCTCAGCAGTTTTGCAACAGCGAAACAGCCAGAAGCGAAAAACGAAAAACATTCAATTTCACCAATTATGCGCATTGAACCTCTTTACCCAACTCAAGCTGCAGAGCAAGGTATTAGTGGCTCAGTGGTATTGAAATACGATATTAGTCCAACAGGTAAAACTCAAAATGTATCTGTTGTCAGTGCGACTCCTGAAAACGTATTTAATAAAGAAGCGAAGAGAGCGCTAAAAAAATGGGAATACAAGCCGTCTGACTCAGGCTTCAAAAACGTACTTGTGCAATTAGACTTTGCAATCGATGACAATTACAAATCAAGAGATTTAGTAGAAAAAATTACAGTCGCTTCTAAGTAAGCACTCGTACCAGAAGACCCCAAAGCAAGCGCCTTATAATAGCCGCTTGCTTTGGCGTTTTAGCTATTTAATGTTCTTATCATTATAATAAGAACATTAAATACTCACCACGATCATTGCCACCGCACTGCCTAACCCTACAAACCAGACTAACGAGCGCAGCACATCTAAGTTTAAGTAATAAAAAACACAATATAAAATACGCGCAATAATGTGCGTTATGGCAAGTAGCTCTGTTATTTGATGAACATTACTTGTGCCAAACACAACGGCTAAAGCCACAGCAAATACAGCCAAAGCTTCAAAACAGTTTTGGTGGGCAGCCAGTGCTCTTGCACCAAACCCTGTTAATTTAGCTTGTTGGTCCCGTGGATGTTTATTGTCATAGCCATCAAGCTTATTCATTGCAAACGCAACGGGGGCCTTTGCTAAATAAGGCATCAATACTGCTAGTAGCGCACAAATTAGTAGCGTGGTCATATTTACTCCGAGTTAATCTATCGATAATTCAAACTTAACACAGCTAAACTCTTTGGTTTAGTAAATAAAAAAGCCGCAATGGCTGACATAATACCATGCCAGTCATTGCGGCTAACAATAACATCACACTCACTATAGCCCAGATTGAGGCATTTTAAACTGTGGCATATTGTCGCAGTTAACGTATATCACTAAAGTCGATTGGCTTTATCGTGCTGTGGCTGTTAATTTATCATCTAAATTCATAAACCTCCCTAACTCATGACTTGGATATTTTTCACTTTTTTAGCCGCCTTCATGCAAGCATGGCGTAACGCGTTACAAAGCAAATTAAGTAGCAATATGAGCGTCGCCGGCGTGACGCTCGCACGATTTATTCTTGCCAGCCCAATTGCTGCGGTCTATCTGTATTCGCTTTATCACTATCAACCTACCAGTATGCCTAATTTTAACATGCCTTTTTGGGGGTTTATTGTGGGTGCCAGTGTGATGCAAATTCTTGCCACTGGGTTAATGGTCAAGTTGTTTAAAATGAACAATTACGCTGTAGGCGCAGGGCTTGCTAAAAGTGAGGCCTTAGTTGCTGCTATTTTAGGCGTGCTATTTTTTGGTTCAGCATTAAGCTTATTTGGTTGGCTGGGTGTATTTTTGGGATCAATCGCCGTCTTGCTATTAAGCGGTATCACTAAAGTAAAACAGTTTAACGCTAGCACAGCCTTGCTTGGGCTTGCCTGCGGTACCTGCTTCGCTTTAACATCATTGTGGGTGCGCGAGGCAAGTTTAAACTCAGGCCTTTTATTTCCTCACTCTGCAGCGTGGGTACTGTTGTTTGTTATCAGCCTGCAAAGTATTATTTTGCTGATATATTTAGCAATTAAAGAACCCTACACACTTAAGCAAATGTGGCACTACAAAAAAATGGTTTCGTTAGTCAGCTTATTCAGCTGCATAGGTTCAATTGGGTGGTTCAGTGCGATGAGCTTACAACATGTTGCCTATGTAAAAACACTAGGCCAAGTGGAGGTGTTTTTTACTATGCTAATATCTGTTTTATGGCTAAAACAACCATTAAAACGCCAAGATACAGCAGGGCTTGTGTTAATTGCCATTGCAGCCATACTCGTCATGCTGCCTACTGCATGAATAAGCGGTTACTAAAGTAACCGCTTTTAAGTATTAATGGCTAATTTTTAAAGTAATAACGCCGCTTATAATTAGCAGAACACCGGCAATCCGGCCAAATGTGGCGGCATCGTTATAAAACAAAATTCCCACTAAAAACGTACCAGCAGCGCCTATGCCCGTCCATACTGCATAAGACGTCCCCATGGATATATCACGCTGTGCTAGCCATAGCATAAAACCACTGGCAACCATAAACGCAACAGCAATGGCAATCCCTAACCAGCGGTTTTCACCGTCTTGTGACATTTTCAATCCAACAGGCCAGCCTATTTCAAGTAAGCCGGCAATAATTAAGTACACCCATGCCATTTAGTTATCTCGCTTCTTTAAGATGACGTCATATAAATCACCACGACGATCTTTTAAATTGCGCACGGTGCCCTCACTGTGAAGGATTTTTAGTTTATCCATATCTAAATCACTAAATAATAACATTTCGGTATTAGGCGTAGCTTCATTAAGTGTTGCATCGTGAGGGAATGAAAAATCAGATGGCGTCAGTACCGCTGATTGCGAATATTGCACATCCAAACTCTCAACTTCAGGTAAGTTTCCTACTGAGCCTGCAATAACCACATAACATTCATTCTCAATTGCACGCGCCTGTGCACAGTGACGAACCCGTAAATAACTGTTCTTCGTGTCAGTCCAAAATGGTACAAATAAAATATCTAAGCCTTGTTGTGCCAAAATACGTGATAGTTCTGGAAATTCAACATCATAACAAATCTGAATGCCTACACGGCCTGCGTCTGTTTCAAATACTGCAATTTTGTCACCGCCTTGAATCACCCAATCATTTTGCTCATGCGGGGTGATATGAATCTTGCGCTGCTCATCTATTTTACCACTGCGATGACAGAGATAGCTGACATTGTAAATCTTGTCGCCCTCTGCCAAAGGCATAGAACCTGTAATGATATTTGCATTGTATTCAATCGCCATACGCGACATCGCATCACGGAAGGTTTCTGTATATTCAGCTAAATAGCGAATCGCTTCAGTTTGGTTACGCTGCTCAGTTAAGCCCATTAGCGGTGCGTTAAAAAACTCCGGAAATAAGATAAAATCGCTTTTATAATCCGACACCGTATCAACAAAATACTCTACTTGTGTGAGCATTTCTTCTACAGATGCAACACTGCGCATTTGCCACTGCACTGCACCAACTCGCACAATCGACTTGGTTGATTCAAGAACAGTGTCGGTGGGCTCAAACATAATGTTATTCCACTCAAGTAGTGTGGCATAACCAACCGAGTTTTGATCTTCAGGCAAATATTTCTTCAGTAATCGCTTTACTTGAAAGTCATTCGATAACTGAAAGCTTAAGATGGGGTCGTATAACTCTTTTTGATCAACCTTTTCAATATACTGGGTTGGAGTCATCTCATTACTGTAATTGTAATAGCGCGGAATGCGACCACCCGCTAAAATTGCACGTAAATTATACTGCCTGCATAACTCTTTACGCGCATCATAAAGTCTTCTACCTAACCGCATACCTCTGTGTGATGAGGAAATCACCACATCTAAACCATATAACGCATCCCCTTCGGGGTCGCTAAAAACGCGATCATGTCCATCAACAATATCTTCGTATGTGTGCGGGTTTGAGAAACGGCTGTAATCCACTTGAACACTTAGCGCAATGCCAACAAGCACACCATCATCCACCATACCCAGCTGACCTTCTGGAAACTGGTCAATCAACCTAAAAATTGTATGGCTTGGCCATGCGCCACCTAAATCGGGATAAGCTTGGTCCATGAGCGTCTTGATCTGTGGGTATTGATCTTTGCTTAAATTGCAAATTTCAAGATGGGTTTTTTCAATCGACATACACTACTCCGTGAGGACTCAAATTAACTATTATTAGCTAATAATAAACACAACTCTGTGAACACATACTTATTATTGGCCATTTTTATTTTAAATTGAACGTAATTATTCAATATACAGCGGCCTACTTAATTTCAATTTAACGTAAAGCTATTTTAAACTATATTACCTTCAATGCACCCTGCTTAAAATGTATCTATTTTTAAGGTTAATTTTATAGTATTGGGGTACTCCTCATCAGTAGCCGACAACACAACGGAAAAGAAAATTTCACACCCGAAGTACAGCAGAGCCTGGTAAGGCTTGCGCATAAACTTTCTATTTGCTTATTTTATCCTATACTTTTTTAAAAGTTCACTTTCTAACTGGAGTAATTTTGTCGTCAAAAAATACCACGGTGGACTTTCAAGATATTGAAAAAGTCATTTTTCAAATCGTAAAAAAAGTATCTTACTTTTCGTTGCTTATTCATATCCTTCTTATTTTTATGTTCGCGCATATTGGCGCTATAACATTAGCGGCGGTAAATATATTTAGTGTGTTTGCATGGGCATTAGGTATTTTTTTGATTACTCAGGGGTTAAATTCTTTAGCACTAAGAGTTTTTTGCATAGAAGTAGTTTTACACTCTGTTTTTGTGTGTGCAACACTAGGCTTGGAGGTCGGCTTTCAATTTTATTTATGGACTATTTCATCCATGCTATTGGTCGATTACCAGCTAAAATTGAAAAAGGCCTTTATCTATAGCGTGTCGCTAATACTAGCATTTGCAGCGTTATATTTTTTCTTTAAAGATGTCACATACAATTACCCGTATGCTGAATTTATACCTTTAATAAAAATCACTAATATTATTATTGCTGGTTTACCTATGATTTATGCCTTTGTTTTAATTCGTGAAACAAGTATTTCACAGCGCAAAGAGCTTACAGAAATGGCAGCCAGAGATCATTTAACAAAATTATATAACCGTCGGTTTGCTAGAAAACTGATTATTGATACTCGCCAAAGGTGCATCGAGTCAGATAGCAAAATGTGCATTGTGATGGGTGATATCGACTTTTTTAAACGCATAAATGATACCTATGGCCATGATAAAGGCGACACGATTTTAATGAGCGTAGCCAATGCAATTACTCAGTATCTTAGCCAAAAAGACATTATAGTTCGCTGGGGCGGGGGAGAGTTTTTGATCATTCTCACCGACACCGAGGAATCTGCAGCATTTGAGCGCATAGAACAACTGCGTCAGAATATACACACCCTCAAGCCTTGCCCCGACGATCCTGAAATATCTATTTCAATGAGTTTTGGTTTAATTGAGTGGCGACCGCTGGTATCGCTCAACGATACGCTTCACCAAGCAGATACTGCACTTTATAAAAGTAAACATAGTGGCCGCAATAAAACAACTATTGCGACACCAGAACAAGACTATATTAACAACCTCAAATCTGTCTAAATGACTGTGCTTATAACTTGGTTGGATTGATAACTATTTTATGACTGATAGTCTGAGGTAATAATGGTGTGAGTGCACCATTTATGTATTCATCAAAGCCCGCTCTATAAAATGGTGATAAAGGATGCCCAGATTGACCACCAGGAATCGCCATAACAGCGCTCTCCAAATAGCCCGGTTGTGCAATAAAACGCTGTGATGCGCCAAAGCTTCGCCCTTGTACTGCAGGCATAAAGCTATCACCAAACCCCGAGGCTTTTGGCATGTTTAAAAATTTGCTTAGTTGCGGTATTTGCTTTGCAAATGGATGCTCTATAACAAGTTCATTGACATTGCCCCAGCGCCAATTTTGCATATTTTCACCAAACTGCTCAGTTAAGCTCGCTATGACTTGAGTGAACGCATCACTTAACTGTTCATCCCAACTGTTAAACTCAGGGTTGAGCCAACTTACGGGTTGTTGTTCAATAAGCTGCCACACAGCTGGCTCTAAATCGCGTTTAATATATTTTAAAGACCCACCACTGTGTTCCAACGTATTTTGCATACCACTAAATACGCTATTAATAACCGCACCGCGGTACCTTCTTACTAACGTATAACCAATTGAGTCAGGGCACGCACACGCTTGCCAATTCTCAACAGATGAAATATAAGCTTTATTATCAACAGGTTGCTGCTTTAACTTCGCCAAGAGTAACTTATGCCAAGGCATTAAAAACCGTGCCTCATTATCAAGCTGCAATGCATTGAAATCCGACTCATTAAATTTCGTTTTCTCTAAAAGCCTGTCTCTTATTTGTGTTGATCGTGCACCTAATGCGTAGCCACCATTGCCAAAACGATTATGATCTTGCGCTGAAACCACACGCGAGTTTCCCGTCCACAAGCGCCCATCTTCAGGGTTTTTAATGCTCGGCCTTTGTTGCTCATTTTGTTGCCATAAGGGCGAATAGTTCGCTTCACTTATCGCCACATCACTGGGTGTCTTACGAGCAGGAATGGCCCCCATGTTTTTCCAAGCTGCATTGCCTTGGCTATCTACAACCATTAAGTTCTGTACTGGAATGCCTACATCACTGGCTAATACCAACGCAGCATTAACATCTTTTGCTTGCTCTAATTTCAATAAATCCATATCCACCGCATAGGGTTGGTGACCCACCCAACTAAGTGCATATTGCTTTGCATCTATTTCACGCACGGGCCCATATTCACTCATTGTTAGTTGGTAGGGCTCGGTACTGCCATCAGCAAGCACAATTTGCTCAGTTTCTTGCCAAGTTTTACTGCTTTCAGATAGTTCAACCCAATCAGCCGTGTCTAAATAGCCATTGGTAAAGCCCCAGGCAATATGATTATTAGTCCCCACTACAATCGCTGGAGCGCCAGGTAGAGAAACACCGGTTACTTGATGGGTTTCGTTATTTTTACGGTAATTCAGTTGCGCACGGTACCAAATAACAGGCACAGCCATAGACAAATGCATATCATCAGAGAGCATGGCTGAGCCTGTCGCTGTTAATTCCCCAGACACCGACCAGTTATTACTGCCCAGCTCTTGCGTTTGATCTATTTGCTTAAACGCATAATCTGACTGCTTAGGTAATGCAGGTATACCTGATTTATAAGGTGATAGAGTGCTTCCATCCAGTGCTGCTTGATAACGACTTGGTTGGGTCAAAAAATCCAGCATTTTTGACCCATAAAGCTCATTGATTTGAATTAAGATTTGATCACGCTCAAAGGTAGCAGTCTGCAAATCTAAATACATACTAAAAATGACCAGTAAGCTATCTTCGCTACGCCACGGTTTTTGCTTTGCACCTGTTAATAAGTATTCAAAACTCGAAAAGCCAATTTGAGCCAGACCTTCGTTCACACCAGCGCTGTAGCTATTAAGTAAAGCCTGATCAGCCTGTGGTAATTGCTTAACAATGTTTGCGCTGCGTTTACGCAATTGATGAAAGCGCATTTTTTTATCTAAATTCAGTGCCGCTTTACCAAATAATTCACTGAGTTCACCTGCTGCATTACGGCGTAATAAGTCCATTTGAAAGAAACGATCTTGCCCGTGAGCAAACCCAAGACCATACGCAGCATCATTACGGCTACTGGCATCAACCACAGCTTGGCCTAAAGCATCTCGCGACACAGACACGCTATTGGCAATGGATTTACTCACTCCTTTTCCGTCAAGCGCGGGCAAACTTAGCGATAACACGCCATAAATAATCGCAGTAGCGGCCAAGCCTAAAATAAGCAATGTTAGAACTAACCACTTGATAACTTTTAGCATACCCAATTCCTTGCATAATTTTTAATGTGTTATAAAACCAGCTACAGCGTTCAATAATAGGCGACTGGAAAACGGTTATATAGTACACATAGTTTTATGAAAGAATAATGTTAATTATTGATTAATTGTATTTTTCATCATGCACTTAAATTCAGACGAAATAACAGTATTTATTTACTTAGGGTATTTTTAATTCCATGATAAATTGACTATAGTTGTTTAGCCTATTCAAAAAGTACACGTTCTAATGCAGCGGTCACAAAAAAAAGAACACAAGCAAGTTGATAGATTTAAGCTGACATTTTGGCTCTCTCTTAGCGTTATATTTATTATCAGTATTGTACTTGATCAGATTAATTATAATCGCGCTACACAAGCTCACCGATTACTTATACTCTCTGAAGTTGACTCTTACCGAACTCAGCTATCATCAACATTAATTTCAAACATCCAGCTTGTCCGCGGCTTAGCTGTTGCCGTTGCAGCAGAACCTGATCTCAAGCAAGAGCGCTTTTCACAAATTGCAGCTCCGCTCTTTGAAACATCCTCAGAACTTAGAAATATAGGCGGCGCACCAGATATGGTGATACGTATGACCTACCCACTGAAAGGGAATGAAAAATCAATCGGTCTTAACTTCTTGGAAAATAAAGCACAAAGAGCAGATGCATTAAGAGCACGAGATAGCAATGAAATTGTGATGGCAGGCCCATTGACGCTGGTACAAGGAGGTGAAGCATTAATTGCCAGAATACCTGTATTTTTACCCCCAGAAAATACATTTTGGGGCTTATTATCTGTTGTGCTAGATATTGACAAAGTGTATTTAAATTCAGGTATTAAAGAGTTAGAGAAAACGTTTAATGTTGCCATACAGGGGCGTAATGGCCTTGGTCTGCAAGGTGGTTTTTTTTATGGTAGTGAGGCTATTTTAGATACCAACCCTTTGAAACTTCACCTAGCAATTCAAGGTGGCGAATGGGTTATTTATGTCAGCCCTAAAACGGGTTGGGCTCCTCCAGCATCATCTGTTTGGCCATTACGCATAGCTATTGCGATTATTATGGGTATTTTAATTTGGGCATTTACTTTTTTCTTAAAAATGCTTAACCGCCAAAAACAGAATGAAAAAATGCTATCGTCAATGAGTCGAGTAGCGCAGATTGGTGCATGGTCATACAATTTAGAAACGCAAAAAGTTTATTGGTCTGATACCACCAAAAAAATATTTAAATACCCGCTAGACCAACAGCCTAATTGGCCAAATGATTTAAACTATTTCAAAGAAGGAAAAAGCCGCGATAAAATTAAAGAATTAATAACGCGAGCAATAAAACACGATGAAAACTATGAAACCGAGCTGGAAATAGTCGATGCAACTGGCAATACAGTTTGGGTGTTAGTCCACGGAGAAACAGAAGTCCTCAACGGCCGTTGTGTGCGTATTTTTGGTTCGCTGCAAGATATTAACACCCGTAAATGTACTGAACTTGAGAATAATAAATTCGCTCTACACAATGAAGTTTTAGCCTCTTTAACTGTTAACAAAGCTATTTTGACTGGCCACTTAAAACAATCAAAAGATGTAATTACACACGCTATTTGCAATGCTCTAGATGTACAAAGAGCCAGTATTTGGTTATTTAATGATAATAAAGATACGTTACTTTCTTTTGCCTACCATGGTACGTTTGCCCCCGAAAGCTCATTGCTCTACACATTGCAAAAAGACGATTTTAGTGCTCTTTTTGACGCTATTGATAGCCACATGATTATTAAAGCTGCGGATGCACAAACCAATAAACTGACCGCCCCACTGACTGAACTCTATTTAAAACCTCTGGCTATAAAATCAATTCTGAGTGTTACTATTGTCAGTGGTAGCAGTCCAATAGGAGTTGTGTTTGCTGAAAATTGTCACCATACGCGAAATTGGTCACATAATGAGGAAAGCTTTTTACTCGCCGTAGCAGCACTTATTGGTAGCTTATACTCTAGCGAACAACGTTTTGAAACTGAACAACAGCTGGTAACAGCAAAAGAGGCCGCTGAACAGGCTGCTGCCGCTAAAAGTGAATTTCTAGCCAGTATGAGTCATGAGATTCGTACCCCTATGAATGGGGTTCTCGGTATGCTTGATATTGTTCAACAAACCCAACTTGATCCCCAGCAACGTCATCATATTCAATTAGCAAAATCCTCTGGGCACTCATTGCTCAATATTATTAATGATATTTTAGATTTTTCCAAAATTGAAGCTGGTAAACTAGATATTGAAAGTATTCCTTTTAATTTACCTCAGTTACTTGGTGAAGTAGTGGAATCATTTGCTCTAAAAGCAGAGAAAAACAACACTAAACTGATTCTAGATGCGACAAAGATTAGCAAAAGCAAAATTATCAGTGATCCAAATCGGCTGCGCCAAATTATTACCAACCTACTCGGTAATGCAATAAAGTTTACCCAAAATGGTGAGATCATTGTCGTTGCCCAACTAGCAGAAACAACTGATGGCACCTTTTTAAACTGTTCAATAATCGATTCAGGAATTGGTATTAAAGCAGAAAAACAGCTTTCATTATTTGATTCCTTCACACAAGCAGATACATCGACGACACGACAATATGGAGGCACAGGATTAGGCCTAGCAATTGTTAAACAGCTTTGCGATTTAATGAATGGTGAAATCAGTTTCACTAGTTCGTATGGTGAAGGAAGTACATTTACATTTTCGATCAGGGTAAACGCACTCTTAACGACAGCACACGATTTACCTAGCCACTTAATCAAAAACAAGCAAATTTTAATTGTCGATACATGCCAACTCAACAGCTCTATTACCCATAAACAGCTTACTTTGTGGGGGGCGCATTCGCGGATCATCGATCAGTATCAAGCACTCAATGATACTCTTAAAACATTTGAACACCCCGTTGACGCCATGCTAGTTGATTACGCGTATTTTTTATTTGTAGATAAACCCGCTATTAATACATTAAAGAACTATATAGAAGATCAGCAAGTTAAATTAATTTTAATGGCACCGATGAGTTATTCACAGGAAAACACACAATTACCTGTTGACCCAGATTGCATAATATTTAAACCGCTTACACCCTCTGACTTATTTGATGCGCTGGCAAACGAAAAATTTATTGAACATCAACAACACGACTTCTCAGTCAGTCAACAGCCAGAACCTGTAAAACCTACGAAAAACGTACAAAGCAAAGTGTTATTAGTTGAAGACAATAAGGTTAACCAGATAGTGGCATGTGCGCTACTTAAGCAAGCAGGCTTAAAGTTTGATATTGCTGAAAATGGAATAGACGCACTCGAAAAATTAAAAGCGGCGTCAAAGGCCCCATACAAACTTTTACTTATGGATTGTCAAATGCCTGAAATGGATGGTTACCAAGCTACTCAAGCGATTCGTAACGGGGATGCAGGGGAGATATATAAAGATATTACTATCATCGCGCTAACGGCTAATGCGATGCAAGGCGATAAAGCTAAATGCTTAGCCGCTGGAATGAATGACTACTTATCAAAACCCCTCGACTTTAATGCCTTAAGCCCTAAGCTCGAACACTGGTTAAAATAAAAAGAATAAGGATACATAATGCAATTAACAACTCATCAGCAACGTGTAATTGGCTGCCTGTTAGAGAAGCAAAGTACAACACCTGAGCACTATCCACTTTCGCTTAATAGCCTAACAAATGCATGCAATCAAAAATCTAACCGAGAGCCTGTGCTTTCTTTATCTGAAGCGCAAGTACAAGACACAGTAGATGAACTTGTTGCGTTGCGGTTAGTAACATTAGATGAAGGTTTATCTGGGCGCGTTAATAAATACGCACATAGATTTTGTAATACCGAATTTAGTAGCTTGCAATTTAGCGAGCAACAACGTGCGATTATATGCATTTTACTGCTACGCGGGCCACAGACTCCGGGCGAATTAAGAACTCGCAGTAATCGCTTAGCGGATTTTAATAATGTGGCAGACGTTGAAACAGCGCTAAATAACCTCATTGAAAAAGACTATGTCATCAAACACTCTCGAGAAGCTGGCAAAAGAGAAAGCCGCTACAGTCACTTATTCACAAATACTGACATGACGGCTTTAAACACTACAAATAATCACGAGCAACCACAGCTTCAGGCAACCGAGATCAATGAACTACTGGCAGAAATTAATGACTTAAAAGCCGAAGTTGAAAAAATTAAGCAGCACTTAGGACTTTAAATTAGGCGCCATGAATAACATAATAGCCGTGACAACCCGAAACTAATTAGGAGCTCTAAATGCGTGCCGATATCGTCGCTGAAATGAAAGTTCAGCCAAATATAGATATAAAAAATGAAATTAACCGTCGCGTTGATTTTATCAAAAATCGACTCGTCGCGGCACATTCGCGCTCTTTGGTACTTGGTATTAGTGGTGGTGTTGACTCTTCTACCTGCGGCCGTTTATGTCAGCTTGCAGTTAACCAATTAAATGAAGAACAAAACACTGATAAATATCAATTTATCGCTGTACGCTTGCCTTACGGGGTACAAGCTGATGAAGACGAAGCACAACTTGCTGTTGACTTCATTCAACCAACTAAACGTTTAACCGTCAATATTAAGCCGGCAGCAGATGGCATGCATGAGCAAGCCCTTGCCGCTATTGTTGGCTGTGGTGAAACCTTACCGGAACAATCCCAAATAGACTTCATCAAAGGTAACGTAAAAGCACGCCAACGCATGATAGCTCAGTACGAAATTGCTGGCTTTACTCAAGGTTTGGTTGTTGGAACGGATCATAGTGCTGAAAACATTACCGGTTTTTACACAAAGTTTGGGGATGGTGCCTGCGATCTAGCTCCCTTGTTTGGGCTATCAAAACGTCAAGTAAGAGCGCTGGCTAAAGAGCTCGGTGCTCCAGAGTTATTAGTCACAAAAGCGCCCACGGCCGACTTAGAATGCGACCGCCCTGGCTTAACAGATGAAGAGGCACTTGGCCTTAGCTACGAACAAATCGATGACTTCCTCGAGGGAAAACCTGTCAGTGACGCGGTCAGCGAAAAACTGATTGCAATTTATCTTCGAACGCAGCATAAGCGCCAAGCGATTCCAACTATTTATGATGAATTTTAATACTGTAGTAGTTCATAAAAAGTAAACGCCATCTTAAGGGTAATTAATAACCATAAAATGCTATTAATTGCCCACTTTTCCTTTTTACATACGTATAAACTCATTACTACAAGTATCTTAAACACCAGCTAATAAAGCATAGCTATAGTGATAGTTGATCGAATAAACTCGCTAATTCGTAAGATTTTAGATAAGCCTATGAGACTATAGGTGAAATATTACTGTAATTTAGTTTATAGTAACTAGAATTAAAACATCGCGTTTAGTAGAGAGTTGCCACATTTATGACATCGCCGATTTTGATAACTGGCGCAGGCCAACGTATAGGCTTAGCGCTTGCAAAGCACCTGCGCAACGCAGGGAAAAAAGTAATTATTACTTACCGCACACGCCACAGCTCAATCGATGAATTAGAATCGTTGGGAGTAACATGCTTGCCCGCTGATTTTAAAAGTAATGAAGCAATATATGATTTCATCACAACATTAAAAAGCCACACAGCGTCATTGCAAGCCATTATACACAATGCCTCAAGCTGGGATTGCGAAGCCAATAATCCAGACAGTGCTGACTTATTTGATAATATGATGCGCATCCATGCCAAAGCACCTTATTTAATTAATTTAAATTGCGCGCCACTCTTATTGGAATACCAAAGGCTAACCCAAGCCTCAGCAGACATAATTCACCTGACTGATTATGTTGTAGAAACAGGTAGCCCAAAGCATCTTGCCTACGCCGCAAGTAAAGCGGCTTTAGATAATTTAACAAAGTCATTTTCAGCCAAGTATGCTCCGCGCATAAAAGTAAATTCAATTGCTCCGTCACTGATTATTTTTAATCAAGATGACGATGAGTTTTACCGCGCCAAAACCCTTAAAAAATCTTTAATGGGGATAGAGCCAGGCTGTGAAGAAATAATTAATAGCGTCGACCTACTACTGAAAAGCCAGTACATCACCGGACGTACATTACCTGTCGATGGCGGCAGACATTTAAAATAACGAATTAAAATTGAGAACTTTATGCACAACGAACTAAAAAATAGCTACCAAGAAATTATCAGTGCCGTCGGTGAAGACCCACAACGTGAAGGTCTACTCGACACACCAAAGCGTGCAGCAAAAGCAATGGAGTATTTAACCAAAGGCTATCGTGAGACGCTCGAAGAGATAACAAACAATGCGGTATTCTCCTCAGACGCTGACGATATGGTGTTAATTCAAGATATTGAGCTTTACTCAATGTGTGAGCACCACCTATTACCTTTCGTTGGCCGCTGTCATATCGCATACATACCAAATGGTAAAGTGCTTGGTTTGTCTAAGTTTGCACGCATCGTGGATATGTTTTCTCGCCGCTTTCAAATACAAGAGCAGTTGACTCATCAAATTGCAAAAGCAGTGGAAGAAGTAACAGGTGCTAAAGGAGTCGGCGTTATTGTTGAAGCTAAACACATGTGTATGATGATGCGCGGCGTAGAAAAGCAAAACTCAAGCATGCGTACTTCAGTAATGTTGGGCAACTTTAGAGCAGACCCTAAAACCCGTAACGAGTTTCTACAATTGATTAAAGGCTAACGAATGGCTAATGCAATTATCAATGTCACCAACCTAAGGTTGCGTACTTTTATTGGCTTTAACCCTGAAGAACGCGAAAAAAAGCAGGATGTAGTGATCAACTTAGAGATCCACTATCCTGCTGATCAAGCCTGCGAAACCGATGAAGTAGAACAAGCATTAAACTACAAAACAATTACTAAACAAGTAATAAGCATTGTTGAAAATGGGCATTTTTTGTTACTGGAAAAGCTAGTCGCAGAGATACTCGCTGTATGTCACAGTCATAGTAGTGTTAACTATGCAAAAGCACGTGTGGATAAACCACATGCGTTACGCTTTGCCGATTCGGTATCTCTCACTCTTGATTGGAAAAAATCTTAGAGCAGGTTATCTAACCCTACGGCAAAGGCCAGCACCACTAAATAGCGTGCTCCTTTGCCCAAAGTAACTAACCATAAAAAAGTCCACCAGCGCACCTTGAAAATTCCCCCAACCACAGTCAGAGGGTCACCAATGATTGGCAACCATGCAAGTAACAAGCTATAGACGCCATATTTTTGAAAGCGAATTTGTGCCTTCTCAATCCCTTGTTGAGAAACAGGGAACCATCTGCGATCTTTAAAGCGCATCACATGTGTCCCTAGCCAATAATTAACACAACTACCCAATACATTGCCTATCGTTGCACTTACCCATAATAGCCAGAGTACATAGTCGCCTTTGGTGATCATAGCAGTGAGTACGATTTCAGATGAACTAGGTAATAAGGTAGCCGATATAAATGCAGTAAAAAATAATGTTAAATACGCCATTAAAGCCTTAAATGATACATATAAAAAAACCCAGCTTACCGCTGGGTTTTAAGTAAAAATTGCGTTACTTATTTTATCAAATTTATACTAAATGGATAGTTAAATGGCTTCCCATCATTGGTTTTTATCGCGCCAATAACCACCATAATAAATGAGAAAATGGCCACTATCGGTAATAAAATAGCGCCAATTGCGACGATCATTAATATAAAACATACAATGTAGGCAATTAACATCGTGATTTGAAAATTAAGTGACTTACGACCATGCTCTGCGACAAGTGGCATATCTTCTTTTTTAATTAACCATACAACAAGCGGCCCAATAACACTGCCCATTGGTATAATAAAGCCTGCCAGTGCGCTTAGGTGACAAAGCATTGCCCATGTACGCTGTTCTTTATCAACTAGTACAGGTTCAACCTTTTGATTCTCTTCCATTATCATCTCCTTTTTTTGTTTATAGTGACTGTTTTAAGGCATAATGTCTATAAATCACCCACCTTAAAAGGAATTTAATAATGACACCTTCCCTTACGCGTATCACAATCCTGTGCATTTCACTGACTGGGTTATCGGCCTGCTCACAAACTGCCAACACATCCCCTACGCAACCAACCCTTGCCACACCAAAAGGTTATGAGACCTACGTAAACATAGGCGAGAATTTCTCACAAACTCATTTTATTGATATTTATAACAACGACGTTCGTCTCGGTGAAAAGAAGAAGCTAGTGATACTTTTTGCCACTTGGTGCTCAGACTCACAACGCCTTATTAAACAGCTTCAACAATCCTCATTGAGTAAAGATCCACAAGTGCAGATCATTGCTATTGGCCGAGAGGAAAGTGCGGCAACACTTATGCAGTTTAAACAAGAGTATAATATTGCTTACTCACTTATTGCTGACCCGCAGCGAGCAATCTACAACCAATATGCTAACAAAGGAGTCCCCCGTCTAATCCTGCTGGATGAGAATAACCACGTCGTAAAAACACTCATTGGGGAAGATCCTAATTCGCTGCAAAAAGTCAGTTGGTAGCCTGTGATAAAAAAGTGATAACTTTGTGAGGCTTTCATGATGTTGCTATTTGATACTAAAACTGACTCATCAAAAACAGGAACTAACAATGAAAGCCTCAACATTTACTGTTGCAGTAATAACTGCACTTGCTAGCCAATCTTTATCGGCTGCAGAACTTGATTTAAAACTTACAAATCTTACTCAAGGGTTGCACTTTACACCCATTTTAATCACCGCGCATGCTAGCGACGATACCTTATTTGAAGTTGCAATGCCGGCTACAACAGCATTACAAACCATGGCCGAAGGCGGCAACTTGGCACCGCTTATAGATCAAGCAAATGCTGCAGGCAGTGATGTTATAGCCAACCCAGCTGAGGGGCTTCTAGCACCAAGCACATCTACAATGACCACACTAACGACGGCTGAAGCGAATGAATACCTGTCAATCACAGCAATGCTGTTGCCCACTAATGATGGTTTTGTTGGCCTGAATAGTTGGAAAATACCCAAAGAAGCTGGCACCTACTCAGTCTATTTAAATGCTTATGATGCGGGTACAGAAGGTAACAACGAGCTTGTTGTTGAAGGTTCTGGAGCCCCAGGTACACCGGGGATTCCCGCAGCACCTGGAGGTAATGCAGGCAGTGGCGGCACTGGCTTATCAAGCTCAGATAGCAATACCATGATTCATATTCACCCAGGAAACCTTGGTGATGACGATTTAGCGGCAGGAGCAAGTGATTTAAGTAATACCGTACACAGATGGTTAAATCCTGTAGCCAAACTAACCGTTACAGTTAAGTAGGAGCAATGCTATGTTAGCCTTTAATCGACCTTTAATGATTATTGCTCTTGCGGGTGCTTTAGCAGCCTGTAGCGATTCAAATGATAACGATGATGACGTTACCCCAACACCAGAGCCTGTCAGCTATTCGTTTACACTACAGGTGAGTAACCTAACTGCTGGGCAACCGTTCTCTCCCATTGCAGTCATAGCTCACACCGAAGGAACACTTTGGAAAGTTGGCGACCCCGCTACAACAGCCTTGGAAAGAATGGCTGAAGGAGGTGACAATAGTGTGCTATTACAATTTGGTTCAGCTATTGCCAATGTATCAAGCGAAGCTCCTGTTGCACCAGGCGCAGAAACAACATTAATCATAACCACAGATAGCATTGAAGAATTAAAATTATCACTAAGCACTATGATGGTGAATACAAATGATGGTTTTACCGGTCTTAATGCTATGGATGTGTCTTCGTTAGCAGTTGATCAAACATTAACACACTTCACATTCGCTTATGATGCTGGTACCGAGAGTAACTCAGAGGCTTCAGGCACAATTCCCGGCCCAGCGGATAGCGGAGAAGGCTTTAATGAAATTAGAGATGATGTAAACGTTATTGCTATGCACCCAGGTGTGGTGGGTCAGCAAGACGGACTAACAAGCTCAGTATTAAGCAGTGAGCATAAGTTTGATAACCCGTTAGCAAAAGTTGTCATTACGCGGACACAGTAATTTATTTCAGGGCGAATGGATGCGCCCTCTCATAGAGATAACTGTATGCAACACGAAAAAATATTAATAATCGAAGATGACCGAGCTATTAGACAACTAATCGTCACACAGCTTGAGCCGCTAAACCTTCATATCGATCAGGCTGACAGTGGTGAAGTCGCTTTAAAAAAAATAACGAAACAATCCTATGGCTTATTATTGCTCGATATTAATTTACCACAAATGGACGGCCTGAGTTTATGTCGAAAAGTTAAAGAACATTATCCAACAATCGCTGTGATTTTACTGACCGCCCTAAGCTCAGATATGGATCGGGTTATCGGCCTTGAAATGGGCGCAGATGACTATATTTGTAAACCCTTCTTTGCCCGTGAATTACAAGCCAGAATAAAAACTCAATTGCGTCATCGCGCGCAATTACTGACAGCCAATATAGCCGATGAGCGAGCAGACACTCGCGAAAAAAGCATACAGCTTGGTTCATTGCATATTGAATTTGCCAGTCACCAAGCTTTTTTAGCTAAGCGCGCTATCAATCTTACCGCTACTGAATTTGATTTACTTGCTTACTTTGCCCGTCACCCAAACCATGTTTTTAGTCGCCAACAGTTACTTGATCACGTATGGGGTTATCAACACAGTGGTTATGAACACACCGTAAATTCTCACATAAATCGCCTACGTGCAAAATTAGAGCAACACCATCAAGCCCCTTTTATCGAAACCGTGTGGGGTGTCGGTTATAAGCTAAACCCCAGCCAATTGAGTAATAATACATGAATACCGCTTTTAACTTATCTTTATATCAGAAATTAGCATGGTCGCTAGTGATAATTTTTTGCTTGATTGGCGCACTTGTTTATAGCTGGAGCAAGCAGCTTGAGTACAGCTCACAGCACCATGCGGAACAAAACTTACACATCAATTTAGCTGAACACTTAGTACAAGATAACCCACTCATTAAGCAGGGTATTTATGACTATAAAGCACTTGAAAACCTGTTTCATACTTTGATGTTGCTAGGCCCTGCATTTGAGTTTTACTTTGTTGACCCACAAGGAAAAATACTGACCTATTCAGCACAGGCAGGTAAAGTTAAACGAACTCATATAAATCTGTCACCATTAAAGCGCTTGATTAATGACGCCTCATTAACCCCACTCTATGGTGATGATCCTCGCGACCCTAATAAACAGAAAATATTTTCAGCCGCCGCGGTGTATAACCAAGCTCAACTACAAGGCTATATGTATGTCATTATTGGTGGTGAAGCTTACGATACAACGTTAAATAAAATAAAAGCCAATGACAGCCTTTACGTTAAAGGAATTTGGCTTATAGCAGCACTGTTATTTTTGTTTATTGCCATGTTGTTACTGTTTAAGTTTTTTACTTCTCCCATTAAGCGCTTAGCCAATGATATAAGTCGCATTGAAGCGGCAAACTATCAGCTAACTGATTTTAAATTACCAGTCTATGGCAATAAAAATAATGAAATTGGCCATTTGAGCAAAGGCATACAAGCGATGTTAAGCCGTATCGACGAACAGTTTAAAGCCTTGCAACAAAGTGACTTACGCCGAAGAGAGTTACTTACACATTTGTCACATGACTTACGTACACCACTGGCCTCTTTGCAAGGTTTTTTAGAGGTACTTATCAGCCCATCAAGGCACTTATCCACTCAAGAACGGCAGCATTACTTAGCTGTTTCAAATAATAATTGTCATCAGCTTAAACTGTTAATTGAGCAAATTTTTGAGTTA
Source organism: Pseudoalteromonas sp. KS88 (assembly GCF_004766475.1). Lineage (NCBI taxonomy): Bacteria > Pseudomonadati > Pseudomonadota > Gammaproteobacteria > Alteromonadales > Pseudoalteromonadaceae > Pseudoalteromonas > Pseudoalteromonas sp. KS88. Next base: position 63,208 of record NZ_PYHV01000014.1, read on the forward strand.
GCGAACCTTGAAAATGGCCAAGTAAAAATTAAAACCGAAACATTTAATTTAGGTGAACTGATTTATGACTGTATCGCAAAGTTTAGCCTATCGGCTCAAAGTAAAGGGATCAGTTTAGGAGTCGAACCTGCCATTTGTGATTTTACTGTGGTTGCAGATATTGCCAAGCTTGAGCGAGTACTCAGCAACTTAATCGATAATGCTATACACCATACTAATCAAGGCGATAGCATTAATATACGTGTTACTCAAAAACACACAACGCAGTTATATGTCGATGTGAGTGACACAGGGATTGGGATTAATAACGATGAACTGACTGCTATTTTCGAACCTCATTACCAAGGTCGAAATTCTAATAATGCAGGACGCCAGCAAGGGGGGTTGGGGTTGGCTATTTGCAAAGGGTTACTCAAACTTATGGACAGCGACATTAATGTACACAGTGAACTAGGAAAGGGCACACAATTTAGGTTTAACTTAACGCAAAAAATAAAGGCGTGACTTACACCACGCCTTTATTGTGAACCCCTTGGGTTATTCTTTAATACCCGCTAAATCGAGTATGAATGCATAGTTGAACGCGGTGTCTTGCAGGCTTTTAAAGCGCCCCGATGCCCCGCCATGCCCTGCTTCCATATCAATTTTAAATAGCAGCTTATTATTGTCTGTTTTATATTCACGTAGTTTAGCAACCCACTTTGCAGGTTCGAAGTATTGTACTTGCGAGTCATGCAAACCCGTGGTTACAAGCATATTTGGATAGGCTTGTTTACTTACCTGATCATACGGAGAGTAAGACAACATATAGTCATAATACACTTTCTCGTTTGGGTTACCCCATTCGCCGTATTCATTCGTTGTCAGTGGAAGGCTTGCATCAAGCATAGTTGTCACTACATCAACAAACGGCACTGCTGCTACCATACCTTGATACAGTTCAGGTGCTTGATTTGCAACAGCCCCCATCAATAAACCACCCGCACTGCCACCCATGGCAAATATTTTACTTTCGTCACCATATTGCTGAGTTACTAACCCTTTAGTGACATCAACAAAGTCATTAAATGTGTTCTTTTTATTCAGTAACTTTCCGTCTTCATACCAAGGGCGACCCAACATTTGTGAACCACGAATATGCGCAATGGCAAATACAAAACCACGATCAAGTAAACTTAAACGCGAACTTGAGAAGCGCGGATCCATCGTTGCACCGTATGAACCATACGCATATTGCAATAACGGATTAGTGCCATCTTTTTTGAATTTATCTTTACGGTAAACTAAGCTAACGGGTACTTCGACACCATCGCGTGCCTTAATAAATAAACGCTCTGAGGCATAGTTATCAGCATTAAAGTCACCCACTACGGCTTGTTGCTTCAGTAAGGTTTTTTCTGTGCTATTCAAGTCAATATCATAAGAGGTGCCAGGCGTAGTCATGCTTGCATAGTAGACACGTAAATGAGGATTATCTAGTTCATTATTGCCGTAAGCATGAATCATGTAACTGCTATCATTAAAGCTTAGAGTCTGCTCATCACCTGATTTTAGATTACGTATAGTTAAGCGAGATTGCCCCATTTCACGCTCTTTATACACAAGGTGGTTTGCGAATAAACCTATCCCTTCCAACTTCACATCATCGCGCGCTGCAATCACCGTTTGCCAATTAGCTTTGTCATGGGCCTTGTCTTTGTGCACTTTCATTAACTGAAAGTTCACCGCATTTAGGTTAGTTACGATGTAATACCAATCACCGTGTTTAGCAATATCGTATTCTAGGTTTTCTTCACGTTCAATCAAACGTTTGGGCTGTGCTTTAACGTTATTGGCATCAATCACTGAGACACCTGATGCACTAGTACTTCCATGCCAAATATAGATTTCTTGTTTATCTTTACTCTTGCCAAGGCCAGTGTAATAACTGGTATTAGTTTCTTCGTATACCAGCTCATCTTGCGATTGTGGAGTGCCAAGCGTATGGCGGTAAACTTGATAGCCTAATAATGTCTGTAAGTCTTTTTTAATGTAATAAAACGTTTTATTGTCGTTTGCCCACACCACATCACCGTCAGTCCCTTCGAGTTTATCTTCAAGTAGCTCGCCGGTGGTTAAATCTTTGACTAAAATAGTGTATATACGGCGACTTACTGTGTCTTCACCATATGCAAGTAAATTCCCATTAGGGCTAACTGTTAGCCCTGTAGCGGCATAGTAATCGTGGCCTTTGGCTAATTCATTAACGTCTAAAATAACCTCTTGCTCAGTACCTTTGCCATCTTTAGCGCGCACGTAAGTCGGGTATTCGTTGTCGCCACGCGTTTGCGATGAATAATAGTAGCTTCCATTCTTTGTTGGTACTGAATCATCATCTTTTTGAATACGCCCTTTTAACTCATCGAATAGGGTTGCTTGAAGTTGCGTCGTATGGGCAAGCTGCTGCTCCGTATAAGCATTTTCAGCGTTTAGGTGCGCTATTACAGCTGGATCTTTTCGCTCATCATCACGCATCCAATAATAATTATCGATGCGTGTATCACCATGAATCGTCATTTCATGAGGTACTTTTTTTGCAACAGGCGCTTTTACTGCTGCTTGAGTAGCAACACTGGTGGTTGTTATCGAAGTTGATTGTGAGCTCTGCTCTGGTGCTTTATTACAACCAGAAAGCACGGCAATGGATAATGCAGCCAGTGCAAAAGAATGTATTGGTTTCATAAATTTCCCTAAGTATTGTTATTTTTCCACCATGGCTAATATATATAAATCTTGCTTACTTACCTATATATGTTTGTAAAGCAATGTAAAAAGGGAGCCGAAGCTCCCTTTTAAAACATAACTAATTTACTAGTCTGCAATTATTTTTGTTTACGACGACGCATAAACGCAAATGGTGCAGCAAGTAGCGTTAACCAAGCTAATGAACCTGAATCATCATTGTCATCGTCATCATTTGCACGTAAGTTATTTACGCCAATTTCAACACTAACAGCTTTAGATACATAACCCTTGCTATCTACAGCTTGAACGCTGAAGATAATTTCGCGGTCAAATTCATAATCAATTTCACCAGCAGTTACGATTGTACCGTCTGGATTAACTGACACTAGGTAGCTACCAGAAACAATGAAGCTTTCAACTGGAGAAACATCAGCATCTGGGTCAGAGAAATCAAGCATGCCAATCGTTGTACCAAGTGCAACGTTTTCGTCGATTCTGAAACGTTGGTTCATCTCAATCATTGGTGCGTGAGACATTGGGTCAATTTCAACGTTAACCATAACTGTCACAGCTTCAGACTCTAAACCAGAATCATCTGTAATTGTAACTTCAAGCGCTTGTGTAGGTGTTTCATAGTGATTCAAGCTACCAGTAACTACTAGCTCACCCATTTCATTCACTTCAATAGAATCTGAACCTTTCACGCTTGCAGAGCTCATCATCGTAGCTGCACTTTCAAACAGTTCAAAGTCAAGTTGACCAATCACGGTGCCTTCTTCAGCTGACTCGATTACGTTGAAACTTTGACCTGATGCAATAACAGGTGCTTCATCTGCAACATTGTTAATTGTAACAGTGAATGTTGCTGGCGCTGACTCAGTACCAATTACATCTACCGCTTTAACTGTGATCATGATTTCAGTTAAGCCTGCTTCTGAGTCAATTAAGTCTGTATTCTCAACTATAATATCACCTGTTTCAGCATCAACCATTAAGCCAGGAGCTGACATGCTCAGCGTTTCGAAGTAAGCAATATCTAAACCTGTCTCATCTTCAAACTCAATTGAACCAACTGTTAAACCATTAAATAATGACTCGTCAATTGCAAAGTCAGCGATGACTAAAGCAGGAACCTTCGGAGCATCTGCGATATCACGCGGCGCTGTTAGATAAACTTGCGTTCCAGCAGGTGAAGTTAGTGCAAATGCACCCATTGATTCTACAACTGCTTTTTGACCTGGAGCTAGAGAATCTAACTTGTCGCCACTGGCATCAGTTGCAAGCATTGAAACGCGAGGGTTACCAGTGAAGGTTGTTGAACCTACTGCCGAGTCTGTTTCAAAGTAAACACCTGCTTGGTAGCTAGGGTAACCAACAGAAGCTTGGATGTTAATTTGGCCGCCAAGCATATCTGCATTTAAGCCCATTAACTCACTACAACCAGAGAATGTTACTGTACTTTCACCAGCTTCATGGAACATAGGTGTGCCCCACATCCATCCGTCATTACCATCAGCATCTATTGTACCTATCAATGTACGGCTACGACCTGGAATTGCAGCTGAACGACCTACATCGTTTAAGTTCATCATGAAGTGATCATAAACACCATCGTTATCAGTGTCTAAGTTCATGCGAACACCAACTTGACGCATATGAGTGATTTCGTCACGTAGTTGGATTGAAGAGGTGATAAATACACCTGAATCACAATTTTCAGAAGCATAAGCAGCAAATGTTGTGCTTAATATATCAAAGTCAGCTTCATCGTTTTGAGGGCTGCTAGCAACTACTTGCTCAGCGATTGGTGATACATCAACTGAACCTACGTTTTCAACAACTAGCTCAGTGACACCATCAACTTCTTCGAAAGCAAACTCAAGCTCTGCACCTGCTTTAGGCAGTGCGTGATAAACAACGTGTAAATCATGATCCGTATCAGTCGTTGATGTATCATCAAATACTAATGCACCGTCAAATTCAGCCATTGTTAATGAAGGGCTGCGTGCAGCTAAATCGTCTGCATCAAACGGGTTTTCCAACGTCCAGTCATGTAACATGGTTGGATCAACTGTCATAGTTACATCAAATGTGACTTCTTCATTTGCAGCAACCGTAACACTACGTGGGATATCAAAGCTAACTGCACCTGTGTCAGCATCATTCATGAAGCGCTCTTCAATACGAAGGTCGTAAGTTTTATCTTCGTCAGAGAAGTTTTTCAATGTAACAGTTTTAGTGAAACTGCTCATTTCAGTCATACGCTCAAGACCAAATGACAATGCAGCTTGTGCAGTTTGGTACTCGTCATCTACAACCCATGCTGCAACCGGTAGGTTAACCGCTTTTTCTACATCAACTAAACCTGCACCAATTAAGCTGATAGGCGCAAGTGGTGAATCAGGGTTGATTGTAAGTGGGTCAACAGTAACGTTAAGGTCTGCAGCATTCATTATTGTTGCTTTGATTTCAAGCGCGTTACGGTCAGGGTGAGCTTCACGAACAAGTGCTACTGCACCTGCAGTGATTGGACCTGAGAACGAAGTACCTGTTGCTGGTGCAAGACCATCTTGCGTGCCAGTTGCAGCAACCATAATATCGGTACCTGGCGCTGTAATTTCAGGCTTTAATAAGCCATCCATTGATGGACCACGTGATGAGAATGACGCAACTGCACCGGCTGTTACTTTACGCTCAACCATGATGCTGTAAGTCGCTGCATTACCAGCATCTAACTGCGCTTTCATCGCGGCACCTGCGGCAAAGTTAATACCTACGTTACGAATAGTAACATCAGCGTCAAAACCACCCATTGGTGCAGGTGTACCGTCATCGGTGTTGTTCGCGATGAATACAAATGCAGCACCACGCGCTTGCGCGTTAAGTACTTTTTGAGTAAACGCACATGCGCCACGGTCGATTAGCACAGCTTTACCTGTGAAATCAATTTCATCAGCGAATGCTTCACAACCATTTTGGTTCGCTTCTGGGTAAATAACTTCAGCGTCAACTTCTGTCATTTCAAATGCTGTTTGCGGACCAAAACTTGAAGGTTGGATTATAGTTTCTTCACCAGCGATTGTACCAGATGCAACACCAATATCATTCGCAGGGTGAGTCATTGCACCTACAGAAAGTGCATTAGGCGTTGTAGACGGGCCACCAATACGGAACGGGTTATCACCATCATTACCCGCTGAGATAACAACGTTTACGCCAGCTTCAACAGCTTGCTGAATTAAAAATTGAGTACCGCCACCGATGTAAGTATCACCGAATTCGCCACCTAGAGACATATTAATTACGTCTACATGGTCAGATGTGTCGCCATCACCATTTGGATCCATTGCCGCTTCAAGTGCAGCAGATTGTGCAGCACCTGGACAACCGCCACCACATACTGAGTAAACATATAGCTCTACGTCAGGGGCAATACCCGTTACAGAGTGAGAAACCGATGTACCATGGCTTGTAGGCGCGTCTTCTTCAGTAGGGTTTTCTGGATCATTTTCAATCGGATCAGCGTCGTCACGCATAAAGTCGTAACCGCCCATTACCTGACCTTGTGGCCATGTTACCATAGTAGGATCAGACTGCGCTTCATCATATGCTTCAACAGTACCTGCACCACCAAAGATTGCGTGAGTGTAATCAATACCAGTATCTAGCACAGCTACTTTTTGAGTTGAACCTGTATACATACCGCCAGTAACTACTGGAGTCGCTTTAATGTAATCTGCTGAAGCAGCAACATGTAGGTCATAGTCAAACATTGGTAGAACACGGTCTACGCGCGGATCGTTTTTAATTTTTTCAAGTGCACCTGGGCTTGCTTGAATAATAAGGGTCGGTGCTAGTATTTTAGTTTCACCTAGAATTTTCACATTTGAGTCAAGGGTGAATAACTCATCTTTAACTTGGCTTTGTAAAGTTTGAACGTTGTCGTAGCTTGTGCGAGCACTCGATACACTATACGTCCCTTGCTCCATCATATCCGCAGCTGTAGTTGCTTTTAATACCACTAGGAAAGACGTTGGCTCTTTTTTATCAGCAACGTCTGCTTGAGAAATTGGCGTATAGCCTTGGTGCTTTAGTGCTGATTGGTTAATTGAATTTGCGTTTGCAGCACCTGCAATAAGTACGCTGGTAACAGCTGTTGCAACTGCGGTTCTTTTTATTAAATTCTTAGACATGATTTCCCCTGGGATGTGTTATGTTTTATGTTGTCTAACGTGAGTATAAACATATACTGATGCCTAATATAAAACTACCACACTGAAAATGGCAACAACACAGTTACAATCCAATTACAAACAGAATGAAATACACTCATTTAAACATGCTAAAGTCATGTTATAAAAAGAGTTAAAACAAAAAAGCCATTTGTGAAAGTTTGTAAATAAAAATAAAAAAACACACAAAGTTGCGAGGAAAAGTGAATAAATGAACTCAGAAGTTATTAACATATTAACAATGGCCAAAGTAATACAAACCGCGGTAGCGCCCGTTTTTTTAATTACGGGTATTGCAGCCACGTTAGGTGTACTTTCTAACCGTTTGGCTCGCATAACAGACCGTGCTAGGCAACTTGAACGAAAATTGAAAGTGAGTATCGACGAAGAGTTAAATATATCTCTTACTACTGAGCTTAGAGCCCTACTCAAACGCTCTCGCTGTATACATGTGGCATTTAGTTTGAGCGTATTAAGTGCAGTGCTCGTATGCGCGGTGGTTATGTTATTGTTTTTATCTCATATCCAAGCAGTTAATCTCGGTGTTACTATTGGTAGCTGTTTTGTCGGTGCTATGGCGCTGTTGATTTGCGCATTTATGTCGTTACTAGGTGAAGTATTCTTAGCCACACGCAGCATGCGCAGAGGAATGATATTTGCAGACATTGATATCAATGATTAAAAGTTGATATCAATGATTAAAAGCTGATACCAACAATTAATAAAAATACAGCGGTTAAAGCGCGATTAAGTTTAACCGCAATACACTTGTATTATCATCACAGCTAAGATAAAACTACGTCGATACAGCTTATATTATCTCTGAAGGGGCAAAAGGAATGAAATTAAAACATATTTTTTTAGGGGCGGTACTATCAACCCTAACACTGGGTGCATCAGCTAACGCAACATTTGAAGATCCAAACGACGCCATTGAGTACCGCCAAGCAGCATTCTCAATGATTCGCGTGCAAATCGGTGACATGGGTGACATGCTCAAAGGCAAAGTAGAGTTTGACGCTGAGCGCTTTAAACACCGCGCAAATAACGCCGCTGCATTATCAAAAATGCCCTGGGAAGCATTTGGTGCAGGTACAGATAAGGGCGATACGTCTGCTTTACCTGCAATTTGGAGCGATAACGAAACGTTCATGAAAAAAGCAGCTTCATTTCAACAATACGCTGATAAATTAGCTGTTGCTGCACAAACTGGTGACAAAAAACTTATTGCTAAAGCGTTTGGTCCTTGGGCTAAAGGCTGTAAAGATTGCCATAAATCTTTTAAAGACTAAGATATACGGACTCTACAAAAACGGGGCCAATAAGGCCCCATTTTTTTCTCGATTTTTTGCTCAACTAAACAAATAGCTTAATGGTTCAGCGCCCCACGTTGCCATTAACACAATGAGTAAAGTTACAAAAATAATAAATGCGAACCAAGGCGCTTTAACAACTTCAGCATCATCACTTGATTGTGTCTGTTCAGCTCGACCTGTGATCATTGCTTTAACCAGCTTCTTGCCTTTTATACGATAAATAATAATGGCCACAATGTGTAAAATAATCGCGAAAAACAGCAGATCAAAGTTATTATGATGAATCCAACCAGCCCACTCAACCACATTACTAGAGGCATATTGCACCAAAGGCCCATCAGTTAGAATGTCGTCCGTGGTCATCAAACCGCTAATTAGTTGTGTCAAAATTAAAATAAAAAATGCGATAACCATATAGCTACCGGCTGCTCCATGACCTGGCTTAGTATCACCGATCTTGAATGACTTTATCGCAGCAATGGGTGAATGCAATAGAGCGCTCAACTTTGCAGTTTGGCTACCAACTACTCCCCAGACCAACCGAGTTAACAGCAAGGCTAATGTGAAGTACCCCGCGATAAAGTGCAATTCCATCATGCCCTCTTCAGCACTAAAATACAGCGTCGCAATCGCTACAACGAGCAACCAATGAAAACTGCGGATGAAGCCATCCCACACCTTAAGCTTCTCCATACTTACCTCTTTAAACATCAATTACTAAACTTTCGCTAAGTTACCATCTTTACTGTTCAGAGTTAATTGATCTATGGCAGACTACAAGTATTAATTGAATGACAAATATAATAACAATGAAACTAAACACAAAGCGCGCCTTACTAAAAGGTTTTTTAGACATGCTCCCACTATGTCTAGCGGTAATACCTTGGGGAATATTATGTGGGTCACTGGCAGTCCAAAATGGCTTTAGCGCGTTTGAAACTCAAGCTATGTCGCTGTTAGTCTTTGCCGGATCGGCACAGCTTGTTGCTATTGAACTGATGGCAGGTAATACACCCTTACTGACGATTCTATTTACCACGTTTATCATTAGCTCTCGTCATTTTTTATATGGCTTGGCTGTACGCCACAAAGTGATTGATCAACCGCTACGGTGGCGACTACCAGTGAGTTTTGTACTTACAGACGAATTGTTTGCTTTTTCTCACCACCGCAAGGCATATCGAACTCAAACACGTTTAATTTATGCCCTAAGCGCAGGGTTTAGTTTTTATATAGCATGGAACTTATGGACGCTTATTGGCATTGTGGCAGGCAGTTTATTACCAGATTTAACAAACTTAGGATTAGACTTTGCAATCGCGGCAACCTTTATTGCTTTAGTGATACCTGGCATTAAAAATCTTGCCACCTTATTTACAGTAATTACTGCAGGTATTATTGCAACCATTTTAAAAAGCTTACATTTTGAGTTATGGCTTGTGGCAGCGGCCTTAACGGCAATGTCCGTAGGTTACATTGTGAGTCGTTTACAGACAAAAAAGGAGCATCACCAATGATGACCACTATATTACTTATGGCCTGCATTACATTTTTTACTCGCTATCTATTTTTACACAGCGCTTTACCATTTAAGGTAGGCCCTAAAATGCAGCAGTTTCTCAGTTTTAGCGCTCCCGCTGTACTAACAGCGATTTGGGTGCCAATTGTGTTTGTGAATGATGAAGGGATTAATTTAGATTGGCAAAACCCATACCTCAGTGCAGCAATTGCAGCGATTATAGTGGCGTATAAAACACACAATATTTATTACACCACGGTGGTTGGTATGGGTTTATTTTTAATATTAAGCTAAGCGCGTGTTACACACTGGCTAATAAAATAGCACGGCTCTTATCTAATGTGACTTGCTCTCGTTCACCCAAAGCAGTCATACCATGGCGTTCAAGCTGAGTTACAATTTTATCTGCTACCTCTGCACCTAAGCCATAATCACTTAAGCGTGTTGGCATATTAACACTATGGAAAAACGCTTCGGTTTTAGCAATTGCTTGATCTATTGCCTGCTCTTCATCACTAATATCTAGGCCTAAAACACGATCCGCATACTGTAAAATTTTACCGCGTTTCGTTTCTTTTTGTTCAGCCATCATTCGTGGTAAAACAATCGCAAGTGTTTGCGCATGGTCTAAGCCATATACTGCGGTCATTTCATGGCCCAGCATATGCGTTGCCCAATCTTGTGGTACGCCAGCACCAATTAAACCATTAAGCGCCATCGTAGCTGACCACATAACATTTGCACGTACTTGGTAATTATCAGGATCACTAAATGCTTTAGGGCCTTCTTCAATCAGCGTCATTAAAATACCTTCAGCAAAACGGTCTTGTAACTTAGCACCCACATCATAGGTTAAGTATTGCTCCATAGTGTGCACAAATGCATCAACGATACCGTTAGCAACTTGGCGCTCTGGTAGTGAGTAAGTAACTGCGGGATCAAGTACTGCGAATTTTGGCAACACTAATGGACTAGCAAATGGTAGCTTATCGTGACTTTCAAGATTCGAAACAACACTATTGCCATTTGATTCTGAACCGGTTGCCGGTAACGTTAACACTGCACCCAGAGCAATGGCTGATTTAATTATCCCCCCTTTAGCAAGAATATCCCACGGCTCACCATCATAATTTGCTGCTGCGGCTATAAATTTACTGCCATCAATGACTGAACCACCACCCACAGCGAGGATGAAGTCAATGTGTTTTTCCTTTACTACACTAACGGCTTTCATACATGTTTGATAACTTGGATTTGGCTCTATGCCTGCAAATTCAAACCAAGTATGTTCATTCAGTGCTTCAACAACCTGATCGTATACACCATTACTTTTAATACTCCCGCCACCATACGTCACTAAAACGTTAGCATCTGCTGGGATTTCATTTTTAATTTTCGCGATTTGTTGTTCACCAAAATGAATTTTGGTCGGGTTAGCAAAACTAAAATTTAACATGCTTGCTCCATTGCTTTGAAGAGGCTCAATTTAGATGAGCGAAATTATTTGACTCATTCATTGTAGGCATCTGAGTCTTAAATTAAAGACGGCAATCTGGCAATCACTTTTGCACAGCTGCAATAATTCATGCAATATACGTATATTACTTACCTTTTGAGATAAAATAATGTGGCAAGGTTTAGATGAGTTTTTACATGTAGTTGAGCATGGCAGCTTTACTAACGCAGCAAAGGCGATGGACGTTTCAACCTCACATATAAGTCGACAGGTTCAGCAATTAGAAAACCGCTTAGGCTCAGTATTATTTCAACGCACCACCCGCAAAATCAGCCTCACTGATGCAGGGAGAGAGTATGCAATAAAGCTCAAAGCAATCAAACAAGAGTTACTCGATGCCAACACCCAACTGCAAGGGGAACAAAGGCAGCCTAAAGGCTTAATTCGTATTACTGGTGCCGGTGAGTTTGTTGCAAACAAAGTGGCACCCAAAATAGTTGAATTTGTAAAACGATACCCTGAGGTGGAAGTCGAAATGGACTTTAACAATCGCAATGTCGATTTAGTGGAAGAAGGGTTTGATTTAGCCATTCGCTTTGGCCGTATGCAAGATTCTAATTTAATTGCTCGCCCTCTGTGCCCACGAATAATGACCTTAGTAGCTAGCCCTGAATATCTAGCCGCCAATACATCACCACAGACCCCCTTACAACTGATTGATCACAATTGCCTGATTGCTATGAACAAACGTTGGCGATTTAGTTTTGACGGTGATATCAAAGAAGTAAAAGTCAATGGAAACTGGCGTAGCAATCACCCTCAAGCACTGCTCAATGCAACATTAGCTGGCTTGGGGATTGCACATTTAGCGAGCGATATTGTGCAGCCTTATGTGGCATCGGGTAAATTAGTTACATTGCTCAATGAGTTTCAAGTCACTGATAATGCCTCATGGTTAGTGTACCCCCGCAAAGATTTAATGCCTTACCGAGTCAGGCTTTTGATAGAACATTTACTACAGAGCTTTAACAATGCTTAAATTTTATTCTTTAAGTCTTCAGCTACTCAGGATAGAATTTAGTCAACAATAATAATAAGCGTTCATTATGAAAGACTTTTACCAACTCAGCGCGACTAGCCTACAAGGGCAGCAAATTGAATTTAATGACTTCAAAGATAAAGTTGTACTTATCGTTAATACCGCAAGCCAATGTGGTTTTACCCCTCAATACGAAGGACTGCAAACCCTTCATGAAAAGTATCATTCAAAAGGTTTGGTTATTATAGGTTTCCCTTGCAATCAATTCGGTAAACAAGAACCCGGAGATGCAACACAAATAAAGCAAGGTTGCCTACTAAATTACGGTGTTGAGTTTCAAATCATGAGCAAAGTGGATGTAAATGGCGAGCATGCTCATCCTGTTTTTAGGCATTTAAAATCTGAATTGCCTGGATTTATAACGCGAAAAATAAAGTGGAACTTCACTAAGTTTTTAATCGGTAAAGATGGCGAGGCGATAAAGCGGTTTTCCCCCTTAACTAAGCCACAGTCAATTGAAAACAGCATAATTAAAGCGCTAGGTTTATAAAAAGCAATAAAGAGGCACAAGCCTCTTTATTTTAATTTAATCGCTTAGGTACTCATCAAAGTCTTCGTCACCTAAATTTTTACGTAAGCGTTTTTGCTCAAGGTAATCTTCCAACTTTTTCTTTACCTTTTGCTTTTTCTTGTCGTGTTGATTACGCCCAACCATTTCGTACTCATCTTCAACAAAATCGTCATCTAGCGCATCGTAACTAAATGTCTTACCCACAACCCACTCCATAAAGTGTTTTAGACCAACACAGCGTGATTACTGTCATTGGCAGAATTAAAAATGTTCGATGTTATTTAGCTGTATAAAAAAACATCAAAGTAAAGCCATAGCCTCATCTTACAAAGGTGATATGTCAGTAATGTGAATAAATAGCGCTAAATTTGAATTCTGGAAAGTGAGAGTTTTTTATCGATACGATAAGTATTTTTTATACTTTTATAAATATTGGTCAAAATAACCAAAATGTAGCTATTTATTTAAGGTTAGTATTATCAACCACCTGCTATAAAAAACATAAACCCATGTTTAATAAAGAATAAAAAGTTGGCACCAAACTTGATAACTACTAATTACACAATCGTTAAAAACAACAGTTAACAGGATTACAAAAATGAAAAAGTTACTTTTAGTCGGTTCTTTATTTATTGCTACAGGCGCAATGGCACATGATGATCACGATACCAACATCTCATTTAGTGGTGATTCGTGTGAAGTCGAGTTTCAAAACGATGTAAGAATTTTACCAAGCGAACTTGAGATTTTTACCGCTGATAATCAAAAGATGGTCTTTACCAGAAATGCTGATTTAGTGATTAACGGCCAAACAATGCAATTGAACAACCAACAGCGTCAAGCTATTACTAATTACTCAGATAGCTTACGCAGCCAGCTACCAGAAGTCGCTAACATTGCGCTTGATGGTGTAAAAATCGCGGGGGTAGCTATTGAAGAAGTAGCCAATGCTTTTAACATCCAAGGTTTTGATAGCATTGATGATCTTATGGCTGACATTGAAGTTGAAGTTGAAGACACATTTTACCAGCAAGGCGCATTTGTAATGGGCCAACAAAGCTTTAACGAGTTTGGTGAAAACTTTGAACACCACTTTGATGAACAAATTGAAAGCGCTGTTGAATCAGCCATGATGCAATCAATGGGCAGTATTTTAATGGCTCTTGGTTCAGAACTAATGGGTTCTGGCGGCGATATGCAAGCATTTGAAGCACGTATGGAAAATATGGGCGCACAAATTGAAGAGCGCGTTCAGGCACAAGCTGATCAACTAGAAAAGCGTGCCGATGCATTGTGCGGAAATTTTTCAACTATTGCAGAGCAAGAGCAACAACTTGTAAAACTAGTCCCTGAGCTTAAAGACTACCAATTATTCACTTATAAACAAAATAACTAACTGTTATTTAAACATTTGATATCCCTTTAGCAGCAATGTGGCTTCACCCCATTGCTGCTTTTTTATTTCTTCGCTAAATGTAACAACTCACCGAGTTTCGCAATCGCGTTTTCAAAGCGCTCACTCCAAGGTAAACCATAGCTTAGTCGTATGCAGCTCCGATACTTGTTTGTCGCTGAGAATATGTAACCAGGAGTAATACTGATCCCTTCATCTAATGCTAAATGAAACAATTTAACACTGTCGTAGTCTTTACCTAAATCAATCCAGATCACACACCCTCCTTGCGGATCACTAATTCTCACCGTGGTTGGTAACGACTGCTGCAAACACCAGATCATACGCTCTTTATTACTACGCAGCTTTTGCCTGAGCAACTTTAAATTGCGCTCATACTCGCCACTGGCAACAAACTCATACAGCGTCCACTGATTGATCAATGAGGTGGAGCAACTAAATGCTCGCTTAAAACGGCGGGCTTTTGGCGCAAACTGGCCTGCAATGAGCCAACCAACTCGATAACTGGGTGCCGCGGTCTTCGAAAATGAAGCACACGTGATAACCAATCCTTTTTTGGAATATGCTTGCGCAGGTGTACCACGCTCAGCCCCAAAGTATAAGTCGCCATATACATCGTCTTCAATCAACACAACATTATTAGACTCTAATAGCTCTACCAATTGCTTACGCTTATGGTTGGGCATAAAACTGCCGACAGGGTTATTAATCGAAGTTGAAAAAACACATGCTTTAATATCATGATCACTCAGCGCCTGAGTGAGATCATCAAGCCAGATCCCGTCATCTGGACACAAAGGGATCTCCAAGGCTTTTAAGCCCAAACTTTCGATCAACTCGATGATACCAAAATAACAAGGAGATTCGATCGCAATCACGTCTCCTGCTTTAGCAACACATTTAAGCGCGATCGTTAAGGCTTCTTGTGCACCATTGGTGATCACTAATTCTTGGTTATCTATGCCAATACCAAAATCTAAATAACGATGAATGAGTTGTTTTTTTAGCGGTGCGTAACCATCGATTGCGCCATAGTTAATTGCTCTACTGCCTGCCATAGACATAACTCGGCGCATTGTGCGTGATAGCATTTTATCTGTTGGTGCTGCTGCTACAGGGTTCGCAATACCAAAAGGCACCACATCCGCTTTGTGAATAGCATCATAGACTTGCTCAATCAATACCTGCATGTTTACCGACACCGGCTCTCGGCTTAATTTTATCCGCTTTGGTCTTGCCAGTTGCACAGCAGCTGCTTTTAAGAAATAACCCGACTTTTCACGTGCCTCAACTAAGCCTTGCGCTTCAAGCGTTTGATAAGCGAGCTTAACTGTTGGAATGCTTACAGTGAGTTTATCTGCCATTTTCCTCAACGAAGGTAACTTCTCACCAGGCAACAACGTACCTTGCTCACTTAGCTCGCGTACTAACTGCATTACTTGTTGATATAAAAAGTCCTGATTACCTTTACTCACCACGAGTGACATAGCATTGATCCTGTTTAACCATGGTAGACATAAAATCTGTATAGGTTACATTTATAGTTTTCTGTATATGTTAAGTATACACAACCACTCTAAAATACACACTTAATCTACACCCTCCATTAACCTTGGAACAATGCCATGAAAAGTATTGCGCTTTATCTTATTACTGTACTCATTTGGGGCTCAACATGGCTCGCTATTGAATTTCAATTAGGTGATGTCGCCGTTGAAGCATCGCTGTTTTATCGGTTTTCACTTGCCGCTATTATAATGTGGTGTTGGGTAAGCGTTAAAAAGTTACCCATGCAATACACCAAAAAGGATCATGTGTTCTTTGCCTTATTAGCCTTGTGTAACTTTGGTTTAAATTACCTAATGTTGTATTGGGCGCAAAATCACTTAACTTCAGCCATGGCTTCAATCGCCTTTTCATTACTGCTATTAATGAACATTATCAATACACGCTTATTTTTTGGCAAACCGATCGCTAAACGTATTTATTTCGGTGCCCTTTTAGGTGTAATAGGTATTGCTTGTTTATTCTGGCCACAGCTGCAGCAGTTCGACCTGAATAATGAGGTGTTGGTCGGTTTACTACTTGCCCTCACAGGTACCTTTGTGGCTTCATTGGGTAATATGGTGAGCGTGAGAAACTCCAAACAACACATTGGTGTAATGCAGGGCAATGCTTGGGGCATGTTGTACAGCGCAGTTGGCTTATTCGTTTACTTGCTCGTAAGTGATGCAAGTATGAGCTTTTCAGCACCAGCGAGTTACTGGTATTCATTAATCTATTTAGCCGTATTTGGCACTGTTATCGCATTTGCTTGCTACTTCGCACTACTTAAAAATATCGGTCCAGAGCGAGCAAGCTACGTTATTGTTTTGTTTCCATTGGTAGCAGTAACCTTGAGCACATTATTTGAAGGCTTTATGTGGCAGGCCAATACCTTTTTAGGGTTTAGTTTAGTATTGCTTGGCAACGCTATTGTACTGACGCCGACTAAAAAAATTAACGCTTTTTTTGCAGCAAGAGCTATGCAGCAAAAAAGCTCCATCCCCAGTTAGAATGCACAATAGTGCAACTAACGCCAAAGCGCCTACTTGTTAGGCGCTTTTTTTATTTTCTGAAGGCACACAAAACCGTAATGCCTGCAGGTGTACCGTAATCGTTGCAGGTGTTTCGCCTATTAGCTCTCCATCAGCTTCTATAGGTAACCCCTCACTTGTTATACACGCTTTATCTAAGCGCTGATAACTCAACCCTCGCATTGTATGATGACAGCCTAACAACAAGCGGATAAAACTATACAAGTTTGAAAACAATCCATGTGCAGGCATGGCATAGCATTCTAATTTTCCATCCGATAATTGAGCTTTTGGGGCGATGGCTAATCCACCACCAAAATAACGGTGATTCGCAAACACTGTAATCAAATTTTTGTGATCAATAATTTCATTAGCAAAGCGTCCGTTCAATCTAGCAGGTTTATATTTTAATAAATGTTGAAAGCCTGCGAGACTATAACCCAAAGACGATAAATTAGACTTATCTTGTAACGCTTTAACAACATGCGCATCAAACCCAACACCGGCCACGTTAATAAAATAGCGGTTATTAATTTGCCCAATATCAATTGCCTGCTCTTGTTCAGCAAACACAGCTTGCTGCCACGCTTCTTTTGAACATGCAAAACCTCTTGCGAAATCATTTCCCGTACCTAAAGGTAATAACGCCAAAGAGCAACCCGTTTTAAGTAATGCATTTACAGCAAGGTTAAGCGTACCATCTCCCCCTAATACAACAGCACGCACATGCGACTTAGCTAATTGCGCTATTTTTGTACAATCAACGTTAAAATCCCCAGTAGTTGCAAATGTATCAACATAAATTTGTCGTTTTTCGCACTCTTCATACAACCAAGTAAACATTTTTTTGTGCTTTTTTTTCGTACTTGGCTTTATTATTATTAGCATTGATTAAACATCCATTAAGCTGCTAACAAAACAGCATCAAACAAAAAATAAATTAATCTGAATAATTAATCACTTTATTCAAAAGTAAATGCATATTAAAAACAAAAAATCCTTTAAACCATTGTAAAAAAGCAATTTACAGCATTACCAAAGTTCATAACCATGCAATGCACTACAAAATAAAAAACTTAACGCCAAATTAATAAACCTTAAATGCATTAGTTATTCTTATCCGGCCACCTTACTTTTTATCGTTTTATTTTTGTGCAATTAAACGTCAGAATAGCCACGTTTTCAAGACAGACATAACCCGGAGCAAAAGTAATGAACACAGTAAATACATTAAATCAAAATACAGCAGCCCATGTTGCCGTAAAACCAACCAATCGCAAAGCAAAAATACTTAAACGACTCAACCAGTACGGTAAAGCACTCGCGCTAGGCGGCGTAATACAATACAAATAATCACCCAACCATGATTATTTTAGCGGTGCAGCAAACACCCAACCACTAAACGAAGATACTTCTTTAGCTCCCTCGTTTGCTGCAACCACTTCTTGAAACAATTAAAAACCTCCTTTTTATAAAAAAACGCACCTTTTAGAACAAAAAACCAGCAAACGATCTTTTTCCTATTTACACACCCCAATCACCTGCGTATTATTCTTTCCCAACGGAGAGATGGCAGAGTGGTCGAATGCACCGGTCTTGAAAACCGGCAGGGGTTTATAGCCCCTCTAGGGTTCAAATCCCTATCTCTCCACCATTATTAGGTTTTGGTGGTTCACTCGATCATCAAAATGACAGTTTATGCGCCGGAGAGGTGGCCGAGTGGCCGAAGGCGCTCCCCTGCTAAGGGAGTATAGGGTTTGTAGCTCTATCGAGGGTTCGAATCCCTCCTTCTCCGCCATTTATTAAATTAAACCGCTTAATTGCGGTTTTTTTATGTCCGTAACCTTTACACCGATGAAGGAGGGTGAAAACCCTCGACTAGGGTTCGATAAAATGTCAGGAACATTTTAGGCCGCTGCAAGCGTCGCGAAGCGATTGATTACATGGACGTAAGCAAGCCCATCCCTCCACCTCCGCCATTTAATAACGAAGAAAGCCCCGCAATTTATTGTGGGGCTTTTTTTGTTGTTAAAAATGGCTGAAGGAGGGTAAGAATCTACGCAAAAATCGTGCTATTCGCGGTGTTCTTTTTTCTTCGGGTTTCGTAATACTCAACCCAAGCTACGGAGTGTATCGCAACATTTTATTTCAGCAGTCCAAACTAAATCCGTCCGCATCCAAATGCGCAGGAAAGCTTTGTTTAAATTGCTTAAGTGGCTCTTTATCTAGTGTCGTAATCAAAACAGAACTTTCATTATCCTTCACTTGAGCCAATGCATCCCCTTTAAAGTCATACACTGCGGTGCCGCCATTATGTGCCACACCATTACCATCATCACCGATACGATTAACACCAATTACATAGCATTGATTTTCCATCGCTCGCGCCATTAATAAGGTATCCCACACTTTGCGTCTTGCTGCTGGCCAGTTGGCCACATTGATCATCATGTCATAATCATTACGGCTACGCTGGAATACCGGAAAACGTAGGTCGTAACACACTTGCGGTAAAATTCTGAAGCCATTGAGCGTAAACACTTCGCGCCGCGCACCTGCTTTAACAAACTCACCTTCTTTACCTAAACAAAATAAGTGGCGCTTGTCGTAATATTTCACCTCTCCATTAGGCCAAGCCCAATAAAATCGATTAGCTTTTTTATCGCCTTGTTGCACGAGCACTGAGCCTGCTATCACGGCATTGGTTGATTTGGCCGTCGCAACCATCCAATCAAGTACTTTACCATTGCCTGACTCCGCACAATCTAAATTAATTGCAAAGCCAGTAGCAAAGGTTTCAGGTAATAAAATTAGATCGACAGCATTATCAATATCAGCAATCTTCTCATCAAATGCTGCCAAATTAGCTGCTTTATCCAGCCAGATTAATGATGTTTGAATAGAAGCGATGGTTAGAGTTGACATAAAATCTCCGCTGCTTGGATCAGTGTGGCTTCATTTTTAGCAAAGCATAAACGTATGACCTTATCATTGCTGTGCTTTTCATAAAATACACTAAGCGGGATGGCGGCAACCCCCGCCTGCTCTGCCAACCACTGACAAAACTCGACATCATTGAGCTCTGATACATCACTGTAATCGAGTAATAAAAAGTAGGTACCTTCACTAGGTAACACAGTAAAGCGGCTTTCTTTTAGTGCGTTGCTAAGCACATCGCGCTTTTGTTGGTAAAACTCACTGAGCTCATCAACATGCTCACCTTGCTGCTCTAACATATCAGCCAACGCATGTTGCGCTGGAGTAAAACTTGAAAAAGTAACGTATTGATGAATTTTTCGAAACTCCACCGCAAGCTCAGCTGGGGCTATGCAATACCCCATTTTCCACCCTGTACTATGAAAGGTCTTGCCAAAGCTTGAAATCACAAAGCTTTTGGCAAATAACGCATCATCACGCAGCACACTTAAATGTGGTTGTTGATCAAATGTAATGTGTTCGTACACTTCATCACTTATTACGTACAAATCATGTTGCGCGACTAAACTTCTTAGTTTATCTATATCAGTTTGCTTAAGCGTTTTACCACTTGGGTTATGGGGTGTATTTATAATAATTGCGCGGGTGTTAGCTGTTATTGCATTTGTTACCACTGACCAGTCAATTGCGTAATCAGGCGCATGCAATGCAACATGCACAGAGCGCCCTCCAGCCAGCTCTATAGCTGGTTGATACGAATCATAAGCAGGGTCAAATACAATTACTTCATCGCCTTTACGCACAATTGCTTGAATTGCCACAAACAGCGCTTCGGTAGCACCAGACGTCACAGTAACTTGCTCGTTGGCATTAATATTAGCGTTGTATTTGCGCTTTATTAATTTAGCAATTTGCTGCTGAAGACGTGGTACTCCGCTTGATGGCGAGTATTGATTAACTCCTTCAAGTACATAATGATTAAGCTGTTTTTTTAGGAGCTCTGGCGCATCAAACTCAGGGAACCCTTGAGATAAATTTATCGCCGAAAACTGATTTGCAAGCGCGCTCATTTGACTAAAAATACTGGTGCCTAAATTTGGCAATTTACTTTCAAACACTGGTTACCCTTAATGATGGTTTTGCACCCAAAGCGATGCTATCATTGCAAATGACAGAAGTATAGCCGTCTAAACAACTTTGGTAGCTCGAGGAATATATGCATAACAATACCGCTATTTCAGAACTTATAGAAGCAGGAAAGTGGATTAGCCAGCAAGGCTGGGTACCCGCAACCGGAGGGAACTTTTCAGCGCGTACCAGTACAGGTTTTGTTGTCACTGCCAGCGGCTTCGATAAAGGTAAGCTAGGGACTCACACCTTTATTGAGCTTGATCATCAAGGTAATAGGCAAGCAGGAGGCTCTAAACCTTCAGCTGAAACCGAGTTACATTTAAGCATGTATAAGTTAATTCCTAGCGCGAATTTTGTATTGCATACTCACTCTGTCGCGGCGACGGTTTTATCTCGTATTATTAAAGGTCACAGCTTAAATTTACAAGGTTACGAGATGCAAAAATCGCTAAGTGGAGTTAGCTCACATTTAGAGGTTTTGAGTATTCCTATTTTTGATAACGATCAAAATATTGACCGTTTAAGTATATTAGTCAGTGATCATAATCTGCATACCCCTATTGAGCACGGTGTACTTATTCGAGGCCACGGCCTGTATGTAGTTGGCCGTGATATTCGCGAGGCACGCCGCCAATTAGAAGGCTTAGAGTTCTTATTTAGCTGCGAATTAGAACGCTTAAAACTAGAAGGTCTTCACACAGAGGTCGTATTATGATTAAAGCAATATTAACTGATATTGAAGGCACCATCACCCGTATTTCATTTGTCAAAGAGGTGCTGTTCCCTTATGCCGCAGCGCAATTGCCAACATTTGTAACAGCCAACCAGCAACATGCAATAGTCGCTGAACAAATTGATGCAGTTAAAGTACTGATTGAAAAACCTAATGCTGATATAGACACCGTAGTTAATACATTGCTCGAATGGATAGCCGCCGATAAAAAAATTACCCCACTTAAACAACTACAAGGCCTCATTTGGCAAACTGGCTACGAAAATGGCGATTTTACTGGCCATTTATACCCTGATGCCTACCAGTTTTTACAAAAACAACACCAAGCTGGATTACAACTATACGTCTACTCGTCGGGTTCGGTAAAAGCTCAGCAGTTAATTTTTCAATACTCCGATTTTGGTGATATTCGCCCACTGTTTACCGATTATTTTGATACTAACGTAGGCGCTAAACAAGAAGCCGTCGCTTATGAAAATATCATTTCGCAGCTACCGTTTTCCGCCAGTGAAGTGCTGTTCTTAAGTGATGTAATTGCGGAGCTGGATGCCGCCAAAAGTGCAGGTTTAAAAACTTTACATTTAATCCGTGATAATCAAAAGAGTTCTGCTGAGCATCACTACATAAACGACTTTAGCCAATTTACCTCGGAGCATTTATCATGAGCCAACTAACTATACTTGCCGATTGTGATGGTTCCAATGCATTACTAACTACTGATAAAGCTTCTGAAATGGCAACAGAGCTTGCAAAAGTGAATGTGCGGTTTGAACAGTGGCAGGCAAACGCAACCATTACCGAGACAACCAGTCACGATGAGATTATTAACGCCTACAACAGCGATATAGAGCGCTTAAAACAACAAGGCGGTTATCAAACGGTTGATGTAATTTCGTTAGCAAAAGGTAATCCAGCAGCTGAAGAGCTGCGTGCTAAGTTTTTATTCGAACACACTCACAGTGAAGATGAAGTGCGTTTTTTTGTTAAGGGCCAAGGCCTGTTTTGCCTACATATTAACGATAAAGTGTATCAAGTACTTTGCCAGCAAGGTGACTTAATCTCTGTTCCAGAGCTTACTCCACATTGGTTTGATATGGGTAGCAACCCAGAGTTTACCGCAATTCGTTTATTCAATAATACTGACGGTTGGGTCGCGCAAAGTACTGAGTCTGAGATTGCTAAGCAATTCCCACTTTTAGATTAATGCACCGCTTAATAAAGGAATTTAAATGGAAAAGCTATTTTCATACGGCACACTGCAATTAGATCAGGTACAGCTTGATACCTTTGGCCGCTTACTTAAGGGCGAACCGGCAACGCTTACTGGGTATATTGTCGGTGAAGTGGAAATTACTGATGCAGCCGTGCTAAAAAGCAGTGGCCAACGGTATCACCCGGCATTAATAAAAACAAGGCAAACAACCGACAGCGTCACGGGCACCATTTTTAGCATTAGCGAGCAAGAACTCGCGAATGCCGATAGCTACGAAGTAGACGACTACGCTCGTGTAGAGGAGCGATTTAGTAACAGCAACAATGCTTGGGTATATGTGGCGAAAAGTTAAGATTTTTTAAAGTAAGGTGACTTGGGGAACTTATCTCTGTACTATATTTTTAGAATATCTTTTGTTGCTCTTGGGTTCTTATAATGGTTAACGAACAATATCAAAAGTCTAAACAGCAACTAGCTTTTTCACGTAAGCAAGTTGAAAAGGCTGGGCGTATTTTTCGAAAAAAAGAAGGCGATTTTGAGTTTGCTACAGAGGTAATTCAAAACTACCGCGCGGCTCACTTGTACCCACTCACTATCATCAAAAATCTTGTATGGAAGCATGTTAAAAAGTTAAACCTACTTGAATCTGCTACGATAGTAAGGCGACTAAAACGTCTACCTACCATTATTGACAAGTTACAACGTGATACATTGGATGGTAACAGTAATAATGCCATCAACCTCAAACGTATGCATGATATAGGAGGTTGTAGAGTCATTTTAGATAATTTAGATGACCTGAATGAACTCAATAATAGCTTAGATTCAAGCAGAACTGTCCACAGTGTAAAATCGTATAACTATATAGAACACCCTAAAACAACTGGCTATAGAGGTATTCATAGGGTTTATAAAAGTTACAACAATTTAGAATCACACGATTACAAAGGCTTTCAAATTGAAGTTCAGCTACGTACCCGACTACAGCATTTATGGGCAACTACCGTTGAAATAGTCGATATTATTGAAAAAGAAACGTTAAAGACAAACCCAAAGATGGCTGATACAGATTGGAAGCGCCTCTTTTTTATTATGGGTGAGTTTCTAGCTTTAAAAGATGGAGCTCTTCAGTTAACTCCACAGCAAACTCAAGCATATACAGATGAACTTGCCGCATTAAACAAAAAGCTTACTGCTTTTCATAAGCTGGATGCATTTAATCGTGCTTTTCAACTAGACGAAATTAAAAACAAATCCAAAAATACCGGATTTGCCTTGCTAGTACATAATACAGAAACCCAAGAAGGTCGAGTATTTCTTTACGCCCCAAATAAAAAGCAAAAAGCACTCTCTCATTATGCAGAACAAGAAAAGCAAACTCAAAATAACGTACTCTTAGTTGCTGGTAGTGACTTAAAATCGATTGAAAAGGCATATCCCAATTACCTAAATGACACCTCGGAGTTTCTTTCTGAGTTTAGCCGTATTTTATTAGCTTAACTCTTTTAGCTTTTCTGCTTCTATTTCCCGTTGGCTATACACACCAGTATCTAACACCCAGCCAGTTATCAGCTTAGCGGGGGTTACATCAAACGCTGGGTTATACACCTGGGCATTACTCGGCGCCCAAAGCGCTTCACCAAAACTACCACTGACACCTCGCACCTCTGCACTACTGCGTTGCTCTATTTCGATATCTGCGCCGCAAGCTGTACTTACATCGAGCGTAGTGAGCGGCGCTACGACATAAAATTCAATATTATGAAAGTGTGCTAAAACCGCTAAATTATACGTGCCTACTTTATTGGCAAAATCACCATTGGCAGCAATGCGGTCAGCACCAACAAATATTTTATCAACCTTGCCTGCAGCCATTAAACTTGCAGCCATATTGTCACAAATAAGCGTATACGGTACCTGCCAACGCTCTAGTTCAAAAGCGGTTAGTCGCCCGCCTTGTAGTAATGGCCGTGTTTCATCAACCCAAACATGAATATTGCCATGTTGCTGCTGCGCTTTATAAATAACACCTAGAGCGGTGCCAATTCCTGCGGTAGCAAGTGCGCCGGTATTACAATGAGTAAGAATATTATCACCACGCCTCACCAGCGCAGCGCCATGATTAGCCATGCTTTCGCATAAAGCGATATCTTCATTAAATAAATTGACCGCGCTGCTTACAATCGCTGTAACAAAGTCACTTTGCTGTAAAGCGATACGTAACTTTGCCATGCAATGCATAAGGTTAACCGCTGTTGGCCGGGTAGCTTCTAGCTCATCAATCGAAGCTGCCAATGTGTCTTTTGTAGCACCCTGCTCAGCTAAATGCGCAATCAGTAAGCTTGCACCTATACCAATCAGCGGCGCCCCACGTATTTTTAAGCTTAAGATTAAATCTCGCATAGTCGCTACATCACTGCACACATGCCACGTTTGCTGATGCGGCAATAGGTACTGATCTAATACGCTTAATGTATTATTTTGATATTTTAAGCTACTCGCTATGAGGTCTTGCATCATTAATCCTAATAAGATTTTCGCTGTTATTTATTCTACAGCAGTTTTTAAATCGCACAACCAAGAAGTATAGACATCTAAACGGTTGAGAGTATAGAATGCTGAAACTGCTTAGTTTATGAGATTCTTTTTATGGCCGACTATTTTGCTTTTAATGCACAACACGCTGTTGATTATATTAAACACCTTATTAAAAATGATGGTCTGAAATTTTTTCAAAAAGAGGCAGATCTCACAGCCTATGAGTTTGGTGATGGTAATTTAAATCTCGTATTTAGAGTGAGCGATGAAAACAATAACAGTATTATCTTAAAACAGGCGCTACCTTATGCTCGCTGTGTTGGAGAGTCATGGCCACTTACATTAGACCGCGCCCGTATTGAGGCTGAAGTACTCATAAACCACGGTGCTATTTGCTCAGAACATACTGCACAAGTAGTGCATTACAACCCTAAATTAGCCCTTACAGTGCTTGAAGATTTAGGTCACCTACAAATTTTGCGTGGCGCGCAAATTAACGCTGAGCAGTTTCCTTTACTTGCTGAGCATGTTGCACATTACCTAAGTCATACTAGTTTTTATAATTCAGATTTTTATCTGGCCGCACAAGATAAAAAAGCGAAAGTCAGTCAGTTTAGTAACCCAGAGTTGTGCCAAATCACCGAAGATTTATTTTTTAGTGACCCCTATGTTATGCATGAGCGTAATAATTTCCCTGCAGAACTTAGCGATCATGTTGCCAGCATTCGCAATAACTCAGCACTTAAATTAGCCGCTGCAAAGTTAAAAGCCAAGTTTTTAGCATGCCCACAGACACTGTTACATGGTGACATGCACAGCGGCAGCATTTTTGTTGATCAACAAACAACAAAGATAATCGACCCTGAGTTTGGTTTTTTTGGCCCCGTCGGCTTTGATATCGGCTCGTTTATGGGTAACATCTTATTAAATTATTGTGCGCAGAATGCGCGTATCGCTGAACTGGCTAAGCGCCGTCAATATCAAACTCACTTACTTACTTGCCTACAAGATTGTTACACTCTATTTGAGCAAAAATGGATTAATCTCATTGCTCAGTATAGTCATGATACAAGTTTGGCTAACCCTGAATTTGCACGCTATTACCTACAACAAGTACTACAAGATGCTGTCGGATACTGTGGCGCAGAGCTTATTCGCCGCACAATAGGCTTGGCCCATGTTGCAGACATTGATGGAATTAAAGACGAGAAAGCACGCTTAGCAGTGCAGCAGCAAACTCTCATTCTTGGTGAACAACTAATGGTAAATGCTCAAAGTTGTAACGATAAAGATGACTTCTTTGCTTTGTTAATCAGTTTATTAAATTAAAATTGTAGGGTCAGTAGCATTGCACTACTAACCCTGCAACATGCGTTATGCGTCAGATTTAGCCAGTTCAGATTGAATGTATAAGCGAACTTGCTCTTCTAATACAGAAAGTGGTACCGAACCATGGCGCAAAATTTGATTGTGAAACTCACGAATATCAAAGTTTTGACCTAACGCCTGCTCAGCTTCTTTACGCAAGCGTTTAATCGTCAGCTCACCAATTTTGTATGACAGTGCTTGGGCTGGCCATGAAATATAACGGTCAGTCTCTGTTTTAACATTGTGTAATGAGAGCGCGGTGTTTTCACTCATAAAGTTCATTGCACGCTCACGACTCCAGCCATACATGTGCATGCCCGTATCAACCACTAAACGTGCGGCACGCCACATTTCATAGGTTAGGCGACCAAAATTACTGTATGGGTCTTGATAAAAACCTGCTTCAAGGCCCAAGTATTCTGAATACAACCCCCAGCCTTCACCAAATGCTGATAAATATGCATCACGACGGTAACTTGGTAAATATTCTAACTCAGCGTTTAAAGCAATTTGTAAGTGATGACCTGGCACGGCTTCATGCAATGTTAGTGCTTCTAATACATACAAAGGACGCTTATCAAGTGCGTAAGTATTTACCCAATAGTAGCCAGCCTGATCATCTCGGCGTGACCCTGAATAGCGACCCGTTGTGTACTTAGGTGCAATACTCGCAGGCACCGGGGCAACGCCATATGGCAAACGTGGTAAGGTATGAAATAATTTTGGTAATTGCGCATCCATTTTTTTTGCAATGAAAGATGCTTCCTTCAACAGCTCTTCTGGCGTAGTTGCATAAAACTGAGGATCTGTACGTAAAAAGTGCACAAATTCAGCAAATGTACCTTCAAAACCCACTTGCTTAATAACTTCATCCATCTCAGCACGAATACGCGCAACTTCTTTTAAGCCCAGTTCATGAATTTCTTTTGGCGTCATATCAGTCGTGGTGTAGTACTTTGCACGGTTAGCATAAAACGCTTCGCCATTAGGTGTAGACGAAATACCAATGTCATTGCGTGCACCCGGTTGATACTCTTTATCAAAGAAAGCCAGGTAATCTTTATAGGCACCAATCACTTGCTCTTTGATTACTTTTTTAGCTTGCTGCTGCAGCGCGCTAAACTCATCATTAGGTAGCCCTGCGGTGTTAGTTAAAAATGGCTTATAAAACTCTGATTGCGTTACGTCATCCACAATATAGGCCATGATTGAGTCTTGATAACCCAGTAATACCGCTTTAGGCTGAGTTAGCCCAACCTCTAAGCCTTTACGCATCCAACCAATATTTTGCGCAAAAAAGCGAGGAACTTGCTGCAAACGTTCTAAATATAGTTCGAAGTCTGCCAGAGTCTTAAAATCAGATTGCGACACTATAAATGATAGGCTCGAATGAAAACCATATTCCGAGGTAAGCGGCATATAATGGCTATTAAATACGTATTCATCCACACTATTTTGTACTTGTGCACGTATGATAGTTAAGTTTATACGGTTTTCTTCACTTAGCTTGTTTACATCAATCGCATCTAACTGTGCCAAAAGTGCAGTATTTTTTTGATATTTAGCCTCTAAAAATTCAGCACTTAAATTATTTAGTAAGTAACCATCAACCCCCTCGGGACTACTAAATGGACTAATACTCTGGCGATAATCAACGATTGACTGCGCCACAGTAGTAAACTGCTGATCGCTATCTACCGTGGTAGTTTGGCAGGCGCTAAGCGAGCAGATAAATGCAATGCTCAATAATGAGTGGCGCAATACGCCGCTTGGTTTTTTATTAGTATTCATTTTCATATTAAAGTTCTGCAATCATTACGTGGTGTTTAAATTACCTTAAGCCAGGAGTTTTACCAAAATAAATGCGACCAAAGTCGACGCTCAAATATTAACCACGCTATGTCTAGTACTTAATCAGTAGTTAATTATTGATGATAAAACAGGCGATAGTGCAAAAAAAATCGATGTATCTGTGCCAAAAATCACATTTTTACTTTTAAAAAGGCGCGATACAGATTAATGTAGTGAGAATGTCGTATGCTAGGAAAGCACTGATGCCTTATGGAGCGAGGAAGTTAATTTAGCTATTTTGCGTATTTAGTTGGTATAAATAAATGATGTTCCATGACTCCATGGCTATTGCTCAAGAAAAAATGACAAAAGTATGTATCTTTTTAGAGCATCACGCATTACCACCGTCACCGCTAAATTATAACGTTGTCTATACCTACATCAGCCAAGCTAATACAGAATTAAATGCAACCATTGATCGTGCTTTAGCCCTTGGTCAAACAATTGATTGTGTTTACATTGAACAGTTGTACTTTGATTATATGGATAAAGCTCACCAAGCAGAGACATCCATGGTGCGAAATGTTGATGGAATAATAAGCTCGTTATCACGCAGCGCAAACTCAACAGAAAAAGATATTATGCGCTTTGCCAATCAGGTTAGTGATTGTGTTCACTCCTTAGATGAAAAAAACATTCAGCAAAGCCGCAGTGCATTAAATACACTAAGCAAACAGACAGCTCACTTACTTACTCAGCACCAACAGTTTAAACAAGAACTTATTAAAGCTAAAAGACTTCAAGAAAAGACTCAGCAGCAACTTGTGCAACTGCGTACAAAACATATTACCGACCAGCAAACTGGCTTATACAAGCGTCACTACCTTAATCAACAAACTCAATTATGGTTAGATCAGCAAAAATCGGTGTGTGCTATTGCAATTCAAATAGATAATTTAGACCACTTTATTGATAATTATGGTGACGTGATAGGCGAAGTCATTTTAAACAAAGTGGCCAAGCAAATTCAAAAGTATGTATTTGAAAGTGGCTTACCAGGACGTACAGGAAAAGCTGAATTTACCGTTTTGTTAGCTGACATAGACCCTGAAACTGCTAACGTCATCGCAGAAAAGGTCCGTAACGGCGTTGAAAAACTGCGATTTGTAAGCTCTAAAAGCGGAATTAAATTACCCACAATAGACCTTTCTTTAGGCATCGCAGAACACAGTGACGAAAAAGACTTTAATAAACTTGCCCGTAAAGCATCTAATGCAGCTCATAAGGCGCGTTCGTTGGGGCAAAGCAGCTTTATCGCAGGTCAATGATCTGCACCTTGATCCACAAGCATTTTTTCCATAATCAAATTGCACCTCAGGGTCACTATCAAGTACACTAGTCTCTATAATCAAGAAAGAGATTTATCATGAACGAGAATCAACAAAAGACGACGCATTTTGGCTATCAAACAGTAGCTGAAACCGACAAAGCCTCGATGGTTGCCGACGTATTTCACTCTGTTGCAGCTAAATACGATGTGATGAATGACTTAATGTCTTTTGGTATTCACCGTTTATGGAAGCGACAAACTATCGCTAGTTCAGGTGTTCGTAAAGGCCACCACGTGCTTGATTTAGCAGGTGGGACTGGCGACTTAACCGCTAAGTTTAGTCAACTAGTAGGTGAAACAGGCCAAGTAGTACTTGGTGACATAAACTCTTCTATGCTCAAAGTTGGCCGTGAAAAGCTGCATAACTTAGGCCTCGTAGGTAATATCGATTACGTGCAAATGAACGCTGAAGCATTACCGTTCCCAGATAACAGCTTCGATTTGATCACCATCGCATTTGGCCTTCGTAATGTTACCGATAAAGATAAAGCATTGCGCTCAATGTACCGCATTTTAAAACCAGGTGGCCGTTTACTGGTGTTAGAATTTTCAAAGCCAGAGCATGAAGCGCTCAGTAAAGCCTATGACTTTTATTCATTTAACCTACTGCCAACAATGGGCAAATTAGTCGCAAATGATAGTGAGTCATATAAATATTTGGCTGAGTCTATTCGTATGCATCCTGACCAAGACACGCTAAAAGCAATGATGAATGATGCCGGCTTTGAACAAACCACTTATCAGAATTTAACTGGCGGCATTGTTGCTCTACATCGTGGTTTTAAATATTAAAATATGAATCGGCCAAAACCGAATTAAGGTGTTGTTATGTTTACTAACTTTTTAGTTGCAATAGTAGAACGTATTTTAAATACCAGCTTAAAACTAGACAGCACCTTAATAGATAAGCTTGCGCCGATTGCGCATAAGCAGTTGCTAATTGAAATACGCGATTGGCAACAACGATTTTTATTGGTTTTTTCAGGCCAACAACTGCATCTATACAGCACCGTTGAAAACCAATATGACTGCATGATTAGTGGTGACATTGACACACTAATGACATTGCAAAACCCCGCAATGCTGACTCAACTCATTCGCCAAGATAAGTTGGATCTGCAAGGCGATTTAAATATTGCACAAGGCTTTAGTAATGCCTTTGCAGCGATGGACGTAGATTGGCCGGAGCATTTTTCACGCTATTTAGGCGACGCCCCTGCCCAGCAATTATGGCTATCATTAAAAAGCGCGCAGCAAAAAGGTCAAGCTGCTGATGAAAAGCTCGCCACAACACTCAGTCAGTTATGTCAAGACGAGCTAAAAGTAACCATTCATCCTATTGAGCTTGAACAGTTCAAACAGCATACGCGCCAGTTAAAAGGGAGTGTTGCTCAACTAGAACAACGCATTAACCGATTACTTCAAAACCACTCAATTCAGTAAGGATTCTTTGTGTCTGCAGCTCGGCTTTATTACATTACCAAAACCCTGCTTAATTATGGTTTAGATGAGTTAATCCCACCCCAAAAAATTCCTTGGTATGGCAAAATAGGACGCGCTTGTTTGTTTTGGCTAAAAAACAAACACAAAGAAAAACCTGCGGGATTGCGCCTGCGTTTAGCGTTACAGCAGCTCGGCCCTGTTTGGATTAAATTTGGCCAAATGCTCTCAACGCGACGTGATTTACTGCCGCATGATATCGCCTTAGAGCTAGCCTTGTTGCAAGATAAAGTGTTACCTTTTGAAGGCGAACTCGCACAACAACTTATCGAAAGTGCACTGGAAATAGACGATATCAGTGAGTGCTTTAGCGATTTTGAGCAAACCCCTCTTGCCTCCGCATCTATCGCACAAGTACATACTGCTACGCTAATTGATGAAAATAACCAACCACAAGACGTCGTTATAAAGGTTATTCGCCCAGATATCAAAGTACAAATTGATGCCGATCTAGCCTTAATGGAAAAGTTTGCTAAGGTGGTAGCAAAGCTGGTAAATGAAGCAAAGCGTCTACGCCCTGTAGAGGTGGTCAAAGAGTATAAAAAAACATTACTTGATGAACTCGATTTAATGCGTGAAGGCGCCAACGCAATTCAGCTTAGACGCAATTTTGAAGACTCTGAGTCACTTTATATCCCTTACGTTTATAGCGACTATAGCCGGGCAAATATTTTAGTTATGGAACGCATATACGGTATTGCAGTCTCCGACACTGAATCGTTATTAGCTCAAAACACTAACATGAAGCTGCTTGCTGAACGCGGGGTTGAGGTGTTTTTCACACAAGTGTTCCGCGACAGCTTTTTTCACGCGGATATGCACCCAGGTAATATATTTGTCTCTTATGATACGCCTGAAAACCCTAAGTTTATTGGTATAGATTGCGGTATTGTTGGCACACTAAATAAAGAAGATAAACGTTATTTAGCAGAAAACTTTATTGCCTTTTTTAACCGTGACTACCGCCAAGTTGCACAACTACATGTTGATTCTGGTTGGGTACCTAAAGATACGAGTGTTGAAGAATTTGAGTTTGCTATTCGCACTGTCTGTGAGCCTATATTTAATAAACCCCTTGCTGAAATTTCATTTGGTCACGTTTTAGTCAATCTGTTTAACACCGCTCGTCGCTTTAATATGCAGGTTCAACCCCAATTAGTTCTACTACAAAAAACCTTACTGTATGTTGAAGGCTTGGGGCGCCAACTTTATCCACAATTAGATTTGTGGAAAACAGCGAAACCCTTTTTAGAAGATTGGGTTAAGCAGCAAGTGGGCCCGCTTTCAGTACTTAAGCAAATGTATGCAAATCTTCCCTTTTGGGCAGAAAAAATGCCTGAGCTGCCAGATTTGATTTATCACAATTTAAAGCAACAGCATAAAGCATCTTCTCCGCCAGCAGCACCAGTGTCACACAAGCCACTTATTATGAGTGTATTTGCAGGAGCTGTAATGGTGGTATCGGGTTTGTGTTATTTGCAAAACGATTTAATTGCGAGCAGTATTGCAGCAAGCTGCTCATTAATTGGTTTTGTTTTAGCGTGGCGAAGCGCATAAATTAAGTGCTATTTACATATTGCTGAGTATAATCAGCGTTAACACGACAATAAATTTTGGAGTAAGTCATGGGTTTTGGTGGTATCAGTATTTGGCAATTGTTAATTGTTTTAGCAATTATAGTATTACTTTTCGGCACTAAAAAGTTGCGTGGTATTGGTGGTGATTTAGGAAACGCTGTTAAAGGCTTCAAAAAAGCAGTCTCTGAAGAAGAACAAACAAAAACGACTGATAATATAGAGCAAGCTAATCATTCTGTGCAAAACAAAGACACGGCTGAAAAAAGCAAAGAAGACCATAAGGCTTAAACTAAATGGGCATGTGGGAACTTGTTATAGTTTTAATCGTTGGCCTTGTAGTTCTTGGGCCAGAGCGGCTTCCAGTCGCTATTAGAACGGTAAGTCGATGGATTAAAACTATAAAATCTTTGGCCAACTCGGTCAAAGCAGAAGTAAATGAAGAACTTCGTGTACATGAATTACACCAAAACTTAAAAAAAGCAGAGCAGCAAAGCATGCAAGACTTAAGTCCTGCGTTAAAAGATTCAGTTGATGAGTTACAAAAAGCTGCTGACTCTGTTACCCACAGTTATAAAAAAACATCTTCTGAGCAAACAGATAAAGTGAATATTGATGAACAAAAATGAAATCTTTTTTGCGATCTGTGGTCAATTAATAGGTAACAAGTAACAATGGCCGAACAAACTCAATCTGGCTTTGTGGGTCATTTAATAGAATTACGTAATAGATTAATGAAAGCTATGTTGGCTATCTTATTATTTTTTATTGCGTTTGTTTACTTTGCGAATGATATTTATAGCTTTGTTGCTGCTCCTTTGGTTGCGCACTTACCCAGTACCGCAACCATGATAGCAACCGATGTAACAGCACCGTTTTTTGCGCCATTTAAACTTACACTTTTTGTAGCTTTATTTGCCGCGATTCCGTTTATTTTACATCAAATTTGGGGATTTATAGCTCCAGGTTTGTACAAAAGTGAAAAACGTATGTTAATGCCGATTTTGGCATCGAGCATTATCTTGTTTTATAGCGGCATCGCTTTTTGTTACTTCGTAGTACTGCCTATTATACTTGGTTTTTTTACCAGTGTTGGGCCACAGATGATGACGCTTGCACCTGACATTAGTAGTTACTTAAGTTTTGCCTTAAAGCTATTTTTTGCCTTTGGAGTCGCGTTTGAAATACCTGTAGCAATTATGTTGTTATGTTGGAGTGGTGCAACAACGACGCAAAGCTTAAAAGAAAAACGACCTTATATTGTGGTGGGTGTATTTGTGGTGGCAATGTTTTTAACGCCACCTGATGTACTATCGCAAACATTATTAGCATTTCCTATGCTACTGTTATTTGAATTGGGGTTAATTTTAGCCGCTTTTTATAGCGCTAAACCTCAGCAAGATGAGTCAGAGGAATAAATGAAAAAACAACTCGTACCACTAATTGCATTATTAAGCATATCAACTGCATACGCGAATGAAGTGAATGTTCAAGCACTGCAAGCATGTACATTTGTTGAAAATGATTTTAACCGCCTATTGTGTTACGACAACACGATGGCCGGTAAATCATTAAGCAGACCCAATAACGAAAAAAAACAAGTATCTGCAACCAAGCCTGCGGCCACAGCAGCAAGCGCAGTGGCTGCGAACAATCAAATTGCCAAAACAAAAAATGACGACTTTGGCCTAGAGCACAAAGAAGCCGTAAAGGTTAATGATGATGAAATTACAGCAAGCGTAACAAGTGTTAAAGAAGCCCCTTATGGTGAGCTAATCATAACATTAGATAACGCCCAGCAATGGCGTCAAATTGGTTCTGATCGTTTACGTATTGATGCTGGCGACACAGTTGTTATTGTTCGCGGTATGTTCAATTCATTCTTACTGAAAAAAGAAGGGCAAAATCGCTCAATTCGCGTGAAGCGAACAAATTAATGAGTGAGCGGTTGATAGATGCGGGTGTAAACCTTACGAACCATCAATTTGATAGTCACCATGAGGCCATCATTGCCCGCGCAACCGCACAAAACATTTCGCAAATGCTATTGATTGGGTGTGATATAGATAGCAGCCAGCAAGGTTTACGCTTAGCAAAAAAATATAGTTTACTTGCCACCGCAGGTGTCCACCCTCATGATGCTAAAGCCGCCGATACTCAGCTTGAACAGCAGATTAGCTTGTTAGCTGATCACCCTGAAGTTGTAGCCATTGGCGAATGTGGCTTAGATTATAACCGTGACTTTTCACCCAGAGACATCCAGCGTAGTGTTTTTTCTCGTCAGTTAAAGCTTGCCGAGCAGCTCGACATGCCCGTTTACTTACATGAGCGAGACGCCAGCGAGGACATGCTATCGATTCTTAAAGAGCACAAAGTACGCGGCGTATTGCACTGTTTTACGGGTAATGGGCATGCGTTAGAGCAGTATTTATCACTGGGCTTGTATATTGGTATAACAGGCTGGGTATGCGATGAGCGCCGTGGTGAAGCATTGCAGCAGCTTATCCCCAGTATCCCATTAGAACGGCTACTAATTGAAACAGATGCGCCATTTTTAATTCCGCGCACAATAACACCAAAACCTAAATCACGTAGAAATGAACCCAGCTACCTCCCGTATGTATGTCAAACGATTGCAAACCTAAAGGGGTTAGAATTTGCAACCGTCGCAAAGCAAACTACACTTAATTTTCAACAGTTATTCAGCCATAAGGCCTAATAATGACGTTTGCTTGGAGGGTGCTTTATTGTTTACTTTTGTTTAGTTCGCTCTACTCGTTTGCATCTAACATCACTCTTGATAAAGATATTAAAAAGCTACAAGACATCCCATTTGAATACATTGGCGAACCACTTACGCTAAAACAAGCTCAGATCGCCACGCGGTGGCAGCCAATAAATAATAAAATTTTAAACCTAGGTATGTCTGAAAAAGTCGCTTGGCTGCGCGTTAATTTAACAAATCAAGAGCCCCTTGAGTTGCCAATTATATTGTCTATCGATAACCCATTGTTAGATAAAGTATCTGTTTACCAATACCATAATAATGACATTGTATTGTTTAAAGAAATTGGTGATGCATTGCCCCTGCAAAACAGACAAATAAAAAATGAGTCTTTGCTGGTAAAGCTTATTTTGCCTGCAAAAAGTACTTCAGCATTACTGTTGCGAATTGAAAATGAAGCGGGTTTACGAGCACCTTTGAGCCTATGGCAAAGTGATGAATATTTAAAATACAAAAGTAAGTTCAACCTTTTATATGGTTTGCTTGCGGGTTTTATTTTATCGCTAGCGCTAACTTGTTTTGTATTATTTGCCTTTTCAAGAAAGCATTATTTTGCGTTAAGCGGTGCTATATTACTTACGCTATGGTTCTTACTTATTTATCTATATGGTTTTGGTTACCGTTACTTTCACCCTTCACTACCGAGCCTTCAGCAAGTTGCTATACCTAGCTTACTTCTGCTTGCTTGCTATTTATTTAAACCGCTGCTTGAAAAGCTTAAAAGCGAGTTAAAAACGCCAATAGACATACCCTATACTTGGTGCAACAACCTGTTATTTATAAGTATTTTTGTTATGTGGCTGCTCCCTACAAGCATTATCATCATTTATAGCTTAGTAGCGAGTATGCTAATAATGCTGATGAATATCGCCGTAATCATTATGAACATTAGGTACACACGCAGCCAACCATTGAGTGGCCTGTTAGTCGGTGCCATAATATATTGCGCATTTTTGGTGTACATAAACATTGTTGTATTTAGCGTTTTCGATTTTGACTCTCGCAATCTCCCCTTTATGTTTGGTAGTTTTTTAATATGCGCATTAAGCTTAAGCTTTGCCACAATAAAACATTTTTTAATTGAGCGAGATGCGCAAGTAGCCGCACAGCACGCCAAAATTGCACAAAGCGAAGCACAAGATCAGCTGCTACAAGAGCGCCTCGATTTACAAGAGCAAGCTCGCCTCGACCTAGAAGCAAATATAGAAGAACGTACGTTTGAGCTACAAGTGACGTTACGCGAGCTCGAAGAAAAGAACCGCGCGCTAGAACAGCTCAATATGGAAGACCCTCTCACACAAATTAAAAACCGCCGTTACTTTAACAAAAAATTAGTCATGGACCTGCGTCGCTCACGCCGAGAACAAACACCTTTAAGCATCATTATGTTGGATATTGACCATTTTAAGTCGATCAACGATAACTATGGCCACTTAATAGGTGATCAAACTATTCGCGCTGTTGCTGATTTAATAAAAAGCCAATTAAAACGCCCGCTTGACGAAGTAGCTCGTTATGGCGGTGAAGAGTTCGTTGTACTTTTACCAAATACACCTCTGCCTGGTGCGCTTGAAATAGCTAATAATATACGCACAGCCATTATGGACTCAACGATCACCGTGGCTAATAGTCAAATTACATTTACAATAAGCGCCGGTGTTTATAGCGCAATTGCCGAAGATATTAACAACCCAGCATTTTTTACTGACTGCGCTGATAAGGCACTTTATCATGCTAAACAATCCGGCAGAAACCGTGTAGTTAGTTTTCCAATAGTAGACTAGGAGCAAATAATGGCCCAATCAGGTCTTGATCTTTTCCCTTACACGCGGATGCGCAGAATGCGCCGCAATGATTTTTCTCGTCGTTTGATGGCTGAAAACCAACTCAGCGTGAATGATCTCATTTTCCCAGTATTTGTACTTGAAGGCAAAAATCGCCGCGAAGCAATTGAGTCAATGCCCGGTATTGAACGCTTATCAATCGATCTATTACTAGAAGAAGCGAAAGAGCTTGTTGAGCTTGGTGTGCCTGCAATCGCTATTTTCCCTGTGACTCCTGCTGATAAAAAGTCTCTTTTAGCGGAAGAGGCCTACAGTGATGATGGTCTAGCCCAACGGACTGTTCGTGCTTTGAAGGAATCATTTCCAGAGCTGGGTGTAATTACCGACGTTGCACTTGACCCTTTTACCGTTCATGGCCAAGACGGGATCATTGATGATGAAGGCTACGTGATTAATGATGTCACCACCGAAATATTAGTTAAACAAGCGTTATCCCATGCAGAAGCTGGCGCAGACATTGTTGCACCATCAGATATGATGGATGGCCGCATAGGCGCTATTCGTGAAGCTCTCGAAGCAGATGGTTTTATTCACACTCGAATTATGGCCTATTCAGCTAAATACGCATCTAGCTACTATGGTCCATTTAGAGATGCAGTTGGCTCTGCAGGCAACTTAAAAGGGGCTGATAAAAAAACTTATCAAATGGATCCTGCAAATTCCGATGAAGCAATTCGTGAAGTTGCGCTGGACTTACAAGAGGGTGCAGACATGGTTATGGTTAAACCTGGAATGCCTTACCTCGATATCGTTCGCCGAGTCAAAGATGAGTTTGGCGTTCCTACATTTGCTTACCAGGTTAGTGGTGAATATGCGATGCATAAAGCCGCAATTAATAATGGCTGGCTAAATGAGGAAGCCACGATAATGGAATCGCTATTGGCGTTTAAACGTGCTGGTGCCGACGGTATTCTCACTTACTTTGCTAAACAAGCAGCACAGCTTCTCAAGAAATAAATGCATGCCTACTGATGTTTGATAAAAAGGGCTAGATCGCCCTTTTTATTTCCATTTTGTTAACAATTATTATTTTATTTGTCATAAATTTTCCTTACACTGTTTGTCCCATTTGGGACACAATACACGGGAAAAAATAATAATGTTAAAAACAACTCTTACGCCACTGGCGCTTGTCGTTGCAAGCCTTAGTGCGCCAGCCTCAGCTAATCTAATTATCTCTGAATATGTTGAAGGTGGTTCCAACAATAAAGCCGTTGAACTTTATAATAACTCAGGCGCGGAGTTATCGTTGGATGGGTACAATATTAGCCTTTACTCAAACGGTAACGGTGACTTAACAAGCCCAAATAACACCCTTGACCTATCAGGAACCTTACCTGCCAATGGTACTTATGTCATTGTAAATGCAGGATCTGTCGACGAATTGAAAGCAAAAGCAGACACTGAAGCGACTGTTACTTACTTTAACGGCGACGATGCACTCGTGCTAACTAAAGACGGTGTTATTGTAG
Source organism: Pseudoalteromonas sp. KS88 (assembly GCF_004766475.1). Classification (NCBI taxonomy): domain Bacteria; kingdom Pseudomonadati; phylum Pseudomonadota; class Gammaproteobacteria; order Alteromonadales; family Pseudoalteromonadaceae; genus Pseudoalteromonas; species Pseudoalteromonas sp. KS88. Next base: position 102,331 of record NZ_PYHV01000014.1, read on the forward strand.
ACAGCTTTGGTCAACTAGGCGTAGACCCAGGTAAAGAATGGTCAGCTGGAGGCGTAACCACGAAAGACAAGTCATTACGTCGTAAACTCGATATCACAGCGGGTCGCGTTGATGCGACATCTGCTTTTGACCCAAGTGAACAATGGGATCAGTTTGATAAAGATGACTTTTCGGGCATTGGTTTTCATGGTGAAAGCACAGAGCCTACACCTGATCCTGATCCAGTTACTCCACTAGAGTGCGGCGCAGCTAAAACACTCATTAATGAAATACAAGGTGAAGGGGGTGACAGCCCACTTTTAAACCAAGAAGTAGAATTCGAAGGTGTTGTTACTGCTGATTTGCAGGGTGAGCAGCAATTAAATGGCTTCTTTGTTTCATCTCTTGAAGCTGATGTTGATACTAACGCACTCACATCTGAAGGTGTATTTGTGTACTTCTCAGATAGTGATGTGGCTGTGGGTGACCATGTTCGCGTTAAAGGCAGTGTTGCTGAGTATTATAATGCAACTCAAATTGGCGATGTAAGCCAAGTAGAGATCTGTGCTTCTGGGTTGACTACAGGGGCTACAAAAATATCTTTACCAGTGGCAAATATTGCCGACTTAGAAGCCTTTGAGGGTATGCTGGTGACTTTAGAGCAAACTTTAGTTGTCACTAATAACTATGGTTTAGGTCGCTATGGTGAAGTAGATTTAGCTACTGAGCGCTTATACCAAGGTACACAAATCGCTCTTCCTGGTGAAGCTGCTAACGCTGTTGAAGCTGAAAACCAGAAAAAGCAAATCCTACTCGATGATGGATCAACTAAACAAAACCTTGATCCTATTTCTTACCCTGGTGTTGGCTTAGACGCATACAATACCTTACGTTTAGGTGATTCAGTAAACACAATCACAGGTGTGTTAGGCTATAGCTTCAACCGCTACCGTATTCACCCAACTGTTCAACCTGAATTTACTGCTACAAACCCACGTACAGAGGCTCCAGCACTTCACAGTGATGCTAACTTACGTATCGCAAGCTTCAACGTACTTAACTACTTTAATGGTGATGGTCAAGGTGGTGGATTCCCAACTAGCCGTGGCGCGGACTCTGAGCAAGAACTAATTCGTCAAGAAGCTAAACTAGTCAGTGCAATCACAGCGCTCGACGCTGATGTGATTGGTTTAATGGAAATCGAAAATGATGGCTTCGGTGAGCTAAGCGCTGTAGCAAGTTTAGTGTCTGCACTAAATGACGCAGACAGCACTAATGAATACGCCTTTGTTGATTTCAATATGAATCAAATTGGTACTGATGCCATTACTACAGCACTCATTTATCGTTCAAATATGATCAAAGAAGTAGGTACTGCTGCAACAACTTCAGAGTACCCTTTTGATTACAGCAACCGTGCGCCTATCGCACAAAGCTTTGAAGCACTTAGTTCAGGTGAAGTATTTACTGTGGCTGTTGCACATTTAAAATCTAAAGGTGGCTGTGGAAGTGCCGAAGGTAACAATGAAGACCAAGGTGATGGCCAAGCATGTTGGAACGAAATTCGTGTTGCTGGTGCAAATTCATTTGCTGACTGGTTAGACAGTAAACCTACAGGTGTTGAAGATGAAGATATTATCCTAGTAGGTGATATGAATGCTTACGCGATGGAAGATCCTATCCGCGCGCTCGCCGATAAAGGTTATAAAAACGTTGTCGCTGAAATTGATGGCGATACTCTAGGTTATTCATACAGTTTTTCAGGCCGCCTAGGTAGCCTAGATCACGCTGTAGCAACGCAGAGCTTGCTTGATAAAGTAGTCGCTGCAACCGATTGGCACATTAATGCTGACGAGCCTATCAGCTTAGATTACAACGTTGAGTATAAGTCAGATACGCAAGTAGCGAGTCTTTATTCACAAAGTGCTTATCGCGCCTCTGACCATGATCCTGTCATCATTGATATCAAATCAATGGCAGAGCCTGAGCCAACACCAGAACCTCAAGCACCTGTATTAACGCCAGAACAAAGCTTTAATATTATCGAAAGTGCAACTATAGGTACCGTTATTGGGCAGCTTGAATTTACAGATGCAGATAGTGATTACACGCCTGTGGTTGAGTTTATTGTATCAGGACATTCAGCCATCACTGTTAATGAACAAGGCCAATTAATTGTTGCTGCTGGGCTTGATTACGAATTTGAGCGTAAGATCACTTTAATGGTTCAAGCTAAAGATAGTGCTGGCAACCTCTCTGCTGCACAACTAGTTTTCATCAATATTAATAATGATGAAGCTGATGACGAGGATGAGTCAGGCTCATTAGGGTGGTTAAGCTTATTAGCATTGCCATTTTTAGCTCGCCGACGCGTTAAAAAGTAATTAGCTAATACTATAAATGCCACTTTATTTCTTAAAGTGGCATTTACTTAACCAGAACTCTGGTGAACAGTTTACTTAGTTCATCTATTATTTAAAGAACTTGCACAAATGGTAATTAGACATTACCCGTATTTCCTATGCATTTCCCTTCATACAAGTTACATATTGCTTGTTTTTGTTCTTCTGATACTTGCCAATTTATAAAACGATATGATTTGTTTGAATGTGTCATAACATTAAAAGCCGTTATAACCCCAAAACGTTTAAAGCTTAGGTTTTTAATTTCATCCGCATTGATGTACTGCTTTCCAGCTCCGCGAGAATAGTTGATTCCTGCCTTATAGCAATGTAAAAACCTTAATTGCATAATGTTGAAAAAGCTGATTATCAAAAATAGAGGTAAAATGATGATACTTAAAGACTTAAATTCCAGAGGTGTGGCCACACTAAAGAGATAGCCGATAAGCAAAGCCAAGCTAATTTTAATTAGTTGTAACGTCCAATTAGGTGAGATTTTTACTACGTTCATTGCGGTCCTTTTTCGCCACCCTTTTATTAAAAAGGTGTCCTTGCTTGTACTGATTTTAGAAAAACAAGGCGTAATTTTACCTACAACAAAAATCTAAACAAGAGTAATTACCCTACTTTTTAACTAGAACAAAAGCATTTAAAGTAACTATTTAATATACATAGAATTAATAATAAAAAAATATCCATATTATTTTTGTATGTGCAGTAATCGCTGACACTTAGGATTAAAGCAACAAACAATAGATAACAACAAAGTTTGTACCTTTTTTTAAACCAAACTACTTATGACTTAAACCGATGGTGACTAACGGCTTATTTAAATAGCCGTTTTATAAAAACAAAAAACCCGCAACAAGTGCGGGTTTTTTAAAGAGTGAAAGTGCTAATTACTTAGCAGCGTTTTTCTCTTTTTCTGCAGCGATTACTGTGTCAGCTACGTTTTGTGGACATGCAGCGTAGTGTGAGAACTCCATAGAGAACTGACCACGACCAGATGTCATTGTACGTAGTGAACCGATGTAACCGAACATTTCTGATAACGGTACGTCAGCTTTAATACGAACGCCAGTTAAACCAGCTTCTTGATTGCTTAACATACCACGACGACGGTTAAGGTCACCGATTACATCACCAACGTGATCTTCTGGTGTGAACACGTCAACTTTCATGATTGGCTCAAGAAGTTGTGCACCCGCTTTAGGGATAGACTGACGGAAAGCGCCTTTAGCAGCGATTTCGAAAGCAATTGCAGATGAATCCACGGCGTGGAAGCCACCGTCGAAAAGCTCAACTTCAACGTCAAGTACTGGGAAGCCAGCTAGAACACCTTCACCCATCATTGATTTGAAGCCTTTCTCAACTGCAGGCCAGAATTCTTTAGGTACGTTACCACCAACAACTGATGAAGTGAACGCGAAACCTGAACCCACTTCGCCAGGCTTGATACGGTAATCGATTTTACCGAATTGACCAGAACCACCAGATTGTTTCTTATGCGTGTAGCTATCTTCGATTTCACGAGTGATAGTTTCACGGTAAGCAACCTGTGGTTGACCAACGATAAGGTCTACACCGTAAGTACGCTTAAGGATATCTACTTTGATATCTAAGTGAAGCTCACCCATACCTTTAAGGATAGTTTCACCTGAATCTTCATCAGTTTCAACTTGGAAAGATGGATCTTCTGCAACCATTTTACCGATAGCAACACCCATTTTCTCATTACCGCCTTTATCTTTAGGCTGTACAGCAATCGAGATTACTGGAGTTGGGAATACCATTGGCTCAAGTGTTACTGGGTGCTTAGGATCACAAAGAGTGTGACCAGTTTGCACGTTCTTCATACCAACGATAGCGATGATATCGCCCGCTTGCGCTGAAGTAAGCTCTTTACGCTCATCTGCTTGCATCTCAACCATACGGCCAACACGCTCAGTTTTACCAGTAAATGCATTAAGGATAGTGTCACCCTTGTTAAGCACACCAGAGTAGATACGTACGAATGTTAATGCACCGAAACGGTCATCCATGATCTTAAATGCTAACGCTTTGAAAGGTTCGTCTGCAGATACAATTGCATGCTCGCCGTTTTCGTTACCTTCTTCATCCATAAGAGGTTGAGGATCAACTTCTGTAGGTGCAGGTAAGTAATCAACAACAGCATCAAGTACTAGTTGCATACCTTTGTTTTTGAATGCAGAACCACAGAACGTTGGGAAGAAAGCAAGGTCACGAGTACCTTTACGGATACAACGCTTGATATCTTCAACTGAAGGCATTTCACCTTCCATGTATGCTTCCATTAGATCATCGTCTTGCTCAACAGCAGTTTCGATAAGCATTTCATGGTATTCTTCAACTTTGTCTACCATGTCTGCAGGAACATCTTCGATTTTGTAGTTCTCTGGAAGACCAGTGTCATCCCATACGTATGCTTGTTTGTTTAAAACGTCAACAACACCAACGAAATCATCTTCAATACCGATTGGTAAAGTCATGATAAGTGGAGTAGCACCAAGTACTTTTTGTACTTGCGCTGTTACACGGTAAAAATCAGCACCCATACGGTCTAATTTGTTTACGAAAATAATACGTGCAACACCTGATTCGTTCGCGTAGCGCCAGTTAGTTTCTGATTGTGGCTCAACACCACCAGAACCACAGAATACACCAACACCGCCATCCAATACTTTAAGTGAACGGTAAACTTCAACTGTGAAGTCAACGTGTCCAGGAGTATCGATAACGTTAAAACGGTGATCTTTCCAGAAACAGCTTACTGCCGCAGACTGGATAGTAATACCGCGCTCAGCTTCTTGATCCATGAAATCTGTAGTAGATTCACCATCATGAACCTCACCTGTTTTATGGATAGTACCTGTAAGCTTCAGGATACGCTCAGTAGTCGTGGTTTTACCCGCATCAACGTGCGCGAAAATACCAATGTTTCTGTACTTCGATAAATCTGCCATTATTTTACTCTTAATAAAGTCGAAAAATTATTCGGCGGGAGTATAACATCACTTAAAGCGAACATCACCATAGAAGTCGCTTAAAATGCAATCAATTCTAGAAAATATTTCTTTCTTGTTAGTTTGAACAATATATCTTCGCTAAAGCCCTTGTTTTTCGCTCACTTCTATATCGTTTAAAAAACATTGCCGCCCTTTGATATAAGTTGCTTGAATTGTAAAATCTCTATCTAAAATGGCAAAGTTAGCTTGTTTACCGCTTTCAAGCGAACCTACTTTATCCGCCATACCTAGAAACCTAGCAGGTACAATACTGGCCATATTGAGTGCCTCTCGTAAGTCTATACAACCCAATTCATGCATATTCTTAACTGCATTTTCCAGAGTTAAAGTGCTTCCTGCCAGTGATCCTGATGCCGTTTTTGCTATTCCCTCACTAACAAAAACATCCATTTTCCCTAATTTATATTGCCCATCAATTAACCCGCCCGCATTAATGCAATCACTTATCAGCGCGATTTTTTGTGGGCCTTTTAGCTTATAAATTAACTTTAAAATAGTTGGATGAAGATGCACACCATCAGCAATAACCTCTACCATAGCCTTATTATTCATCAAGACCGCGCCAGCACAACCAGGGTCGCGATGATGAATGCCGCGCATGCCATTAAAAACATGCACTCCACCGCACGCACCATGCTCAAGAGCTTGCTGTGTTTGCTCAAAATTAGCATCACAATGACCAAGCATTACCCGAATGCCTTGCGCTGTCAGGTATTTAATTAATGTATTTGCTTTTGGCTTTTCTGGGGCTAATGCAACCACTTTTAAACTACCGTTGGCGGCACTAATCATTGCCTTTAAATGATCCTGCGATAACTCTAAAAAGTAGTCTTGGTTATGCGCCCCTTTATGCTTTTCACTAAAAAACAAACCTTCGCTATAGCCACCTAGCACCTGCGCACCGCTAGGTTGCTTTGTATATGCTTGGCCAATTACAGCCATCGCCTCAAGAGTTTGTTGCCAGTCAGTCGTCACAGTTGTTGCTAAAAAACCCGTAACTCCATGCTGTGCAAGTGAGCATGAGATAGTCTCGATACTACTCATTTTACAATCAATCACATCACAGCCTTCGCGACCATGAATGTGTAAATCTATTAAGCCAGGAATAATTGCAGCATCACCATAATCATGAATTGGCACACCCGCTTTAGGGTTTTCTGTAAAGCCACTAATACAGCCATCAACAACTAACATTAGATGATTTTTGAGTACCGTCTCTTGGCAATAAATAGCATGCGCCTTAACGTAAAATACCGACTCTGTCATGATAACGCTCCACCTTGCGCCTTCGCTAAAATAGCAGCACCGCGGGCACCACTGGCATCGCCAAACTCAGCCAACACAATCTTTGGTACACGGATATCAGCAAAAACATACGGTACTATTGCCGCTTCTAAATTACCCATAAGCTCGTCAACCAGTGACATACCACCACCAACAACGATGACCTCAGGATCATAAGCCATGACAATTGCCGCAAAGGTACTGCCTAATAGATCTAAGTAGCATGCAAAGCTCTGTTGACAAAGTACATCGCCTTTTCGCAACCCTTCCACAATTTCATAAGTGCTGAGCTTTTCACCTGAAAAGTGATGATAGATTCGTGCCAGCCCTGGGCCAGCAATATAACTTTCAATACACCCGGTCAAACCACAGCCACATTTTAGAATCGGTAATTGGTATTTTTGTTGTAACACGGCAGAAAGCGGATAATGCCCATATTCGCCTGCAATACCTTGCGCACTTTTGTACAGCTCACCATCGATGCATAACCCACCACCAGTACCAGTGCCAATGATCGCACCAAATACACGAGTGTTTTGCAAACCAACAGGACTTTGTGCTTCAGAAAGGGCGAAACAACGACAATCGTTTTCGATAGCAACGGGTCGATTTATCAACGTTGCTAAATCGCGTGCTGCATTTTTACCTGTTGCATGAGGCACGTTCGCGGATAAAACCTCCTGCTTCGCATTTATAATCCCTGGCATACCAATACCTACCGCGCCTTGGCATTGATATTTATTATCGGCACTTGAAATCATATCGACTAACGCGTTTAAAAAGTCTTGATAACTGCTTTGCGGTGTAGCAATGCGCCATGATTCAAGTTGATTTAAGGAAGCGTCAAACACGGCAAGTTCGATTTTACTACCGCCAATATCAATGCCATAAATATACTGCTTAGTCATTAGCATTACCTTGCGGGAATGGGTAAATATTTACCCCTTGAACCACCCTATTTACCTCACCGGTTGGGCATGGATTATCTACCGTAATACCTAATTGCCACGCTTTGTAAAAGGAAATTATTTGTGCACACACCATATAATACAGGCCATTAAATACATCATCTAATGGCTCATCAGAAGCCTCACTTGGCAAGGCTAACGCATGAACTGCAAGTGCTTGGTTATCGCCTTTCAATTCATTCAATAGGTCAATATCATATTGTTTTGTATAGTTATTGCTGGAACCAAATAATACAATTAACGTTTTGTCATCAACCAATGATTTTGGCCCATGGCGAAAACCAAGTGGAGATTCAAAATACCCCATCACCTGTCCTGCACTTAATTCCAGTAGTTTTAAAGCTGATTCTTGCGCATAGCCTTTTAACGACCCAGCTCCTAAATAAACTAAACGGTGCATAGGCAATTCAGCTAATGCTTTTAATTGAGTAAGTTGTTGTGGAATATTCTTTTCAACACAATCAGCCATCACCGACACAGCGTTATCCACATCGCTGAACACCGCGAGACTTGCAATCAACATTGAAGTAAAACTGCTGGTCATCGCAAAGCTTTGATCGAGCGTTTGCAATGGCATCAATAGCGAAAAACAGTTCCCATGCTCTTTTGCTTGCTGGTTCAGTGCGCCATCTGGATTACAGGTTATAAAGAGGTGGGCAGATTCCTGCACATAATTATTCACTACATCTACAGCAGCGACACTTTCCGGGCTATTACCCGAACGCGCAAAAGACACAAGTAAAGTCGGTGTACTTTTTTGTAAATACTGCTCCGGGCAAGCCACTAATTCCGTGCTACTAACACTTACACATGACGTTGATAACTTTTGGTTTAAATAACCAACAACCGCCTCTCCAACATAGGCAGATGTACCAGCACCGGTAAAAATGATTTGCGCATTAGGCTTATCCAGCACATGGTCAAGCCAACTATCAAGCTGCTTACGCGCAAGCTCAACAATAGTCAGTGTTTCTCGCCAACAACTGCTTTGCTGCATAATTTCTTTTGCTGTCCATGCACTATTTCTAGATTCTAGAAGGGTTTTATCAATTGCTAAATAACTCGACATTGCTACCTCACTTACGTCTATTATTGTTTAAAGCACGCGTCTGCGTAGCGACTGGTTACTTGCATTATGTGATGAATAACCAAGGCTTTAGGGTTGTTTTCAAGTGTTTTATTTCGCACAGCAAGATACTGTAATGGCATGTATTGGCTTAGTAATGGCAATGGGATTGGCTGATTTTGTAAATTGCAAAGCAGCTTTTCAACCGCATTTTGATTGCCTTGTTTACCCCAGTAATAACGAATGCGATCACTAAAGCTAAAGCGACGGTATAGCTGCTGCAATGATTGTTCAACTTGATAAAAGCGCTGCCAGTTTTTTGGATGCTGCTGCATATCAGCATCAACTACGGTACGCAAATGCGAACACTGTTCGGTATCTATTAGTGCATCTTCAATATGGCTTAATGCGAATAATGCTTCACGTAACGCAAATGTAAGCTCAGGCCCTACTTTTAAAATCGCAAAATGGTCATTCACTAACTGCTGATATGCGATCGGTGTTTGGTAATCAGTTGAATGTGCTTCAAAAGCAATACCATCTACAGATTTTATGTAATGTTTAAGTTGTTGAGCTGCACTGCTGACATAATCAAATACTTGCGTATTATCAAATTCAACGCCCGGTTGCACAACTAGACCAACAACACGTTGCCATGCCGACGATAAATTAAGTTGTAAAAAAGCTTCATGATGTAATGCTAAAGTGCTTGCAACGTGCTTTGTATCTGTAACGGCTAGCGTATCTATATGTTCATCAGCCCCACCAGGTGGTGGCACCTCAGTACCTATAACATACACCAAGTCACTATGACCAAATACTTTCAGTTCTGTTTTCTCAGCTACTTCACATAACTGCGCCGCTCGTATTGCCACGGTTTCATCCGCTAAAATCTCGTCATCATCAGCACAGCGCATACTGGTATCTAAGTGAATTTTCTTAAACCCTGCCGCTACATAACTAGCAATTAATTGCTCCGCCTTGTGCATTGCTGCTTCAGCACTCTCATCGCACCAACACACCGGACCTAGATGGTCACCACCGAGGATCAGTTTATCAACCGCAAAGCCCTGCTCTTCTGCAAGCCTTTCAACAAACGTCATAAAATCAGCAGGTAACATGCCAGTATAACCGCCAAATTGATTAACCTGATTAGCCGTCGCTTCTATTAATAAGTAACTATTGTCTTGCTTGGCTTGCAATATGGCGGCTTCAAGCACCAATGGATGCGCCGAACATACGGCATAAATGCCTTGCCTTTCACCCCGTTTATTCGCTGCGATTAATTGCTGTAATATCGTCATTGCAAGCCTCTGTATTGGTTATTTTAATTGATATTCGTACTATGGAAATTAAAGGTCGATTATGTGTAACTGAACACCTGCACTTTCAAGAGCGGTTTTAATATCGGCAGGGATCCCACTGTCTGTCACGACTGTATTTACTTCACTGGCAGAAATTATTTTATGTACCCCTTTACGATTAAATTTACTCGAATCGGTAACAACTATTATTTCTCTCGATACCTCACACATCACCCGGTTTAATAAGGCTTCAAGCTCAAAATGCGTAGTAATACCGATGTCTTTCTCAAAACCATCGACACCTAAAATTAATTTATCAAAGTGGTATTGCTGCAAATGCTGCTCTGCTTGGCGACCATAAAATGACAATGATTTTTTTCGCAATGTTCCACCGGTCATCAATACTTCAACCGATGGTGCATTTAACAGCGAGTGCGCGACATTTAACCCATTAGTCATCACTACTACACTGTGATGGTTGGTTAAGTTTTTAGCGACCTCTTCCGTTGTAGTCCCTGAGTCTAAAATGATCGATTCACCGTCTTTAATTAAGCTGGCAGCAAATTTACCTAAACGCTCTTTAATACTGCGGTTCGCATCGTGCTTCTCTTTTAATGACAACTCTTGCGTAAGACGGTTACTCATCACAGCACCACCTCGAGAACGCACTAACAAACCCTTTTCATTCAGTTCATTTAAATCGTTTCTAATAGTAACTGTCGATACACCGAACAACTGAGCAAGCTCAGGAACCTGTACGCGCTCTTGTTTACAAACTAATTGCACAATTTCATGACGTCTTTCGATAGTGTTAAGCATGCCCGCTCTCTTTCATTATTTACTTTCATTCATTGTACGCAGCTTTCACTTACTTTCAATTCAATTTTTTTACATTTTTTATTTATTAGCAACAATTAAACATAAGAAACTGATTTTAAATAATAAAGATAAAAATAAAAATAAAACCACAAGACAAATGAAAGCAAACGAAAGATTTTTATCTTGCTTTGACATTCTATTGGGTGTACAAATAAAAGCCTGTGAAAACAAATTTACAAATAATAAACACATAAGGGCACTATTATGGGCGATCTCAACCGCAGACGATTCCTTCAATCAATGGCCGCAATTGCAGCAACAAGCGCCGCGTTAGGTTGCACTTCCACAACCAATGCCAACTCAATGCTAAAAACCGCAACACAAGGACGCTCAACGCTAGGCTTAACCGTACCTAAAATGGATGTGGTAAGAGTCGGCTTTATAGGTGTAGGTGAGCGAGGTGTTGGTGCCGTTAAACATTTTTGTCATTTAGACGGTGTTGAAATCAAAGCAATTTGCGATACCCATCAGGCTGTTGTAGATAGAGCAGTAAAAATAGTGGTCGATAAAGGCTTTAAAAAGCCAGATACCTACGGCAAAGACGATCATGATTACCTTCGCATGCTAGAGCGCCAAGATATTGATATCGTTATTATCTCAACGCCTTGGAAATGGCATACCCCCATGGCAGTAGCGACCATGGAAAGTGGTAAACATGCGTTTGTTGAAGTGCCCGCAGCCGTAACCGTTGAAGAAGCATGGCAATTAGTAAATACCTCTGAACGTACCCAAATGAACTGCATGATGTTGGAAAATGTCTGCTATGGACGTGATGAGCTCATGGTATTGAACATGGTTCGCCAAGGTATTTTTGGTGAGTTGCTCCATGGTGAAGCAGCGTATATCCATGAATTACGCTGGCAAATGAAAGAGATTGACCATAAAACAGGTTCTTGGCGCACGCCTTGGCACGCCGCGGTTGACGGTAACTTATACCCAACCCATGGTTTGGGACCCGTTTCACAGTATATGAATATTAATCGCGGTGATCGTTTTGACTACATAACATCAATGAGCTCACCGTCATTGGGCCGTGCAGCATACGCTAAAAAAGAATTTCCAGCAGATCATGGTCGCAACAAACTGAATTATGTCGCTGGCGATATGAATACCAGCATCATTAAAACGGTTAAAGGCCGCAGCATCATGGTGCAACACGATACAACCACACCGCGCCCTTACTCTCGTCATAACCTAATTCAAGGTACCAATGGCGTATTTGCTGGTTTCCCTAATCGTATTGCACTTGAGCAAGGTGGCAGCAAAAGCTACCACGAGTGGGATTACGATATGGCAGATTGGTATAACAAATATGATCACCCGCTTTGGCAAAAAATGGGCGCAGAAGCTGAGCGCAACGGCGGCCATGGTGGTATGGACTTCCTTATGTTTTGGCGCATTATTTTCTGCCTTCGCAATGGCGAGCCACTTGATCAGGATGTATATGACGCTGCGGCGTGGTCAGCAGTGTTTCCACTCTCTGTTGACTCGGTTGCCGATCGCAGTAACAGCAAAGACTTCCCGGATTTCACTCGTGGACTTTGGCAACAAGCCAAGCCACTTGGCATTATTTCGTAATTAAATAAAGCGTATTGGTAGGTAACGACTGCCAGTACGCCTAACCCTAAGTAAAGCAATAAAAAAACAACCATCAACAAGTAAAATACAGGTAACTATTATGAAAGCACAACTAAAACTGTCCACCCTGTTTTTGTCCATGAGTGCCATTTTCAGTGGCGCAACCTTGGCTGCTGAAGAAGATAAAAAAACGGAAAAAGAAGCCGAGGCTGAGCAAGTAGAAGTAATCGAAGTCAGAGGTGTTCGCTCGAGTATTAAGGAGTCCCTGTATTTAAAACAGCAAGCTGTTGGGGTTATGGATGCCATCGTTGCAGAAGATATCGGTAAGTTCCCAGACCAAAATATTGCAGAAGCACTACAACGAATGACAGGTATTGCAATTACCCGTAACGGTGGCGAGGGGCAAAACGTGACCGTGCGGGGTTTAGGTGGTGACTATAACGTGACCACCGTTAATGGTCGGCGCATGGCATCAGAGCATTCCAGCCGTAATTTTAATTTTGACTTAATCGCCCCAGAAATTGTCCAATCCCTCGAAGTATATAAATCTCCACAAAGTAAAACACAAGAAGGCGGCATAGGCTCTGTCATCAATATTAAAACCCGTAAACCGCTTGATTTAGATGGATTTACTTTATCAGGCAGTGCCAAAGGCATTTATGAAGAACGAACGGGCGATGTAAATCCGCAAGCATCTTTTTTAATTAGCGATACATTTTTTGATGACACCTTTGGCGCATTATTTACTGCTGTTTACTCTGAGCGTACACAACGTGCTGATTCATATGAAGGCCAAGGCTTCTATGATCCTGATGAAAACGTAGACGTTCGTATTCCAATCGATAGTAATGGCAATGGTGAGCTTGAGGACAATGAGAAATCATATCCGTCTATAATTCCAGGCTACGTGCGCTACTCAAACTGGCAAGATACACGCGAACGTCTTGGCGCAAGTCTAGCGTTGCAATGGCGCCCATCAGATAAGTTTGATGTGAACTTTGATAGTATGTATTCACAGTATGAAACTAATGGTGAGCAATACCAAATCTCCTTTGTGACCTACGATGAGTCTTGGACTCCCGGCATTCCTGCAATCGGTGAGGTAAAGTTTAATGAAGATGGCAATGCAAACTACGTAGAACTTGTTGATGGCGCTATGGCCGAGCTGCTGAATGTTTCCGTACCGCGCAATACCGATACATGGCAATGGGGCTTCAATACTGTTTGGTATGCCACTGATAACTTAACTGTTGATCTAGATATCTCACAATCACAAGCTAAAAATGTTAGCAATGGTAATAACCGCTTTATTGTAGCCCGTGGTTTTGTTGATGGCATCACCATCGACCAAACTGGCAGTAATATGCTACCAGATGTAACGATGACACCAGCGCTTAGCTCAGAGCAACCTTTTGGTGCGCATTACAGCTATAACTCTGGCACCGATGTGAAAGACAAAATCGAAGAAGTACGCCTCGCAGCAACTTATATTCCTTCTTTTGAGCTAGTAAAAGATGTGCAATTTGGCTTACATTACGGCAAACAAACGAAAGAGCGCAGCGTATTTAAATCTAAAAATGCCTCCATGTTTAGTAACGGTGGTGCTTACTTTAAAAACTCTGAATACGATAGCTTTGATGACTCTAGTGTTGAAGAGCTTGGCGGCTTAAGTTTATTCCGCTTACCTGCTGATGTGCTAGTCCCAGCTAATTTTGATAATTTCTTAGATGGCGAACCAGGCAAGCACCCAGATCCATGGGCCAGCTTTGATTACGATAAGCTTTATGCTTTTTATGAAACAATCAACCCACAAGCCGCTAAAGATAAAATTATTGCAAAAAACAGCCCGCAAGACTCCTTTGCATTAACAGAGCAAACCCTAGCGGCCTTTGTTGAAACAAACCTACAAGGCGATATCGGTCAATTCCCTTTTGCACTGAACATGGGTGTTCGCGTTATTAAAACCGATGTCACATCGGATGGCTATACCTTTGATGTTGAAAATGTTCGCTACAATGTAACCGAAAAAGACGGTGCGTTAAGCTATCGTGTTGATGGTGATATTGACGATTATTATGCACGCTCAACAACAGATGAAAGCTACACCGACGTACTACCTAGCTTAAACTTCAAGCTTAACTTACGCGACGATTTACTGTATCGCTTTAGTGCCGCAAAAGTGATCACACGGCCAAACCTTAGTTACTTATCACCGTATAGTTACTTAGACTTTAATAATGCTGAGTACCATGCCTCTAACCCTGGTATTGAGCCACTCAGAGCAAACCAGCTTGATAGCACAATTGAATGGTATTTTTCTGATTATGGCGCACTAACATTTGCAGCGTATTATAAAGATATAGAATCTGTCATAGCTCGTGGCCGTGTCGGCACAGCGCAAGTGGGTAATTACTTTAAAGATGACGTTGAAGTTGAAGGGCCTGTTTTTACTAAAATCTCACCAACGTCAGAAAAAGGCGCAACCATATTAGGCTTTGAAACAGCTTACCAGCAATCGTTTGATGAAGTACTTCCTGCCCCCTTTGATGGCTTAGGTGTACAAGTAAACTATACTTACACAGACAGCAGCTACGATGATGAAGAGCTAAACGATCTTCCTTTTGTTGGCATGTCTGAACACTCATATAATGCTGTGATTTATTATGAGAAAGGTGATTACCAAACGCGTATTGCTTATAACTGGCGTGATGATTACTTAGTATACCCAGATGCATGGGGCGGACCTGAGTGGGCGGCCGATTATGGTCAGTATGATTTTAGTGCAAGTTACAACATTACTAAAAAAATGCGCGTTGATTTAAGCGTCACTAATTTAACAAACGAGCGACAATGGTCGTATGTTAAAACTGAAGAACAAATTCGTCGCTTGGCGCGCTATGGTCGCTCGATTAGCTTAGGCTTTTCTGCGTCATTTTAAGCTGATTAGCGCCGTTTATCGGCGCTTTTTTTATGGAACATACTATGAGATTTTTACTACTTGTTAGCTTATTATTGGGCGCTTTACTTTCTCCCTTAGTCGCAGCAAATCAAACCACTGACTACTTTATTCCCAGCTATGGCAATAGTGCCACCAACCATAGCATTGTAGAAAATAAAAACCTGCTCAGTGACCAAGGAATTACTCACTGGCAAGACCCTGCAGTACCAATTAGCCACTACTTTTATTTGCCAGCAAACGCCCCTTTCAATTTAAAAATACGTGCAAAAGTTACTGGCGGAAACAGCCAATTAAAAGTCACTTTTAATCAGCAAAGCCAGATCATCAAGCTCACAAATCAACAATTCCAAGATATCGATCTAGGGCAATTTAACCCAACAGGTGCAGGCTATCAGCAGCTGATATTGAGTGGACTCACTCGAAGTGCAAGTACCTTTGCAGATATTGAAGGGGTCATTATCACGCTAGATGAAAACATCGCCGCACCTTTATATGTCAAAGACGATATTTACTGGGGCCGTCGTGGTCCGTCAGTACATTTAAATTACCCTATAGATGATACTTCAAAAGACTATCAATGGTTTTACTCTGAGCTCACAGTACCAAAAGGCTATGATCATCAGGGCTCATATTTTATGGCTAACGGCTTTGCTGAGGGTTACTTTGGTATACAGGTTAACTCTGAAACCGAACGCAGAGTTTTGTTTTCAGTGTGGAGCCCATTTCAAACGGATGATCCGACAGCTATCCCTGTTGAAATGAGAATTCAACTCTTAGCAAAAGGCAACAATGTATACACAGGTAAATTTGGTAACGAAGGCTCTGGCGGTCAAAGTTACCTCGTTTTCCCATGGCAGGCAGAGCAAACCTATCGTTTTTTATTGAAAGTAAACCCGACTGAAAACCTTAATAACAAAACCGATTACAGCGCATATTTTTATGATCCTAATACTGAAAAGTGGCTCTTCATCGCTTCTTTCAGGCGCCCCAATACCAATACATATGTAGCAAGGCCACACAGCTTCTTAGAGAATTTCATTCCAGATGCAGGACAATTCGAGCGCAAAGCGTTATACGGTAATCAGTGGCTCAGGGATACTGATGGCAAATGGCATGCACTGACTAAAGCACGTTTTACCTATGATGCAACTGCCGCCAAGCAATCTAGAATGGATTATCAAGGTGGCACTGAAAACGCAGGCTTTTACTTACGCAACACAGGCTTTTTTACAGGCCCAACTAAATTGCATAGTCAGTTTGAGCGCCCAGCAAGTAAAGCACCTAAGGTAAACTTAAACGCCTTACCTAATCGCTAAGGTTATTACAACGTCGTGTTAGTCCAATCCGTATATTTGTCGCACCTTCAAGCGACAAATATACGCAGGTTTAATTGATAACCTTTTTGGGGAGTTTTTAAAGTGTCATTTCAGGTGTGTTTTTAGCGATAATTAAATGCCCGTGTGTTTTAGCTTTAATTTCATCAACACTTACACCGGGTGCGCGCTCTAATAAGTGAAAAGCGCCGTCTTTAATTTCTAATAAGGCTAAATCGGTAATCACTTTATTAATACACCCCACACCAGTCAGCGGTAAGCTGCATTCTGAGAGTAGCTTTGATTCACCATGTTTATTCGCATGGGTCATGGTGCAAATAATGTTTTTTGCTCCTGCCACTAAGTCCATTGCTCCGCCCATGCCTTTAACTAACTTATTAGGGATCATCCAACTGGCGATATTGCCATTTTGATCAACTTCAAACGCACCTAGCACAGTTAAATCGACATGGCCGCCGCGGATCATTGCAAAGCTATCTGCGGAGTTAAAAATGGCAGCGCCTTTCGCCGCCGTGACGGTTTCTTTTCCTGCGTTGATCATATCTGCATCGACTTGCGATTCACTTGGATATGGCCCCATACCTAGCAATCCGTTTTCCGATTGCAACATTACCTCAATGCCCTCAGGCACATAGTTCGCCACTAACGTAGGTATTCCAATTCCTAAATTAACATAGTAGCCATCTTGTAATTCCATCGCTACGCGCTTTGCTATTTGCTCTCGTGTTAACGCCATTATTTACTCCTTAAAGCTTTGCCGCTTGCGTAGTGATTTTCTCGATGCGCTTTTCAAATTTGCCTTTTATTACTCTATCGATATAGATACCTGGAGTATGAATTTGGCTTGGTTCAAGCTCGCCAGGCTCTACAATTTCTTCAACTTCGAGTACGGTTATCTTCCCTGCTGTAGCGGCCATGGGGTTAAAGTTCATCGCCGTATGGCGGTAAATGCAGTTACCGTAGCGGTCCGCCTTCCATGCTTTAACAATGGCAAAATCTCCGGTAATACTCGGCTCTAGTAAATAATCACGGCCATTAATGTTTCGGGTTTCTTTGCCCTCAGCCACAGGGGTACCCACTCCAGTTGCGGTGTAAAAGGCTGGTATGCCCGCACCACCAGCACGCATTTTTTCAGCTAAGGTGCCTTGTGGAGTTAGCTGTACTTCAAGCTCGCCACTGAGTAACTGTTGCTCGAATAGTGCGTTTTCACCCACATAAGAAGCGACCATTTTGCTAATTTGTTTATCTTCAAGCAGCACCCCAAGGCCAAAGCCATCAACCCCGCAGTTATTTGATACGACGGTTAAATCTCGCGTGCCTTGGCGTTTAATTTGCGCAATAAGCCCTTCAGGAATCCCACATAAACCAAAACCACCAGCAATCACCGTCATGCCATCTTCAAGGCCTACCATGGCCTCATTGTAATTAGCTACTAATTTATCAAAACCTGCCATACGTCCTCCTATTGTGCTATCCAACCGCCATCAATAGCGATTGCTTGTGCGGTAATATTACGTGCCGCATCTGCCATTAAAAATGTCACTGTATGATGTATTTCATCCAAACCAATAAAGGATTTTTTAGGCATAGGCGCAAGCATAATAGTATCGATAACCTGCTGCTCTGATAGACCATGTTCTTTAGCTTGCGAGGCAATTTGCTGCTCGACTAACGGCGTTTTTACATATGCAGGGCATACCGTATTAATGGTGATGTTGGCATCCCCTGTTTCCAGCGCCATGGTTTTAGCAAAGCCTATTAAGCCATGCTTAGCAGCAATATAAGCTGACTTATATTTAGACGCGACCATCGCATGAATAGAGCCAATATTAATAATACGGCCAAACTCTTGCTTGCGCATACGCGGTAACACCGCTTTGGTCATCATCGCTGGCCCAACTAGCATCACTTGCTGTAAAAACTGCCATTTATCAGCAGGAAAATCCTCAAGTTTAGCTACATGCTGAATACCCGCATTATTGATCAATACATCAATCGGCTGTTTAAATTCATTAAAAAATATCTCTATTGCATCACTATCAGCTACATTGAGCGCAAAACCTTGTGCATTTCCGCCTTGATCAATAATGTTAGCAGCGGCTTGTTCAGCGCTGTGCTGATGTAAATCAGTGACGATAATATGGTGACCCGCTTTGGCGAGTTGCTCAGCAATATAAAAGCCGATACCACTTGCAGCCCCTGTAATTAATACCGTTTTACTCATGCGATTACTCCTTTAGAAAGTCACTGATAAGCTGAGCCTTTGGTGAGATAGAAAAAATGCCGTCTAAATGCCCCCAGCCGCCTTCAATCTCTGACATTTCAACGTCTTTACCTGCTGCTTTCATGGCTTTATAAACCGTTCGCATATTTTCAGGACGCAGTAATAAATCGTTTGTGGCAGGCAGCAATAAGGTTTTTGCTTTCACGTTTTTCAGTGCACTTGTTAAATCTCCTTGCATACCCGCAGTGAAAAGCTGTGATGCACGGACTAAATACAATACGTGATTAGCATCTTGGGTTTTCGCACGTGCCATAGCTCGTGTTGCTAATGTTTGGCTAAGCTGTGGCAAGGTACGAATATCATTCAACGCTCCTTGATCAAGTACGGTAAATTTAGGGAAACTGGCGTTATAAATAATCGGGTGCATGGCATCTTGAGTAATGTTCAACATGGTTGCAGCCAAACCATCTAGCGGGCGCTCTTTGTTGTAATAATTGCCTTGCTGCCAGTTCTTATCTATCCGAATTGGCAATGCCCACTTTTCAAGGGCCGCCACCGTCCACGCATCCATGGTGGCAGCACCAATCACATGAATAAGTCGCTCAACTTGATCTGGGTAACGCACCGCCCACTCAAGCGCCTGGAATGACCCCATTGATGCGCCCATCACGGCGTGTAGCTTTTTGATGCCTAAGCTATCGAGCAACCGCTTTTGCACATTTACAAAGTCAGTAATTGTCACCACAGGAAAGTCGAGCCCATAGGGTTTATTAGTAGCAGGATTGATTGATGCAGGGCCCGTTGTAATTACATTTGGATCATGCCAATTGGCATTTACTAAAGTGTCAGAACTGATCACAAAATACTTATTCGTATCAATGGCTTTGCCTGGGCCAATAATCGCATCCCAATACCCTGGTAAAGCGTCATCAGCGTTGTATTTACCCGCCGCATGAGAGGTGCCAGAAAAATAATGAGTAATTAAAATCACATTATCTTTGGCTTTATTCAACGTACCGTAGCTTTCCCAGCCAATATCGACTTTGGCAATTTTTTTACCTGATACAGTGGTAAAATCTTTGGTGGTAAAATGTTGTTTCTCCACCAGCATGGGTGCAGCTTTGCCTGCACTAAACGCGGCACTGGTATAAAATAAAAGCAATCCGATAATTATTAATGTTGTTTTCATTCCCCTTCCTTAAAAAGTTATAAATAGACCTAATGCCAACGCGACACCAATAAGCGGGATAACCACAGTTAATGCAGCCAGCGGCCAGTAAGCGCGTTGATGTGTTTCATTACAGATAGCGCGTATCGTTGTCACCACGTAGCCATTGTGCGGCAAGCTATCGAGTGCGCCGGAGCTAATAGCCACCACCCGGTGCAATTGTTCAGGATTAACGCCCATATCCAAATAACCTGGGGCAACAAGCGGTAGCGCAATCGCTTGGCCACCCGAGGCTGAACCAGTTAAGCCAGCAATAACGCTCACCGCCACCGCGGCACCAACCAGCTCATTGCCGGGCATCTGGGTCATTAAATCAACCGCGGCAATAAATGCCGGCGACACTTTAGCCACCGCACCAAAACCGACCACAGCGGCCGTATTACCAATGGCAACCAAGGCACCCGTGGTCCCCACATTGATGGCATTAGCCATGTTGTGAAAGTATTTAAAATTGATTGCCACAATACTTAACACGCCACCGAGTAACGCCACTATTAAGGCGGTTTGTTGTAAAATATCGTGCAACATAAATGATAAGAGCAACACCACTATGAGCGGAATAACCCCAGTGATTGGGTGCGGTCGTTCACGCTCTAAGATCACCGGATCGTCATCACGGGCAGCAAATCGCTCACCGTTTGAAACGGCCTTTTTAATCATTTTGTTAAGCCAAACGTAACCCACTATCGCCATAAAAATAGCCACTACAAGGCTCACTTCCCATGCGGCATAGGGTGATGTACCAAGGTGCTTAACCGGTATCCAGTTCTGAATTTCAGGTGAGCCTGCCGAGGTCATGGTGAATGTCACCGAGCCAAATGCTAACGTGGCAGGAATAAAGCGCCGGGGTAAATCAGCGTCTTTAAACAAACTCAGCGCCATCGGGTAGACCGAAAACGCCACAATAAACACGCTAACGCCGCCATAAGTCAGTACCGCACAGGCAATGACCACTGCGAGTACGGCATGTTTCATGCCTAACTTGCCAACTATGTAGCTTGCTACGCTATCTGCCGCGCCGGTGTCTTCCATAAACTTACCGAATAACGAGCCCAGTAAGAACATAAAAAACCATGCACTTAAAAAGCCAGCAAAACCATCCATATAGGCAGTAATAAAATTACTCTCTGCCGTTACTGGAAATATCGCCATCCCACTACTTAGCGCAACCAGCAGTGCACAGATTGGCGCGGCAATAAACAAGTTTACACCACGCAACGTTAATATAATCAGCAGTATTAAACCGCCTAACAGCCCTATCATGCTCAGCATAGACATTCCTATAATTATTGTTATTACACAGATGAGGTGACATCGCAGTAATTGAATTTAGTCTTACGTTAAAACAGTAAAAATGACATAACACTAAGGTACTACATCGTTTAAATTTGGCTTAAAAGCTAGATAAGTCAAGGTATTGAGAGCGTATAGCACTATGGTACTAATTCCTTTTTCGCAACTATCTTCTACATTAAATGCAGGTGACATGAGCAATTAAGCAATCAACAAAGACAACAAAAACAGGAACACACCATGATTAAGCTCAATCAAAAAATTACACCGGTTACTCTCGCCGTTTCACTGGCATTATTAAGTGCCAGCAGTATTGCCGCCGAGCAAACCACTCAAGCCAAAGGCGAGTTAGAACGTATTGAAGTAACTGCACGTAAAACCGTAGAGAACCTGCAAGAAGTCCCTGTGGCAGTGACCTCTATTGGCGCACAAGAACTGGCCGAAAACGGCATTAGCGTGATGACTGAAGTACAGCAGTTTTCCCCAAACACTACACTGCAAGCCAGCCGCGGTACCAATTCAACCATCACGGCATTTATTCGCGGTGTAGGCCAACAAGACCCACTGTGGGGTTATGAACCCGGCGTTGGTATTTATATTGATGACGTATATTTAGCGCGCCCACAAGGTGCGGTACTGGATTTACTTGATGTACAACAAATTGAAGTACTACGTGGCCCACAAGGCACGCTATATGGTAAAAATACCATTGGTGGCGCAATTAAATACGTGACTAAAGAAATGAGCGGCGATGCTACACTCAATGTGCAAGGCACCGTAGGTAGCTACAATCAAAAAGATTTAAAAATTACCGGGCAACTGCCACTGGTTGATGAGAAACTTTATGTTGGCTTTGGTTTTGCCACTTTAAACCGCGATGGCTTTGGCTCATTTTTAACCTCTGACCTTGATAATCAAGACCGTGAAAACTACAACAAAGACGTTACCGCCGCACGCGTAACGTTAGAATACACACCCACAGACGATTTGTTTTTTAGACTCGCTTGGGATAAAACCGAAGATAAATCTAACGCTAAAGGCGGCTATCGTTTACTGCCAAGCTTACTCACTAATGCACCTGTGCCAGATAGCGTATACGACTCTTACACCAGCATGCCAACATGGAACAAAGTCGAGCTTGAAGGCTATAGCCTAACAGCGCGCTGGGATATAAGTAACAACACTAGCTTAAAGTATGTTGGCGCTAGCCGTGAAAGTTACTCGCCAACGAATATTGATTTTGATAATACGTCAATCCGCATTTTTGATGTTCCCGCTATTTACGATGATGAACAAACTACCCATGAGTTACAACTCAATCATCAGGGCGATAACTACAAAATGGTATCTGGGTTGTACTACTATGATGGCCAGTCATGTGGTCAGTTTGAAGCCATTTTAGAAGAGCTCGGTAAAAGCCTTGGCGCACCGGGCCTTACTCGTGAAGTAAGCGGTTGCAGCAACTCCACCAGCAAAGCTGCCTACATTCAAGGTAGTTATGACTTTGACGATAAATGGTCTATGACACTCGGTGCGCGTTACACCCAAGACAGCAAAGAGGCAAAGGTGAATAACGGCCTGATCTTTGATACCGTTTATCCTGAATCTGGGTGGGTGCCAGGCTATGTTCGCCCAGAGGGTGACTTAGTCCCTACAGTACTCGATGACAGTGAAGATTGGTCTCGCTTTACGCCTAGAGCGGGTATCGAATACCAATACAGCTCAGACATTATGTTCTTTGCAAGTTATGCACAAGGTTTTAAATCAGGCACGTTTAACCCACGGGCAACCACGGCAGAACCTGCCGCGAGACCAGAAGTGGTTGATTCAATAGAATTTGGGATGAAAAGTGAGTGGAATAATAACCTTCGAGCTAATGTCACCGTGTTTACGCTTGATCACAAAGACCGCCAGTATATCTCAGTTCTACCAGGCGACAGCGCCGCTGATTTAAACCAGCGTTTAGGTAACATCGGTGAATCAACTTCAGACGGTGTTGAAGTCGAGCTCAGCTATGTAGCCACAGAATCACTCAGCCTTGATGCATCCATTGGTTACATAGATAGCAGCTTTGATAACGTAATTGATTATGACCCTACAACTGGCGAAGCATTTGATAAATCAGACCGTTTCAGTGTATCGAACACGCCGGACTTAACCTTTAACCTTGGCGCGACTTACCGTATGTATACCGACATGGGCGACTTTGTTATGAACGGTAATTACTACCACCGTGGTGACTATTCATTATTTGAAGAAGACAGCTTATTAACGCAAGACGCTTACGGCATATTAAATGTCGGGATCACTTGGTACAGCACCGATGGCCAGTGGAGTGCTGGTTTATACGGTAAAAACCTCACTGATGAGCAGTATATGATTGGCGGCTACCAATTTGTTACTCCTGATCCAACTGCCCCTGCTGATGTCAGTAAATACACACCAGGCCTTGGTGGAGACAATACCTTGATTGGCTACTACGGCGACCCTCGTACGGTATCACTTACTGTAGGCTATAGCTTTTAAGTGAGTGTTTTAAAGGTTTACCTGATATTTCCCTAGCAGGTAAACCTTGTTTCAACCCAAAAAATCACTTATAACTTATTGCCTTGGAGTATTAGGAATGTCTTTTGCTGTGAACACAATAATTGCCGATGATCACCCACTATTTAGAAGCGCATTGCGCCAAGCGGCTGCAACCTGTGTGCCTGAAGAACATATAAAAGAAACCAGTGATATCGACGGCTTATTCACTTTACTCGCGAATCATCCTGAAACAGAACTGATTTTTTTAGACTTAACCATTCCCGGTGCTAATGGCTTACAAGCACTGTCACAACTGCGAAACCGTTACCCTGACATTTTAGTTATTATGGTCTCAGCTAACGAAACACCCACTATAATCAAACAAGCAATGAGCTTAGGTGCTGCGGGGTATATTCCAAAGTCATCATCTTTGGATGTCATAAGCGAAGCCATTAGCCATGTTCTCAATGGCGATACTTGGCTGCCAGTCGACATTGATTTAACCGATGTAGTCGTCAATGACGAGCAAAGCAGTTTTGCCCGTAACCTAGAAAAGCTCACCCCGCAACAATACCGTGTTTTAGCCATGATTGCTGATGGGCTGCTGAATAAACAAATCGCGTTTGAAATGTCGATTCAAGAAACCACCATCAAACAACATGTATCCGCTATTTTGCGCAAACTCAACGTATATAACCGCACCCAAGCAGGCATTTTATTTAACCAGCTATCTCAGGTGGGTAAAACCGAAGGCAGCCAATAAACCAAAACGCTTCCCAGTTTTCAGCGTTTTTCCCATAAATGGGAAAGACACTCATATCCAAAAAAAATAAAAACACTATATTTCAGCACCTTATATTCTGGCATGTTCTTAGCTTTAGTGCTCGCAACGTGAGTTTAAAATTTTTTATCTCATGCACTAATCAAATAAACACTAAGGACAATCACGTGTATACAGCGAGCAAATCACTGGGTAAAAACCGAATACTACGCATTATTGCTTTTTTCACCGTTATTTTAAGTGCTTTTAGCGTCAATGCGGACGAGCTTGATCAGTGGATGCAAACACTTATGCATAAGCGCAATATTCCCGGCTTACAACTGGCCATTGTCAAAGATAATAAAATAATAAAAACAGCTCATTATGGGCACGCCAATGTTGAGGATAATGTTGCGGTTGACTCAGACACTTTATTTTCTATTAATTCAGTCACTAAGGCCTTTGTTGGCGTTGCCCTAATGCAATTAGTTGAGCAGAAAAAACTCACCCTTGATGCGCCTATTGCTACATATTTACCTGAGCTACCTAAGCAGTGGCATAGCGTAACGATTAAACAATTGATGAGCCACACTTCTGGTTTACCGGCTATTTTGAAAGACGATGTGGGTAACTTAATAGCTGATCTTGCGCCAAAAGATGCGTGGCAAAAAGTGCAATTATTACCTGTAGAGTTTGAAAAAGGCAGCCGTTTTAAATACAACCAAACTAATTATATTATCATTGGTCAGCTAATTAATAAGCTATCAGGCATGCCATTTCAGCAGTTTATCGTAAAAAATCAGTTGCAGCGGGTTCAAATGAATAGAACCATTGACGCCGGTTTTAACAATCTTAATCACGTCGTTAAGCATTCAGCAAGGCGCTATGAAAACCAAGGCACAACCCTTATAAACTTAAGAGCAGCTACTTTTTCTCCTATGCTACAAACAGCAGCAGGTATGGCATCAACGGCCACTGAAATAGCAAACTGGTTAATTGCATTGCAAACTAACAAATTGATCAATGATGATAGCGTACGTCAAATGTGGACTCCAGCTCGATTAAATAATGGTAATACGCAAGGGTTTAATAGACTCCTAAATGGTTATAGCTTAGGTTGGCCAGTCATGGGACGTGAAGAACATCCAGCAATCGCGGCCGTTGGAGGAAATAGAGCTGGTGTATTTGTTTACCCTGAAGATAATATGTCTATTGTTATTTTAACCAACCTTGCTGGCGCACTTCCTTCACAGTTTGCAGATGAAATTGCCGGGTTTTATATCCCGCAAATGAAACGCGAGAACGGCTTTGGTTTAACTAAAAACATAAAATTATTGTGGCAAACTCTTGAGGCCCAAGGCTATGAAAATGCCATTGAAGCTGCGCGCACCTTAAGCCAAAAGCAACATTTCCAGTTTGATGAAAACAATCTTAATCTGTGGGGCTACTCACTGATTAGCCAAGAAAAACTACATGAGGCCTTGGCTATTTTTAAACTTAATACGCATTTGTTCCCACAAAGTTATAATACCTTTGATAGCTTAGCTGAAGCCTATTGGCACCTTGGGGACTATCAACACGCCATTACAAACTATAAGCATGTGCTTAAACTCAAACCTGATAACGCACATGCGCAAAAGCAATTGATTAAATTAGCCAAGCTTAATCAATAAGCTTACCACTGCTCTCGTCCCACTTTTGATTTCTCTCTCCCAAAAGTGGGAAATACTTTATTTAAAATAAAATAAAAAGCAATATAATTCAACACCTTAATATTTGGCACGTTCCTCGCTACTGTGTTTATTAATTAGAATATAATGAAACACAAGCCATGGATTTAGATAGCACCTTAAAGCCGAGTAAAAAACCAAATCAGCGTAAAAAACTGATTATTGGCGCTTTACTCATTAGCATCACACTGGTTATTTGGCTTATTAAGTTGTGGCTTGCCCCAATATCATTGCCTGCCAAACAACTGCAAATAGCCAGCGTGACACAAGCTGATTTTGTTGTAAAAGTGAAAGGCTTTGGTCGATTAAAATCAAAATATCAGCGCTACTTAACCAATACCGATGTCGCAATGGTTGAAGCAATTCACGTTTACCCAGGTACCCAAGTCAAAAAAGACACCGTTATTTTAAGCCTTGTTAATCCACTGCAAGCGCAGCGTTTATCAGTCGCAAGACTGGAGCTTGCAAGGCAAAAGGCCAGCGCTAGTGAACAACAAATCAATCAAAAGAGTCAGCTACTAGAGCGCGAAGCTAACCTAACTATTTTGCAAAGTGAGCTTGAAAGCGCTCAGCTTAGAAGCGAAGCAGAGAGTCAATTAATCGAACAAGGTATCGTATCGAGTTTAGATTACAAACGCAGCTTACTCACCGTAAAACAACTTAAGCAGCGTGTAGAGATTGAGAAAAAGCGCCTCGCACAACTCGCGCAAATGCACCTACAACGCAGCAAAGTGCAACAAGAGTTATTGCGCCAATTTGAATTAAATTATCAAGTACAACAACAAGCTTTTGATGACCTTCAAGTGACAGCAGGCATTGACGGCATGCTGCAAGAGCTCAATGTAGAGCTGGGTCAAAACCTCACACCCGGAACCCGCTTAGCAGTGGTGGGCTCTGACAACGCACTCAAAGCAGAGCTCAGTATTAAACAAAGTGACGCTGAAAAGATCGCACTCAATATGGATGCCCGCGTTAATACCTTTAGCAATTCAAAGCAAGGTGAAGTGGCAGCTAAAGTGACCCGAATTGACCCTATTGTTAGTGATGGCCGTGTCATGATTGAGCTCGACCTTATTGGTGAATTACCTGCAAATGCACGCCCTGACTTAAGCATAGAAGGCCATGTTATAAGCAATGTAATAGCTAATGCACTGACCATTAAATTACCGCAAAAAGCAAAAGCTCATTCAAAAGCGATGCTTTTTAAACTTAACCCCAACACTCATTTAGCCGCCCCGATAGATATTGAATTTGGTACACTCAGTGATAATACAATTCAACTTTTAAATGGCGCTAAGGTGGGCGAACAGCTGATCATTTCAGACCTTTCTAAATGGCAGCATTTGGCAACTATAAAAATCGAACAGGAAAGTTTATGAACAACAATACGCTTATCTCATTAAAGAACATCGCCAAGGTTTATCGCAGCCAAAATGTTGAAACCTATGCCTTAAAAAATATCGACCTGACTATTCATGAAGGTGATTATATTTGTATTAGCGGCCCTTCAGGCTGCGGGAAATCAACCTTGCTATCGTTGTTAGGTTTGCTTGATAGCCCAACAGACGGCCAATATGCCATTAAAAACGTCGATACCAAAACCCTTGATATGGACCAACAAGCCGAGCTACGTAATTTACATATTGGTTTTATTTTTCAGTCATTTAATTTAATCGATGAGCTATCAGTTTTTGATAACGTCGCCCTGCCGCTGACTTATCGTGAGCCTGCGATGAGCCAAGCTGACATTCAAAGCGCAGTAAAACACGCCCTTGATGAAGTTGAAATGGGTCACCGCGCGCAACATAAGCCCAACCAGCTATCTGGTGGTCAACAACAGCGTATTGCTATTGCTCGCGCCCTTGCCGGAAAGCCCAGTATTTTATTGGTCGATGAGCCAACAGGTAACCTTGACTCCAAAAACGGCGATGCCGTGATGGACTTACTTGATGCACTTAATCAAAAAGGCACCACCATTTGTATGGTAACCCATGACTTGCGCTACGCAGGGCGAGCAAAAACTCAACTAAAACTCCTCGATGGCGAAATTGTCTCATACTCGCACGCGCGCGAAAACCAAGCGAGACCTACAGCAAACTTAGCAACAGACAGCGTCGAGGTCGTTTAATATGAGCCGTTTAACAAAAACGCGTAGCCAACTGCGCTTAGCATGGGCATCACTGATGAATGCACCGGGGTTTGTCACCGCCGTTGTAGCCACTTTGGCACTTACTCTCGCTACTCTTTTTGTGGTGCTGAGTTTAGTGAATAGCTACTTCTTAAAGCCTCTTGATATATTTGATGAGAGCCGCATGGTGGTGGTTGAGCAGCAAACTACATATCAAGAAAACACCTCTTCAGGTTTTCAAAGTTATCAATCAATTGTGCACTGGCTTAAAAACAATCAAAGTTTTGAGCAGACATTTATGATCAATGCCGCAGAGCAAGTATTTTCCAATTTAGATGGCCAACCAAAAGAAGACGTACTTTATGTTGGTGCTGAGTATTTTGAACTCCTAAACACACCATTTTTACTTGGCCAAGGCTTCAACAAAGGCGATACATTAGAAGAAGTTGATAATAGCGTTATTATTTCAGAAAACTTTTGGCAAGAGCACTTTGATAGTGATCCAAATGTAATCGGTAAAACCTTAAAAACAATTGGCGGCATCGGTAATTCAGGATATACCATAACAGGTGTTGTAGCAGGTCACTTTAGTCCGCCTTATATGATTAAAGCAGGCTCAGTTGAAGCATGGTTTCCTACCAGTTCAGACCGCCGTTTTTTTCATACCGATGACTGGCAAAGTCCATGGACCAATACCTTTGGTAACTTAAAGTTGATCGCCGTATTAAAACCAGGCATCACTAACGAGCAAGTAAAAACTGACTTAAAAGCCCAAATTGATAGCATAAAACCTGAGTGGCTTGATAATGGCGGTATTACTGATATAAACCCTGTTGTCACACCGTATCGCGAGGTTGAGCTGGGTAATAATGACCAATTAAGTTTAATGATGCTCGCTGGTGCGTTAGGGCTACTCGTTATTGCCGTACTAAATGTCAGTACCTTGTTCTTCTCTCGGGCTTTAGCGCAACATAAAACATTAGCATTACAAGCTGTACTGGGCGCAAAGCGTAAAACGTTATTTAACAGTATATTGCTGCAATCTCTTATTTTGATGAGTATTTCGGTCAGTATTGCGCTGTTTTTGTCAGTCTGGGGAATAAGACTATTTAAAGTGCTTGCTGAAGGCCGCTTACCATTAGTGAATAGCATCGCCGTCGATACCAACTTAGTACTTATCGCCATAGTGATGTGTATTGCTTTAGCTTACATTTTTTCAATCATCACAGCGTATTTAATTAATTATAAAACCCTCAACCAGCAAATGCAGAACAGCGGTAAAGGCGGTATTTCGCAGGTATCTGGGCGTACTGTTCGTCTATTAATTGGCGTGCAAATGTTTGTAGCCGCTTTACTGGTTAGCTTCTCGGTCATGGTGGTAAGTAAATCCTTAGAGACCATCAACCGCCCTTTAGGCAGCAATACTGAAAATCTATTTTTTGCGCAGTTGTTTCAACCAAACAATAATTCATCATTGGATGAGCGTTACGTTAACGCGAAGAAATACCAAAAAATATTACAAGATAATGAAGATATTAAAGGAGTTGCACTGGGTCACAGCCCTATCACTGCTCGTCAAACGGCTAACTCATTAACCGATGTTGAAGGTAACAGTACTATATTCTTCCCAAGCCAAGGGGTTGGCGTTGAATATTTTGATTTAGTCGGTACCAAAATACTCGCCGGAAGAACCTTTAGTGAACAAGCTGTTCGCGGAGAAACGAATGAAATGCTGGTATCTTTAAGTGTCGCAAAATGGTTGTTACCCAATCAGGATCACACAAATATCATTGGCCAAAATTACCGTGGTTTACAAGATAACATGTATGAAATCATTGGTATTACCGAGGACTTTAATCATCCTAAATACTATGATGAATCGTTTGGCCGGCATATATGGTGGCCAGCACAACCGTGGAGCTATATGTTTATTATAGAGGCAGAGCCAGGAGTCAAACTGACTGGCAAGCAAGTATTAAATATATTAAGTGACGCGAGTACTAACCTAACACTTTGGCAGTTTAAAGACTCGCAGCAGGAATACGATAACTTACTGTATATGAGCCGACTTACAGTCGTATTGTGTTGTACGCTGGCTCTCTTTACTCTATTACTCGCTGCAATAGGTATATTTGGGGTACTGAGTTACAACTTAGGTCTACGTCGTTATGAATTTGGTATTCGTATGGCGCTAGGGGCTAAAAAAGCACGCTTATTTAAACTTATGAGCAAAGAAGCCGTACTCCCTGTGCTAATCGGTTTTATTTTAGCGCTAAGTGTAATGATAGTTGGCTACCATAGCCTGCAAGAACAGCTTGTCTCATGGTTAATTTTAGACGTGCGTTTACAATTAATGGCGTGGTTTATCACGTTGATTATTGCAATGTTCGCCTGCTTTAGGCCACTATTACTCTTAATTAAAGCCAAACCCATGGCCGCACTTCGTAACGAATAATAATGATAAGGGTGGCCCAAACAGGGCCACCACGACAGGACTATACATATAAAATGGACCCAATTTTAGTAATTGATGACCAAGCCGATGTTCGCATGGCCGCCATCGTCGCTTTAAACCAACTTGGCTTGCAATGTATTGAAGCACAAGGCCCTGAGCAAGCTCTTGATATTATAAACAGCAATGCAATTAGCCTTATTTTGCTCGATATGAACTTTCGCCTCGATACCACTTCCGGTGAAGAAGGGTTGCGATTTTTAAAGCAACTGCAATCAATTGGCTCAACTATTCCTGTTATCGTAATGACGGCATGGGCGAGTGTAGATGTCGCGGTAAAAGCGATGCAATTAGGCGCTGCTGATTTTGTTGAGAAACCTTGGAATAACCTGCGCCTAACAAGCGTTGTACAACAGCAACTAACGCTGAAAAAAAGCAATCACGATAATGCTTGTTTAAAAGCACTGAACTTACCAAAAAATACTGATTACATCGCCAATTCAGCGGTGATGCAGCAATTACTAACACGTGCTAACCGCGCCGCAAAAACCGATGCCAGTATTTTAATCACCGGAGAAAATGGCACCGGCAAAAGCCTGCTTGCAAACTATATTCACCAACACTCTAACCGCTGCGAGCAACGCTATGTGAGCGTAAATATTGGCGCGATTGCGCCCTCTTTATTTGAAAGCGAATTATTTGGTCACAAAAAAGGCGCCTTTACCGACGCCAAAGAAGACCGTTTAGGTCGCTTTGAAATAGCCAATGGCGGCACCTTATTTTTAGATGAAATAGCCACACTCCCCCTTGAGCTACAAAGTAAAATGCTGCGCGTACTAGAAAGCCAAGAGTTTGAAGTATTAGGCTCAAGCCAAACCCAAACAGCAGACGTACGGATCATTGCAGCCACTAACGCAGAGCTTGCTAAAGCCATTGAGGCGGGTGAGTTTCGTCGCGATTTATTGTTCAGGCTCAACACCATTGAACTGCATATTCCGCCACTACGTGAGCGCCCTGAAGACATTATAGAATTAGCCCATCATTTACTTGCAACGCACAGTAAAAAATACCAACGTGAAGGCATGTCACTGTCAGCCTCTGCGACCAAAGCGCTCACAAACTACACGTGGCCGGGCAATGTGCGAGAACTTAGCCATTGTATTGAACGTGCCGTAATCATGAGCGATAACGACAATATTGACGCCAGTGATTTAATTCTTGAACAACCCAGTAGTGATGCAAGCAACACCGCAACGAGTGAATCATTACCCCTGCTGCCTCTGGAAGAACTTGAAAAACAGATGATTCAAAAAGCATTGGCGCAATTTAATGGTAATGTTGTGGTCGCAGGTGAGTTTTTAGGCTTGAGTAAATCAGCGATTTACAGACGAATCGATAAACACCAGCTTGATTTAAAAGAAGCAGACTTTTGATGGCCCGCACTCACTCGCTCGAACAACGCCTAATGCGTTATGCCGCCTTAGTGATGTTTATTGTATTAATGCTGTGTATTTTGCTTGTAATAACGTGGGGGCTCGATTGGTTTGCAAGCATTAGTATTATACTCCCCATTGTTGCAGTAAGCCTGTTTGCAGTTGTCAAAAGCTACAAGCTAACCCTTGATGTTATCGAACGCTTTGGAACACAGCTCGATGCACTGGCTAACAACGAGAGTAATAGTTGGCATTTAGCGCAGTACCAAATCGGGCGAGTCGCCAACCTTAAAAATGACTTTACCAAGCTCAGTGACAAAATAGCGCAAAGTAAACGCCATTATATGCAAACCGAAGAGTTCGTGTTTGAGTTTGCCAGCATGCTTGATTTACCCATTGTTATTTTAGACCCTCACGGGCAAGTTTACTTTACCAATAAAGCATTTTTAAACACTTTAACAACATCCAATGTTGAGGGGTTAAGTAGCGCCGATTTAGGATTAGTTTATAACGACGGCCGTTGGCAAATAGAGAAAGAGTCTCGTTTTAAACGCCGCTTTATCGTATCAGCACAAACATTTTGGCGCACAGGGCGAAACTACGAACTGCTTACCCTATTTTCAATCGAACAACAGCTGCGCGCAAATGAACAAGACATTTGGCAGCGCTTAATTCGCGTGCTCAACCATGAAGTACGTAACTCCTTAACGCCAATTTACTCCATGAGCCAATCATTACAAACCATGAAACAGCAAGGGCAAATAACCCCGAGCCCAGACCTTGCCCAAGATATGCTGCAAGTGATTGAAAAACGTGCGCAACACTTGCTTGATTTTGTAAGTAGCTACAGTGCATTTTCAAAACTCCCCACGCCAAATAAACAACAAATCAATAACGAGCAAGTGAACTTACGACTACAGGCAATATTCCCTGAGCTCGTAATTCTCTCATCTCAGCCAGTTAATTTTAAAGCCGATTTAGGCCAGCTTGAGCAAGCACTTATCAACCTGATAAAAAATGCCTTTGAAGCAGGCGGTAACACGCCTCCCACACTTAACTGGCAACAGCAAAACGATAACGTTGTGATCGAACTGACTGACAGCGGCACGGGCATTGCCAACCCTGACAACCTCTTTGTGCCATTTTACTCAACCAAAGCACAAGGCGCAGGAATCGGTTTGGTGATCAGTCGCGAATTGATACGCAACCAAGGGGGCGAGTTGAGTGTTAACGCCCGACAAAATAAACCGGGAACCCAAGTATTCGTGTCCTTGCAATTATGTTAGCCGTTTTATCATCCGTTTTAAGGCGGGTGCTTTAAGTGGTTTATAGAGCAGTGGGTAGCCTGCATCTAGCACCCGCTCTCGAATACCCTCATCATGATTCGCTGTGTTGACTATAGCCGGCAGTGTTTCAAGGCCTGCTTGCTCAATAACGTCAAGCCCAGTCACACCGTCATCTAGTTGATAATCAACTATTAGTAGTTGTGGTAAATCGTGAGCCACTTTCAATTGCTCAAGCTCGGTTAAGTTAGTGGCGGAGGCAATTGCACAGCCCCAGTTTTCAAGTAATTGTTTGAGCGCTTCAAGCACATTGCTATCGTTATCTATCAGCCAAATACGTAGACGGCCCAATTCTGTCTCTTGGTTATGCTCATGGGGTTGAGTAGTGCTTTTGTTATAGTTCTCTTTACAAGGCAGGGTTAATGTAAATTGCGTGCCTTTGCCAAGCTCAGATCCCATCACCAACGGAATAGTCAGCAAATCACAAATTCGCTTAGTAATTGCTAAGCCTAGCCCTAAACCTTCTGCATTGTGCTTGGCACCTAACTGTTTAAACTCTTGATAAATTTTTTGTTGGTCGGCTGTGGCAATGCCAATTCCGGTGTCTTCTACAATAAACGAAACATGTCCATCTTGCTGTTGCATCTTCAATCGCACTTCACCTTGCTCTGTATAGCGAATTGCATTACTTAGTAAGTTACGTAACACGCGCCTTAATAATGCTTTGTCTGTTATCAAACGCACATCGCAGGTTTCAATAACAAAGCCGAGCCCTTTCTCTTTGGCAAGAGCTGCATAATCATTACGCAGCGGCTCAATTAGGCTACTTGCCAAAAACTCACTGACTTGCACTTTAAATGCACCAGAATCAAGCTTGGTGAGCTCTAAAATACTCGATAGCAGCTCTTCTGCACTGGATAAT
Organism: Pseudoalteromonas sp. KS88; assembly: GCF_004766475.1. Lineage (NCBI taxonomy): Bacteria > Pseudomonadati > Pseudomonadota > Gammaproteobacteria > Alteromonadales > Pseudoalteromonadaceae > Pseudoalteromonas > Pseudoalteromonas sp. KS88. Next base: position 137,110 of record NZ_PYHV01000014.1, read on the forward strand.
GAATTTTTGATATTTAAGGCAAGATCTTTAAGTTCTGTATCTTGCGCTTTTTCATTCATCAATGAGCAAAATAAGCTGGCTGCATTAAAAGGTTGCAGTAAATCGTGACTAGCAGCAGCAAAAAAACGCGTTTTGCTCACCGTGGCTTGCTCTGCAACTTGTTTGGCTTGTGATAGTTCATGATTTGCTTGCGTTAACGCAGTCGTGCGCGCCGCTACTTTTTCCTCTAGGCTCACATTGGCTTGTGTTAGTGCTTTTTGCTGTTTAACAAATTCAGATATATCCGTGTAAGTGGTAACAAAACCACCGCCTGGTAAAGGGTTGCCTTGCATTTCAAATACCCGACCGTCACTGTGTGAACGCTGATATTTATACGCGCTGCCCTGTTTAATGTATGCCAAACGCTTATCAACTTCGGTATCTATATCGTCAGTGCTAAACAATCCTCGCTCTGCATTAAAACGAATCATATCAGCCACAGGACGACCTATAAAAAGCGCATCTTCTGGGTAGGCAAACATCTGCTTATAGCCCTGATTCCAGGCGACTAAACGTAGTTCACTGTCAACCACGCTAATACCTTGTTGAATATTTTCGATAGTGGATTGCAATAAGTCACGATTAAACTTTAGTACTTGTGTGGCTTCGTCAACGAACTCCGCCACTTGCTCTAGTGGTTGGCGTTGTTCGTTTTTCGCCACATCTAAAATAAGCCTTGCCGACGCCCCGCCAATCACCGCTGACATTTCACGTTCAATGAGTAGCTCTAATTCAACATTAGCTGGCTGTTTCCACTTACTTTTATCGATAGGAAAATAGTCATTGACCAATATTTGGCTGGCTTCTTTCTCTGCAAAACGTTGCAGCAGAGCGCTTAAATCATTGTAACTTAGCGGCTGAAGCGCTGCGTTGACACGAGAGTCCGCTGCTTGAGTAATAAATTTATTGCTCTGTAAACGCTCAGCTAATGTGGCTTGGCTAAATAGCGGCACCAGAAAATAGACGAGACAATTAGCGCCTAATGAAAGTAATAATGCCTGGCTTATACTCTCAAGCCCAAGGGAAAATAGATCAGTCGGTGCGAGCCATGCAATCTGCCATGGACCATTAATTAACCAGCCATTATCACTCCCTAAACCACCTGCTAGGCTTGGTAATAGCAGGGTATAACCCCAAATAATAAAACCACTTAAAATTCCTAATTGCGCCCCTTTGCAAGAGGCTTGTCGCCACCATAGACCAATCACCATTGCAGGGGCAAACTGCGCAACAAGGGTAAACGACATCAAACCAACATTCGCAAGCGTATTTGTTTCACCCAGTATTCGATGCGTAAAGTAACTAAGCAGTAATATCAGCACAATAACAATTTTTCGTGCATGCAATAAGTTGTTCTTATTTAAGCCTCTGCTACCTGAATTCAATTGGGATCGGCGCAAAATAAACTGGTTTATAAAGTCATTGGTGATCATCACCGACAACACAATAGCCGACACAATTACCATACTGGTTGCCGCGGAGAAGCCTCCCAAAAATGCTAATAGTGCGATAAACGGGTTGTCTGCCGACATGGGTAATGCCAGAACAAATGTATCGTAACCGACATCACTGCCTTGAAAATAAATAAGCCCCGCATAAGCAATAGGCAGTATAAACAGGTTGATCAAAAGTAAATAAATGGGGAACAACCAACGGGCGGTGGCAAGCTCCTTATTGTTATTATTTTCAATAAAACTCATATGAAATTGCCGTGGTAAACACAGCGTCGCCAATACCCCTAATACGGTATGTGCAACGTAGACATAAGTTGGGCTTTGAGTGGCAGCCACTTGTTTATCTATATTCAGTTCGGTGGCTTTATTAAATAAGTCCATAGGGCTTTCAAATAGTGCAAAACACACATACAAACCCACCACAATAAATGCCAACAACTTAACCACAGATTCAAATGCAATACTGGCAATTAACCCGGGGTTATGTTCACTGGGCTTTAAGCGCCGGGCACCAAATAAAATAGCAAATAGCGCTAATAGTAACGTAATATAAAACGTGCTGTCCGCCCACACTTGAGGATTTTGTGAGGCAGTCTGTGCTGTTAACAGGTTAATACTTTGCGCCGTAGCGCTTAATTGTAAAGAGATATACGGTACAATCGCAATCACTGAAATAAGTGAAATCAAACCCGATAAACTAGAAGATTGGCCATAACGCGTGGCAATAAAATCAGCCATTGATGTTAGCTTTTGCTGACGACAAATGTGGGCAATGCGGCAGTAAATTTGCCAACCAAATATAAATAACAAAATGGTTCCCGCATAAGTAGGCGCCAACCACCAGCCATTATTTGCAGCTTGTGCTGTCGTACCAAAAAATGCCCAAGACGTGCAGTAAACACCTAGCGAAAGCCCGTATGTTAAACCTTTAAACGGTAAAACTTTACGCTTATCAGCCCACCCAGCAACCGCAAATAAAATGGCTAAATACACCACGGCAAGCAAACTTATCGACCAAATAGTAAACATAAAACCGACTATTCTAATTATTATTTAACCAGCATAGGTGTTTTAGACAAAAAAATCAGCACTAACTTTAGTGCTAAACAACTGTTTTATATGTACCTTTAAACAACACCAAAACTAAATGAGAATTATTTTCAAATGGGTGTTGACAGCTGGTTAAATCTAACTGATAATCAATATCAACAAGGCGATAAAGCACGACGACTTGTACTGAATAAACTGACTTTTGTTTCTCGACCCTGAAACAACGTGTAGCCCACGTTAAAGCGATGGTTACCTGTTAATAATGCAACGCCCCTTGATATTAATATCGGGTAACCGCCCTACTATTTTACTTGCTACATTGCTCATATCGGTGACGGTAGATATGATACTAAAAAAGCCCTAACGGGCTTTTTTTATGCCTGAAATCCAGACAAAGTAAATGAGAATTATTTTCAATAAACTGTTGACACACGAATTAATCTAATTGATAATCAATATCAACAAGACGGTAAAGCACGACGGCTTGTAAGGAATAAACTGAATTTGTTTCTCGACCCTGAAACAACGTGTAGCCCACGCTAAAGTGATGATTACCTGTTATTAATAGCAACGCCCCTTGATGTTAATAACAGATAATCGCCCTACTATATTTACTTGCTACATTGCTCATATCGGTGACGGTTGATATGACACTAAAAAAGCCCTTTCGGGCTTTTTTTATGGCTGTTATTTAGTGAGCTAACTTCTGTAAAAACAACTAGCGACGATTTTTACGCGCTCGTGCACGACGTTGCTTTTTCTCTTCTTCTTTTGCTGCTTTTTTTGCTTCAGCGGCAGCGCGTAGCTCTGCAACCATTTTTTCTTCTTCTTCACGCATGGCAGGCGTTTCCATGGTAATACGGCCAATGATACCGTCTCGTAATTCATTAATTAGAATTTCTGACATTTTATACGTATCGATTTGGTTTCCACCGCGAATACAGCCGCGCTTTTTGCCCGCCATTTCAACAAATTCCCAATCACTTTGTGGTAATTCATCAATTTTATAACGCGCTTTTAAAAGCTCAGGGTAGGCATGCAATAAATATTCAGCGGTGTAGCTGGCCACTTCTTCGTAGTCAATTGCGGTATCACGAATAGCGCCTGTTGCACCCAATCGGTAACCTGAGTTTTCATTTTCAACTTTTGGCCATAACATACCCGGTGTGTCATAAAGCATAATGCCATCTTCAAGCTTAATACGTTGCTGCGCTTTAGTGACTGCAGGCTCATTACCTGTTTTTGCAACTATACGACCTGCTAAGGTATTAATAAGTGTAGACTTGCCTACATTGGGAATACCCATGATCATGGCTTTAATCTGCTTATCAGCGCCCACTTTATGCGGCACGAGCTTTTTACATAGCTCATTAATCGTATGCACTTGCCCCGCTTTATCATTACCAAATGCAATGGCTTTTACACCACTTTCTTGCTCAAAGTAATCTTTCCACGCTTGCGTCATTTTAGGGTCGGCTAAATCCGCTTTATTTAAAATTTTAATGACCGGCTTGCCTTCACGCAGGCTCGTCACCATCGGGTTTTCACTACTGTAAGGAATGCGCGCATCAAGCACTTCAATGATCACATCCATCTGTGGCATGATTTCTTTAATTTCATTACGGGCTTTATTCATATGCCCAGGGAACCACTGTATTCCTGCTCTACTCATTTGATTTGTATGACCTTTAATTTCAGGCTCTAGGCCATGGGTACTAATGTGGGTACTAAAAGTAAAACTATGCTTTTGTACTTTTCATAATTAGAGTTAGTTTACTATAAAATGAAGTTAATTGTGAAAGTACTACTTACATACTGTTAATCTAATAACAAATCTCTGACTTTAGAGTATTTTAATTCATAGAAGACACTGCTTGAGTTAGACTATATATAATTTATATAAAATGATTTCTATATCTTATATATCATTTTATTACTGGAACAATATGCTTAACTCTTTAACGAATTTGGTAGCTCAAAATGATAACGAAAGAAGCACAAATTGAACAAGCACTTATCAATAGGCTCGGTGACTTAAAGTACTCCTATCGAAAGGATATTCGAACAGATAAGGCATTAAAGCAAAACTTTCGAGAAAAGTTTGAATCACTGAATTACGTGAATTTGACAGATAACGAGTTTGAGCGCTTATATCAAGACATCGTTACTGCGGATGTATTCGAAGCAGCTAAAACCTTACGTGAGCGAGGATACTTTCAGCGTGAGGATGGTACGCCTCTGCATTATACTTTGGTGAACATCAAAGATTGGTGCAAGAACGAATTCGAAGTCATTAATCAGCTCAAAATGGATACGGCAGAAAGTAATCATCGCTACGATGTTATTTTGTTGATTAATGGCGTACCAACCGTTCAAATTGAATTGAAAACCTACGATATCGTTACACGTCGAGCGATGGAGCAGATCGTTAATTATAAAAACGATCCGGGTAATGGTTACACCAATACACTCATGTGTTTTATTCAGCTTTTTATTGTGAGTAACGAAAACAATACTTATTACTTTGCTAACAATAAAAATGAACACTTTAGCTTTAATGCTGATGAGCGCTTCTTACCTATTTATCAGTTAGCGAATGAAAACAACCGTAAGATCGTACACCTACACGATTTTGCCGATGCGTTCTTGGCTAAATGTACGTTAGGCCAAATGATCAGCCGTTACATGGTACTAGTCCAATCGGAACAAAAGTTATTGGTGATGCGTCCATATCAAATTTATGCGGTGGAAGCGATTGTTGATTGTATTCATGAGGGACGTGGAAATGGTTATATCTGGCACACCACAGGCTCAGGAAAAACTCTGACGTCCTTTAAAGCGTCGACACTACTGAAAGATAACCCTGATGTTGAAAAGTGCTTGTTTGTGGTGGATCGAAAAGATCTAGACCGTCAGACTCGGGAAGAATTTAACAAGTTTCAAGATGGTTGTGTTGAAGAGAACACGAATACAGAAACCCTTGTACGTCGTATGCTATCTGAAGATTATGCCGATAAAGTCATTGTGACGACGATACAAAAATTAGGCTTAGCTTTAGATGAAAACAGCACACGTAATCAAAGTAAGCTAAAAGAAGGTAAGCAAACCTTTAAAGAGCGACTAGAGCCACTACGTGATAAGCGAATCGTTTTTATTTTTGATGAATGTCACCGCTCTCAGTTTGGTGAAAACCATAACGCAATTAAAAGCTTCTTCCCAAAAGCTCAGTTGTTTGGCTTTACAGGAACCCCGATTTTTCCAGATAACTCCACTTATACTCAAATTGATGGCAATGTTGGTTCGTTTAAAACAACAGAAAGTATCTTTGAAAAAGAGCTGCATAAATACACGATCACTCATGCTATTGAAGATAAGAACGTTCTCAGCTTCCATATTGACTTTTTTGGTAAACACTCAGCAAATAAAAAACTGGCTGATGATGTGAGTGAAGACGCTGTACAAGACTCAACAGTACAAAAAGTGACCCCACCACCTAAGGCTGTGGTAAATGAGATCTTAGATAAACATGATTCAGTCACTAACCACCGACGCTTTAATGCTGTTCTTGCAACCTCTTCTATCAATCATGCGATTGAATACGTAGAAGAGTTTAAGCATCAACAGACGGCTAAATTATCTGAAAATGAAGAATATATTCCTTTAAATATTGCTTGTGTCTTTTCCCCACCGGCTCAGTTGAGTGCTAAGGATAAAGACTGTGCGGATTCAAACACGCTTGCACGTAATGTAAAAGATATCCAGCAATTACAAGAGGACTTACCTCAAGAAAAGGCAGATAACAGTGAAGAGCCTGAGCGTAAGAAACAAGCATTAATCGATATTATTGATAACTATAACCGCCAGTACTCAACCAACTACACCGTGAATGAGTTCGATCTTTACTATCAAGATGTGCAGCAGCGTATTAAAGATCATCAGTACGATAATGCGGATTATCCGCATAAAAACAAAATCGATATCGTTATCGTCGTTGATATGCTGTTAACGGGCTTTGATTCAAAGTATCTCAATACTTTATACGTGGATAAAAACTTAAAATATCATGGTTTGATCCAAGCATTTTCACGTACCAATCGTGTGTTAAATGACAGTAAACCTTGGGGGAATATTTTAGATTTCCGAGGCCAGGAAAAAGAAGTCAATGATGCGATTAAGCTTTTCTCTGGTAACAAAGAGGAAGGCTCTGAAGAGGTGTGGCTAGTCGATCCTGCCCCTGTCGTGGTTGAGAAATATAAAGAAGCCGTCGATAACCTTGAAGCATTCATGCAAAAGCAAGGGCTAGAGTGTCACCCTTCAGAAGTTGCCAACCTTCAAGGGGATGCGCAGCGAGCTTCTTTTATTAACCATTTTAAAGAAGTTCAAAAGCTTAAGAATCAATTAGAGCAATATACTGAACTTGATGAAGAGCAAAAAACGCAAGTGGCTCAAACATTACCCATTGATGTGTTACGTGGCTTTAAAGGGGCTTACCTAGAAACCGCTAAAGAGCTGAAGCGTAAGCTAGATACCAATAAAGGTGAACTACCTGAAGAGGTTGAGCAGCTAGAGTTTGAGCTTGTTTTGTTTGCCTCTGCTTTGGTGGATTACGATTACATCATGGGGCTTATCGCTAAGTCGACACAAAGCTCAAGTAAACAAACAATGACGCGACAAGAGCTCATTGATTTTATTTGTGCGCAAGCTAATTTAATGGCAGAACGTGATGAACTGATTGCTTATATACAAAGCTTACCTGCTGGTGAAGCACTAGACGTGTCGCAGATCCATGCGGGCTACCAAGCATTTAAAGCGAAGAAAGCGACCAATGAGCTTAATGATATGGCATTAAAACATGGCTTAACAAGTGAGCGCTTACAAGCTTTTGTTGATGGGATTATGGAACGAATGATTTTTGATGGTGAGTTACTTGGGGATTTATTAGCGCCATTAGATTTAGGCTGGAAAGAACGAACAAAGAAAGAGTTAGCATTAATGGAAGACTTGATCCCCCATTTACACAAATTGGCCCAAGGGCGTGAGATATCGGGATTAGCTGCATATGAGTAAGTTAGAAGATAAAGAGTTAGTGCCTGAGTTGAGGTTTAGTGGGTTTAATGGGGATTGGTTCTCAATACCAATATCAAAAATGGGTAAGGTAGTAACTGGAAATACGCCTAGTACATCAAATAGGGAATATTACGATGGAAAATACTTGTTTGTTACTCCGGCCGATATATCTGACAGTAGGTTTGTTGAAAGAACCAAATCAACACTTACAACTGAAGGTTTTAATAAATCGAGAGTAATAAAAAGTGGCAGTATTCTTTTTGTCTGTATTGGTTCAACAATAGGAAAGGTAGCCCAAGTAAAATGCGATTGTGCAACAAATCAACAAATCAATGCAATTACGGCTTTTAAAGGTTGTAGTAATGATTTTCTGTATTATTTATTAAGCTTTCATGCATTAGATATCGCAGAGTTAGCAGGTAAACAAGCTGTACCTATTATTAATAAAACAGCTTTCTCTGAAATTGTTTTATTGCTTCCACAAGAGCAAGAACAACAAAAAATCGCAGATTGCCTTGCTTCGATAGATGACTTAATCACTGCGAATACCAAAAAATTAGAATCACTAAAATCTCACAAAAAAGGCTTGATGCAAAAGCTATTTCCAGCGGAAGGGAAAAGTGTACCAGAGCTAAGGTTTAGTGGGTTTGATGGGGATTGGAAAGAAAATAAACTTAATCAAATAACTACGTCAATATTTGATGGAACACATCAAACACCTAAATATACAGAAGAAGGAATTCCATTTTTTAGTGTTGAAAATATAGTAAGTGGAAAAGAAAATAAGTTTATTTCAGTTGAAGATTATAAAATAGCCACATCTAGAAACAAACCAATGCTAGATGATGTTTTGATTACACGAATAGGTAAAATTGGTTTTTCCAAAGTAGTTGATTGGGGTTATGATTTTAGTATTTATGTCACATTAGCTGTTATAAAAAAAGACATAAGATTTAACTCGCAGTTTTTACATGGGTATATGCAAGCAGAAAGATATCAAAAGGAGCTACAAAGAAAGTCTCTATTAAATGCTGTTCCTTGTAAAATAAATATGGATGAACTTCGTAAAACGGAAGTGATGCTGCCATCATCAATGAATGAACAACAAAAAATCGCTGATTGTCTTTCCTCTATGGATGATTTGATTAAGGCTCAGTCTGAAAAAATAGAAACACTTAAATCTCACAAAAAAGGTTTAATGCAACGACTGTTTCCTGTTTTAGAGGGGGTTGCATCATGAGCGAATTGATATACGACAATCTAAGCCAAGTTGCCGAACAGTTTTGTGAAGTATTAAAAAATGGTGTTAGGCGTAAGGTAAAGAATCAAATTCTTGTTTTTGCCTATAATGGCACGGGCAAGACGCGCTTATCTATGGAGTTCAAAGAGTTAGGTAAAGTAAGCACAATACGTCCAGCAAATGTTATGGATGGTGTAACCACACCGTTAGAAGTTGAAGATACAACGAGAGATACTCTTTATTTTAATGCTTTCACTGAAGATTTGTTTTCTTGGGATAATGACCAACAACGAGTATTAAAGATCAATCCAGATTCTCACTTCTTTGATGGTTTACAAGAGTTAGAAATGGAAAATCGCATTCGTCCATTACTGCAACGATATGCTGATTTTGACTTTCAAATTGATTATTCAAATTGGACGGTTAATTTCAAACGAGAAATACAAAATGAAAGTGGATCACATGAGACTATTGATCATATCAAAGTCTCTCGTGGTGAAGAAAATATTTTTGTGTGGTGTTTCTTTTTAGCGATAGCGCAGTTAGCGATAGATGGGCAAGAAGCCTATAGTTGGGTCAAATATTTGTATATCGATGATCCTATATCATCACTTGATGACCATAATGCCATTGCTGTTGCGAGTCACTTAGCTCAGCTATTAAAAGATAATACGACAATAAAAACCGTCATTTCATCTCACCATGCTTTATTTTTTAATGTAATGTGGAATGAGCTCAATGAAAATAATAAGTTACAACCATACTTTTTAAAGCATGATAAAGAAAATCAACAGTATAAATTACGCTATACAAATAGTACGCCATTTTTTCACCATGTAGCTCTATTAGAGCAACTACATGATGCGGCGATAAACGACAATTTATATACTTATCATTTCACTATACTGCGTAGTATTCTAGAGAAAACCGCGACTTTTCATGGATTTAAAAACTTTTCAGCTTGTATAAAACAAGGTGATGACGATCCAGATGGTATTTTGCATGCTCGTCTTATCAATATTTTAAGTCATGGTAATTACTCTTTATTTGAGCCTATGGAAATGACTGAAGAGAACAAAGGGCATTTCCGCCGTATATTGAATGAATTTATGGACAACTACCGATTTAACCCTGAGCTGTTTCCTGAGCCAGTAATTCAAGCATTAGCAACCGAACAATAAATAGAGATGACCTAAAATGACACAAGAACAGTTAAACCAATTAGGCAAAACCCTCTGGGATATCGCTGACAGCCTGCGTGGTGCAATGAATGCTGATGATTTCCGTGATTACATGCTTTCTTTTCTATTTTTACGCTACTTATCAGATAATTTTGAAGAAGCGGCCAAGAAAGAGTTAGGTCGTGACTATCCTGAAGCAAAAGAAATCAAAGTGACAGAAACGCTATCGGATGGAAAGGAAGTTGAACGAAAAGTAAAACTCGCGCCTCTGGCGATTTGGTATCAAGATAATGCTGACGATGTTGCTTTCTTTGAAAAACAAATGCGTCGTAAATTGCATTACATCATTAAGCCTGAACACCTTTGGTCAAGTATCGCTGAAATGGCCAGGGTTCAAAATGGTGAGTTGCTTCAAACCTTAGAGGACGGGTTTAAGTATATTGAAAATGAAAGTTTTAACAGCAGCTTTCAAGGCTTATTCTCTGAAATTAATTTAAACTCTGAAAAACTCGGTAAAAAGCCATCAGATCGTAATGCTAAGTTGTGTACGATCATTCAAAAAGTATCAGAAGGTATTGCTGGCTTTTCAACTGACACCGATACTTTAGGTAATGCTTACGAGTATCTTATTGGTGAATTTGCGGCTAATGGTGGTAAAAAAGCTGGGGAGTTTTACACACCTCAACTAGTTTCAACCATTCTGTCTGAGATTGTCACCTTGGATAGTCAAGAGCCTAAAATGGGTAAAAAGAAAAAGCTTAATAAAGTTTTGGATTTTGCATGCGGTTCGGGTTCTTTACTTTTGAATGTGCGTAAACACATTGTTGAGGCTGGTGGCAGCGTTGGTAAAATTTACGGGCAAGAAAAAAACATCACCACCTATAACCTTGCACGAATGAACATGTTATTGCACGGGGTAAAGGATACAGAATTTGACATTTTCCATGGTGATACACTCGTTAATGATTGGGATTTACTCAATGAGAAAAACCCTGCGAAGAAACTGAAATGTGACGCTATCGTTGCCAACCCTCCATTTAGTTATCGTTGGGAGCCGACGGATGCGCTTAAAGAAGACTTTCGCTTTAAGAATCACGGTATCGCCCCAAAATCTGCGGCTGATTTTGCCTTTCTCTTACATGGCTTTCATTATCTAAGTGATGAAGGCACCATGGCAATTATTTTACCGCATGGTGTTTTGTTTAGAGGTAGCGCTGAGCAACGCATACGCAGTAAGTTATTAAAAGATGGACACATTGATACTGTCATTGGCTTGCCTGCAAATCTATTTTTCTCTACAGGCATAACAGTTTGTATTCTTATACTGAAGAAATGTAAGAAGTACGATGACGTATTATTTATCAATGCAAGTGATGAAGAAAACTTCAAAAAAGGAAAGCGCCAAAACGAACTACGTCCTAAAGATATTCAAAAGATTGTTGACACCTATAAGTTTAGAGATGAAGAAGAACGCTATTCTCGTAGAGTATCAATGGATGAAATTGAGAAAAATGATTTTAACTTAAATATTTCTCGATATGTCAGTACTGCAAAAGCCGAGGCTAAAGTTGATCTGGCTGTTGAGCATCAAAATTTATTTGATATTGAAAAAGATATAAAAGAAGCTTTAGATAAGCACAATAGTTTCCTTGAAGAGCTTGGGCTACCACCATTACCTAAATAAAGATTAATATAGGTTGATATTGCCGACCTATATTTCTACTAAATTAGTTAAAGATAATTAAATTTATTTGTATTGGGCGAAAGCATTAATGTTCGTCCAATATTTACTCTCACTAGAATTGTTGTTCATCACGAGCAAGCACAAAAACCATTGAGGTTAATAATTACCATTTGATGTTAAACGCTATCACAGAGTTTTAACTGGCTCAGAATATACCCAAACCACCTTAAGATCTGAGTCTCAGTTGGAATTAAAAGTGATTCAGGCAAGGCATTGATTGCAAGAAATAGTGGTTCTATTGTTAAAATCAATAACGCAGTATCAAACGCTTTTAAACCAATCCTTGGAACGTGTAACACGCACTTACCCCCAGCAGTATGGCTTAAAGACAGCAACTACCTCTTTTGCGAAGTTATGCTTTGATATTAAACCCTGTGAAACGCTGGGCTCTGTATCTTGAGGTGGTTTGGGTATTAATGCGCTATACTGGCGAAAATTTTTTCAAATAAACTGTTATGGCTCTTAAATCTACCATTATTAAGGCGCAATTATCGCTAAGCGATATGGATCGCCACCTTTACCAAGATTTCAACTTAACTCTGGCGCAGCACCCATCTGAAAATGACCAACGCTTGATGGTTCGTTTACTTGCTTACGCCCTTAATGCATGTGATGGCCTTGAGTTTACCAAGGGGTTGTCGGCTGACGATGAGCCAGAAGTGTGGCACAAAAACTACAGCGATGAGATTGAGCTGTGGATTGAGCTTGGCCTTCCAGATGACAAACGCCTGAAAAAAGCCTGTAATAAAGCGAAAAAGGTTGTGCTGTATACTTACGGTGAAAATAACCAAGCTATTTGGTGGCAAAAGCATCAACCTAAGTTGTATGATTTTAAAAACTTGAGCATTTATAGTTTAGACTTTGAAGCAACACAAGCTCTTGCAGCATTAGTGGATCGCAATATATCGCTAACAATCACGATTCAAGATGGTGATGTGTGGGTGAGCTCTGATTCAGTTAACATTGAAGTAAAACCAGTACAATTAATGTAGTGATAGATTACATAAATTAAGAGGGCGTATGGCAATTCAACAAGTAGTAGTGTTACATGGCTTATATATGTCTGGCTTTGTTATGCGCCCACTGTGTTCTCGCCTTGAGAAAGAAGGGTTGAGTATACTGAACTTATCCTATAATACGCTTACTCCAGATCGTGAAACTATTTTTAATCAAATAGATGCTTTTATTAGTGATAAAGAAACTGCACTGGTGTGCCACTCTATGGGGGGGTTAGTCGCAAGGGCTTACCTTGAAGCGCACTCTTCACAAAGTGAAAATGTTACGAAAGTGATTACATTAGGCACGCCACATAAAGGCAGCCATATTGCGCATCAAATGCAGCAAAAGGGATTTGAAGTATTTTTGAAAAACAGCGTAGAGTTTCTGCTGTCTAAAAACGGGGATTGGCCTTTTAAAGCTAAACTTTACAGTATAGCGGGTGATTTACCCTTGGGCTTAATGCCATTAATAGCAAAAGGCAGTCAGTCTGATGGTACCGTCTTGTTAGATGAAACCAAATTAAATGGCATGGCAGAGCATAAAGTGTTTCACTTAAGTCATACCGCTATGATCTACTCACGCCAGGTAATGAACTACATTGTTGGGTTGCTTGTTTAATCTTCTGCACTAGCAGCCACTTTGTAAGCAATAAATGCAATGATTGCCAAAATTAAGGGCGTCGGTGCTGCAATGTAACCAAAAGTATCAAAGTTTGCGAAGCTTGCACCCGCTAAGTGCCCTACCAACCCTACAACAAATGCAATCAACGCAATACCTATCACCACTAATTCCATTTTGCTTTCTTTTTGTGTTTTAGCCTGCATGAGTCATCTCCTAATTGTTTAACTAGGTTGATTATGCGCCCACTAAAAACTCAGTTTTTGACCTAAATCAAATTCAGGTTCCACATGCTCATTGGCCCTTAGTAAGTTTGTTTTAGATCATATTATTTTAATCTAATTTTATGTTTTAGCTATTTTGGGGTCGTTTTTATCTAAATCGCTACCATGTCTAGTTAGAACGCTTAAAGTTTTCTTATGATAGGTTTAAACTATCAACATGATTGGTTTTAGCCATTTTACAGATTGCTAAAAATGACTAATACTCTGTCTTAACAACAGCGAATACGTTAATTATCCATTTAAGGAGAGATCATGTCACAGGTAAATGCAATTGGTCTTAACAGTGCAGAAAGTGAAGATATCGTAAAATCACTCAACGTACTGCTGAGCAGCTACCAAATTCAATATATGAACGCTCGTGGGTTTCACTGGAACATTAAAGGCCGTAACTTCTTTGAGTTACACCTTAAATTTGAAGAGATCTACAACTTACTACTTTTAAAAGTGGATGAAATTGCAGAGCGTATTTTAACGCTTGACGGTGCACCACTGCATGCGTTCTCTGATTATTTAAAGATCAGCGAGATTAAGGAAGCTAAAGGTATCAGTGACGGTGTAACAGCAGTAGAGAATTTGCTGGGCGGTTACAGCACCCTGATAAAAATGCAACGCGATATTTTAGCGAAAGCAGGTGATGCACAAGATGAAGGTACGGCCTCATTGATGGGCGACTATATCACTGAACAAGAAAAGCTTGTTTGGATGTTAAAAGCGTATTTAGATTAGGATAGTTAGGCTTAAGAAAGCCCTCCTTAGAGGGCTTTAGTAGGGATAAATCGTTAAATAATCGATTCGTTTTACATACTACCGCTTGCCTAACAAACAACAACGCCACTGTTACCAGCGGCGTTGTTTTAGGTTTAAGCGGCTCATCTAGATTTACGGTTACTTATTTGCCACTTTATTTACTATCCAAATAAAAATGCCAGCAAACTGATTAACTGGCATTTTTTATACGCTATTAACGCTCTTTTGATTTTTTCAATTAAAAGTCTTGCTTGTAATTAAGGAACCATGTTCCACCAGGAATATCATGCACAGAGTAAAATGAGTTCGCAAATGGATTTAATGCAATAGGCGGCTCTTTTTGAAATACATTGCGCATTCCTAAACGAACACTGGCTTGCCAAGGTAACGTATAACTTGCAGATAAATCATGATAGATCACACTCCCTATGCGATTTAAGCCATTTGGGTTGTCTTCACTGGTGTGATCTCGTTGATTACACAGCTCTCGTGTTGCTAAGCCATCGTCAACAAAGCTATCTGGAATAGAGCAAGACTCTGTAATATCACTCGTATAACGCATACCCCAGGTTACCGATAGATCATCGTAAGTCCATGTTGTATTGAACGTGCCACGCCAGCGTAAAATATCACTGTCAATTGCCGCGACCTGGTTGTCGGCATCATTAATACTTTCCTCACTACCTGCTGAGCGATATTTGTCGGTGTATGAGCCATTCAAACGAAATGCAAAACTACCCATTTCATGCGTATCGAAACGGTAGTTTGCGTTAAAATCATACCCTTCAACTTGTAGTTGCGCTAAGTTAAATTGCGAGGTTCTAACTGTGGCGATGCGACCGTCTTCACGGCGCTCAATAAATCCACAAAACTCATCTTCACCTTGAACGTAACAACGATTAAGCATGCCCGCAGCAGAGATCGAAGACAGCGCTTCTTGTAGCTCAATTCTGTAGTAATCAACCGTCATATCAAACCCGTCTAACCAACTTGGGTTATACACAAAACCAAATGTTTTAGTGTTGCCTTCTTCTGGCTCAAGAGTTGGGTTACCGCCATTTAACGAGCGTAATTGCCCTGTCGGTTGTATCGACCCACCATTGGGTACGTTATCAGCTAAACAACGTGACTGTGTATCTGCTGACTGTAAACTAAATTGTGTTGTATTACATGGATCTTGAGTCGATGGAAATCCTTCACCGCCGCCGGCAAATAAATTATTAACTGAAGGCGCTCTGAAGGTATCTGAATAATTACCGCGAAGCATTAAATCGTCATAGATTCGCCATGTAAAGCCGAGTTTAAAGCTTTCGTTATCAAATTTTGAAGTAACAGGATCAACCCCGACAAAACCACTGTTTTCAAAATCAGAAACACGCCCAGCTAAACTAATATCGAGCTGTTGAATACCTGGTAAGTCAGAAAGTACTGGCACTGCAAATTCAAAATAAGCTTCTTCCGCTGTTTGTTTTCCGTTAGTAGGCTCTCTAAAGTTACTTGAGCTTAAACCTGCCGCGATTAAGGCGTCAGGGCTGTCAGAAAAGGTGTTGGTGCGTTTTTCAATACCGGCCGCAAACCCGACCCACCCTGCGGGTAATTCAAATATTTCACCACTGATATTAGCGGCAAAGTTAGTTGCGCCCGTGTTCACTTGATCATTTAATTCATAGCCAATGTAGTTCGCCATTTCATCAGTAAAACCCGTTTCGCCATTAAACAAGTTAAGTGGTACACAGCCAGCAATGGTATTTTCAGCGGTGCCACACTGCGCCACGCCGTCAGCCATAAACGAGGGACCCACTGCATTTCTTAAGTTTTGAAGATTGACATAGTTTTCACCTTTAACGCTGCGGCTAGAGTCACCTCTCGACATGGAGATATCCCACAACAATATTCTATCTACAATTTCAAAATCGCCTTCTAATCCACCTGTTATGAAGTATGTATCATAATCTTGAATGCTGGTGCGAGGACCTATGGGCAATGTTCTAAAGCCAAATGAAGTAAGGTCTTCACCAAATGGGTTATAAATATTGTCTTTGCTGTAAGGGATTTCCCACTGTGGACCAGAAAAACCAGCGGTTAATGGTACTGCTGCAATTTGTGTGACTGATTTTCGTTGATTATAAGTGAAGTCAATAAAGGCACTGAGTGAATCATCGAATTCATGATTTACTTTTGCAAAAACATTAAACCTATCCGAAGGCGTTTTTAAGTAATTAGTTGGAGCAAAGTTATAGCGATGTTTTGTACCAAAGGGTTCAAAGTCATCGGCTGTGCGATCACCGCTGCCTTCTTTCGTAGGCTCCAATGAAACAAGCCCATCTGATGTGCCAAAAATGCCGTAAAGACCAAATGCACTACCAAACCGTTGCGGAACATAAGCAACCGGGTATTTTGATATTTCCCTGTCTCCGGCGCCGATTTCTTTTTCTTCGGATTTAGAAATATTTAAAAAAAGTGAGGTATCCCCTTTAATTGTGCCAATAGAAAGCCCTGCTTGTTTATATTCACCGTCACCTTCAAAGTTAGCACCAATACTTGCGTCTAAGCTTACCCCTTCAAAGCCATCTTTAGTAATAATATTTACCACCCCGGCAATCGCATCGGTACCGTAAACGGCAGACGCGCCATCCGCTAAAATATCAACGCGTTCAACAATAGCGATTGGGATTTGAGAAATATCAACCTGACCACCTCCTAATGCTAAAAACCGGCGACCATCAACCAAAACTAGCGTTCGGTTATCGCCTAAGTTTCGCAGTGATATTGTTTGCGATCCATCGTTACCGTTGGTGTTATTTGTCAATTGCGTTAACCCGGACAAATCAGCCTGAGCAACAGTTTGTAATAATTCACCAATGTTTTGCACACCTGACGACTCAATCGCTAAACGTCCAATTGAGGTTACTGGTGATGCTCCTTCTATATCAGCCCGTTTAATACGCGAGCCAGTGACTTCAATTCGCTCTACTTTTTCAGCGTTTGTGGCATCAGCTGCGCTCGCTTGCAATGAAAAACCACTCAATAATGCTCCCCCCATGGCTAATGCTATTGAGGATCGTTTAAACCTTACCACTTGATTGCCTGTTGTTATTTTCATATGTATTCCCCTGAAGAATGACTGTAAGTAACGAAAATGTTACTAAGTGGCCACGTTAGGGAAATATATTCGCAGACTCTATCGCTGTTCTTTTACTTGCATTCATGGCGGTATAACAGGCGGGTTCTGTGTGACTAGATAAATATACGAGTGAAAAATTAACAATTTAAACTCATTGTGAAATAAATTGGGACAGACAGGGTCTTCTAATATATACACATGATGAGGTTTCCAAATGTTTACTGCTTTTTTTAATGCCTTAACACTCGTTAACGATGAACAATTCAATACATTGCTCAGTATACAGCTTGCTAGTAATCGACACTTTGATTCCCATACGTCTGCAACCTTAGATCAATTAACCAAGCTTGATACAAGCCAATTTAATGTCATATTGTTGCAACTGAGCGAAGCTCCACAACCAAATCTACTGTTCCAACTTATTGATCTGAGTAAAAATGCTAAACTGGTAATTATTGCTGACGATCCAAACCTTGCGACGTTAGCTTTTGAAGTGGGGGCTATTGATTTTATAACAACACGAAGCCCAATTTCACGGTTGAATAAGTGCTTCGATAAGCTTATCCATTTATGCCCTTTAGCCAGTGCAATGGAGCAAGCGCACCCAATGACAAAATCATTAACTCACTCACATCTAATTGTGAAAGATATTGGTAAAGTAAGGCTAATAGAAATAGATGATATTATTTGGATTAATGGCGCAGGCAATTATGTCGAGCTGCATTTTTGGCAACAAGGAGCAAGCGTATTACACCGTGTAACAATGAAAAACATTGAACAGCAGCTTGCACCCGCGGGGTTCATCAGAGTTCACCGCTCAACACTGGTAAAACAAACGGTTATATCAGAGCTGGCTGTGACAGACAGTGGTGACTATAAACTAAAACTAAAAAATGGCGTGCAATTAAACTTATCTAGGCGCTACAAAAACAGTTTATCGGCTATATTGTAATCGGTTTAATCACAGCCAGTTTTTTACATATACCCTATCTGGATAGTCTGCCAGGTAGTTATGCGCAGTAGAATAAAAATTAATATTCATTCCACTACCACTCCACACGCTTTCTAAAATACTTCTAGCAATCGCACTGGTGCTAATATAATCCACCTGCTTATAACCGCGCTCTTTAACACCACGGAAGTACTCTCTGGCTATTGTTAAACTATCTGCTGTTGCCAGCTCAAATTCAGCTAAATGAATAACGGCTTGTTCAATTGTACCGACTGGCAATGCAGAAATCGCAGTCTGCACGTCTTTAACAAACCCTAAAACACCTTCGCGATTAAAGCACCCTGAAATCTTAATGTAGATAACAGGGGCCTCAATAGCGTACTGCCAACTGCCATGTGGTTTAAACATGTGAGAACCTCAGTAAACTGCTTTATGTTTACAAATTAGCAAGGCTTATGAAAAAGGCCATCTCCAATGCTTTTTCTTCTAAGCTTTTAAATCGTCCCGATGCACCACCATGGCCTGCATCCATATCTGTTTTAAAAATTAACACGTTTTTGTTAGTTTTATATTCACGCATTTTTGCCACCCACTTCATTGGCTCCCAGTATTGTACCTGAGAGTCGTGTAAGCCAGTTGTGACTAGTATATGTGGGTAAGCTTGCGCTTTAATATTATCATACGGTGAATAGTCAGCAATTAGATCGTAATACGCTGGATCATTCGGATTCCCCCACTCATCGTATTCATTTGTGGTAAGTGGGATTGACTCATCAAGCATGGTCGTTAGCACATCTAAAAATGGTACATGACAACCAATACCTAAATATAACTCTGGTGCTTGATTAATAACTGCTCCCATCAATAAGCCACCAGCACTACCACCCGAGGCAAATACTTTATCTTTTGCGCCATAGCCTTGTTCAACTAACGCTTTTGTTACATCAATAAAATCACTAAAACTATTTTGTTTATCCTGCTTTTTGCCTTGTTCGTACCAATGACGGCCCAACATTTCACTGCCGCGGACATGTGCTATTGCGTATACAAACCCACGATCTAATAAGCTTAAAGAGGCACTCGAAAAACTAGGATCAATTGTTATACCGTAGGCGCCATAGCCATATTGAAATATTGGGTTCGTTCCGTCTTTCTCAAAGGTGTCTTTACGGTAAACTAACGAAACAGGCACACTTTTACCGTCTCTTGCTGCTACCATTATGCGCTCTGAGCCATAATGTGAAGAGTTAAAGTCACCCAAAACTTGCTGTTGTTTTAAAAGTGTTTTTTCACCACTGCTTAAGTCAACTTCATACAGTGAACCCGGTGTCGTTAAGCTTGAGTAATAAATACGCGCTGTTTTAGCGCTACTCTCTGGATTAGTCGCTATAGCGGCATAGTAACACGGGTCATCAAACGCTAACGCCATTCGTTGTTGTAAGTTATCTACAACAATAAAGCGTGTTTGCCCCAGTTCTCTTTCAGTGAGAACTAAAAACTCATCAAAGATTTCAACGCCTTCTAACAATACATTGTCACGATGAGCCGTGTGCTCTTGCCATAATGCTTTATCCGATATTGTAGCGATAGTGGCGGTCATCAAGCGAAAGTTCTTAGCCTGCCAATTACTCACGATATAAAAGGTGTCGCCGAGTTTATCAATATCGAATTCATGGCCCTCTTCGCGCGGCATTAACTGCTTAAACTCACCTAGAGGTTGGTCTGCATCAAGCACCCAAGTGTCGTTGGTTTCTGTGGATGCTAAATCAATAATAATTAAACTTTCATCGCGACTTTTACCCAGCCCCATAAAAAAGCTACTGTCGTGTTCTTCGTATACTAATACATCGTCTGCTTGTGGTGTACCTAGCACATGGCGAAACACCTGAAAGCCGAGCAGCGTTTTGAGATCTTTTTTTACGTAAAAAACTGTCTTGTTATCATTTGCCCATACAACTTGGCCTTCTGTGTTTTCCAACACATCATCCAATAACGCGTCTTCATCAATAGATTTAAATTTAATCGCATAAATACGGCGCCCTTCAGTATCTTCTGAATAAGCAAGCAACTGCTCATTAGGACTTACAGCCACTTCTCCAAGTTCATAAAATTCAATCCCTTGTGCAAGGCTATTTACATCAAGTAAGAGTTGCTTATCTTGCATGGTAATATCGCGGCTGCGATAGTGGCGGGCATACTCATCATCACCACGCACTTCTGCGTGATACCAAAATTGGCCATCTTTAACCGGAAAACTGTTATCGTCTTTTACTATTCGCCCTTTTAATTCTTCAAATAACTGTGTTTGAAGCGGTTTCATTGGCGCAAGCTGCTTGTCACAATAATCATTCTCTGCTTTTAAATGCGCCAATATTTCACTGTTTTCTCTATTATCGTCACGCATCCAATAATAATCATCAATACGTGTTTTATTATGTGTTGTTAAAGCGTGTGGTTGCTTGCGCGCACGTGGCGCGTTAGAAAGGGCAGATAATGATAAATTTTGTTGAGACACAGCTGAGCCAGTAAAAGTTTTTGTTGAGCCCAGTTTACCATATTTTTTAAATACGCATAAAAAAGCCCACTCAAAATGAGTGGGCATAAAAATGCTAAATAGCATCAGAGGGAACTGTTTAATTGCACGACACTTGCTGCCATGCTAAACCCCAACTTTGACCTACGCCGGGTTCATAAAGCGGGTTACTTTCTTCTTTTACTTTACAAAACTGGTCAAATGGCCAAGGTTTGCATCTGTAGATCAACCCTGTTTTGGGCTGTAAAACTTTAACACCTGCATTATAATCGCAACTTTTGTTTGGGTAAACATAGTCATACGCAGGTTCATCTTTTTTTTCGTTGTCGCATTGAGCTATACAGTGAAAGGTCAGCTCTGCATTTATAATACCCGATCCTTTAAGGGCATAAATCTGATTAGAGCGATAAGCAACAACCAAACCATGCTCTGTCATTTTGCCCGCTTCCACGAGCGGAATATACATGTTGATATGTTCCGCTATATATCGCGGCCAGCTCTGCGGCTCACCTTGCTCACTGCTGGTAATCTTATAATCAAATGATAAATCGACTAGCTCTCCTTGCGCGTCATAAAAAGTTACCGTCACCATATCACCCACAAATAATCGGGTATGATGATTTAAGCAACCTATTGTCGACCACTCTCCGCAGGTCAATGACGAATGCATAAACAAAGCGACACCTTAATAACACTTAATAGGTACTATCTAACATTTAAAGGGCAAAAGAAATACTTTTTAATTACGCAGGTACACAATAAGACAATAACTATGTGTAGCAGCCCCGCTATCTTAGTTTTAAAACCTTAGATCGGAAACTTTGCGTCCTAATCTTTCGACTAGTTTGCCAAAACAATTGGATTATAGTGCCCCACTATACAAATATCAAACAAAAGAATGTAATCAACTATATACAAGTCATCTCAAGGTACGAGTTAAAGTTAAAATTAAACCAAGCCTTTGGGCGCTTAATAGGCACTTACTCTTATCGTTGTTCCTTTTTAAACGGGACTGTCATTTTTACAAAGTAACGCCTTGATATTAAGCCATGTGAAGCGCTTTACTCTGCATTTTGAGGTGGTTTGGATATATAAAAACTAGCACTTAAAACCGACTAAAAAAAAGCCAGTACAAAATGCACTGGCTATTTATTTGCTGTTCAAGAATACTTAAGCGAGTTGTTTTTTACGCTGAAATAAACCTTTAATTTTATTAAATATACCGCGAAAGAACCCGCGAATATCACTTAATATAATGTACAAGCACGGTACTAATAATAAAGTGATCAGCGTTGCGAACATTACGGCAAAACCAAGTGCAACAGCCATTGGAATAACAAACTTCGCTTGTAAGCTGGTTTCAAACATTATAGGTAAAACACCGGCAAATGTCGTAATTGAAGTTAGCAGTATTGGCCTAAAGCGGGCACAGCCTGCTTCAATAACCGCTTCTTTCACGCTTATTCCACCACGGCGTGCTTGGTTAACAAAGTCAGTCATTACCAGCGAGTCATTGATCACAACCCCAGCTGCCGCGATTAAACCAAAGCCTGACATTAAACTGATATCCAAACCAAACCAATAATGGCCCCAAATAGCACCCGTTAAACTAAACGGAATAACCGACATAACAATTAATGGCTGCGAATAACTCTTTAACGGTACAGCGAGTAAAATATACACCAAGAACATGCCGCCAATAAAAAACATGATTTGTTCGTTGGCTTGCGCTTGCTGCTCCTCGATAGCACCACCTAGCTCAGATTTTACGCTTGGAAACTCTTCCTTAAGTTGTGGTAGCAAGTTGTCTTTTACTTGTTTAACTACTTCACCTGGCTCAATGACTTCTTCATCGATACTGCCATAGACATAAACCGTACGATAGCCACCTTCACGACGAATATAACTAATCCCCGGTTTTTCAGTTAACTCAACCACATCACCGAGTAATACTTCTTTACCCTGAGGGGTCGTTACAACAGCATGCTTAAGTGATGAAAATGCTTCACGTGTTAATTTAGGGTAACGCACCATTACACGTACTTCTTCGCCACCACGAATAACACGTTGCGCTTCACCACCGTAGAAGCTAGCGCCAACTTGGTTGGCAATGGAAGCTAAGTCTAACCCTAAGTCATATGCAACAGGTTTTAAGCTCATTTGTACTTCTTTGCTTGCAGGATCGATCGTTGAACTAATATCAAACAACCCTTCTTGCTGTTGCAATAGCTGAATAAAACGACGACCTGCGTCATTTAAAGTATCAATATCGGAGCCGAAGAGTAAGTAACCAAACTCACCATTGCCGCCCCCGCCATTCACATCATCTTGGATCGTCAACGACTTAACACCTGCGATATTAGGCATTGCCTCGCGCCAACGACGTGATAGCTCAAATGCATTGTATGGGCGTAAGTCTTCTTCAACGAGCGGAGCTAATAATTGTGCCTCAGTACGACCTTGGTTAAAGACCAGTAAGTCACGCACTATTTTTTGACCAAATTCACGCTCTGTTTGCTTATCCACATCAAGCACCATGGCTTCAATTTCACGGATCGCGGTGATGGTTTGAATATCAGATGCGTTATCATTCATCTCCAA
This sequence comes from Pseudoalteromonas sp. KS88, assembly GCF_004766475.1. Classification (NCBI taxonomy): domain Bacteria; kingdom Pseudomonadati; phylum Pseudomonadota; class Gammaproteobacteria; order Alteromonadales; family Pseudoalteromonadaceae; genus Pseudoalteromonas; species Pseudoalteromonas sp. KS88. Next base: position 160,743 of record NZ_PYHV01000014.1, read on the forward strand.
ATTAATTTGCGGGAAATCATGTGGTACTTTTGGTGTTGGCACCGTACGAACTTGGTTTGATGAAATTAGTCCAAAGGTCAAAATAAGCAACGCAATGAACGAAAACAATACTGCCCAACGCCATTCCACACAGCGTTTTACAAAACGCTTATAGGGTCCATTAACAAAGCCAAAAAAGCGATTGTTAAAACGGGCACGCCATCCATTTGGATTAATAGGCGAGAAGTGGGTATGCGCAATATGTGCAGGTAGTATAAGTTTTGATTCAATCAAACTAAAAATTAAACACAGAATGACGATAACAGCAATTCCATAAAAGAACGCACTTTCAGGGCCGCTTGATAGTGTGAAGGGAGCGAATACTGCAATGGTTGTTAATACGCCAAATGTCGCAGGCGTTGCAACGCGTTTAGCACCATTGACGACGTTGACTACACCACCGCCTTTTTTCTCTATTTCGGTATAGGCACTTTCACCGATGACAATGGCGTCGTCCACCACAATCCCTAGCACCATAATAAACGCAAACAATGAAATAATATTAATGGTGACACCAAACAACGGCATCATCATCATCGCACCTAAAAAGCACACTGGAAGGCCAATCATTACCCATAACGCCAATTTAAAGCGTAAGAAGATGGATAACATAATTGCCACTAATACCGCACCTTGTAAAAGGTTCGACAACATCATATCTAAACGGGCATTGAGGTAGTAAGTCATGTCCATTAGTGGTACTAAACGCACGCCTAATGGCAGGTCTTTATTCTTTTGCTCAATAAAAGCTTTCACTGATTCTGCAACAGGAATCATGTTTTGATCTTCTGTTGCTTTTACCGACAAATAAACCGCATTCTCACCGTTAAACTTAAAGTAACGCTCACCTTCCGTAAACTGGTCCTTAATTACCGCAATATCTTGCAGCAGCACCTTCGCTCCATTATTGCCTATTTTTACAGGGATTTGACGAAACTCTTCGCCAGAGTAAAACTGGTTCTCAACGCGAACAGAAATAACACCGGCATCGGTTTTTAACTGGCCCGCTGAAAAGTTTGCAGAGTAACGACGAATTGCAGCAGAAACATCATTGAGCGTGAGGTTGTATTGGCGCAAAGTGTCAGGTTCGATTTCGATTGCAATTTCATCCAGTGGCACATCATTCACCACCAGCGATACGTTTGAAAGCTGCAAGAGTTCATCTTCAATGCGATTAGCAATCGGTTTAAGCTCGCTTAGCGGCAGATCAGCAACCAGTGTCATACCGATAACATCTTGGCGAAACTCAATTTGACTTATGGTGACCGGTTCCATACCGGCTGGAAAAGTCGCAATACCGTCAACGCGTAGCTTCACTTTATCAAGCACTTCACTTAATTCAGCGTCGGTATTAATTTCTAACTGGGCACTCCCGCCGTTACGAAATGAGCGATACACCCCTTTCTTTATTTCTGTAATGTCTTTTAGGGACTCTTCAATCTTAATTAAAATGCTTTCTTCCATCTCCTGAGGCGATGCCCCTGGGTAGTTCGCATTAATAGAAATGTAGTTAATTTCAACGTTAGGAAACATCTGACGTTGCATAGTGAAGAAGCTAATAACACCCATGATGATAATAAAAAACATCATCAGGTTAGCTGCAACTGAGTTATTGGCAAAGTAGGCTATGATACCTGTTTGCTTTTCGTGTTTTGGAGCAGCTTGTGGTTGCTCAGAGCTGGGTAATTCAGTGTTATTCATAACGCAGTCACCCTATTAAAGCTTTTCTGTGTCAGCACTTTGAAGTGCCTCATTTTGTTTAACGTCAGGCATACCTGCAATTTTTACCGCCATCCCTTTTTGAGGGTACTCTGGTAACGTTACAACTAGCCTATCGTCAGCTTCTAAGCCATCACTAATGTAAAAATACTCACCTTCTTCACGCACAACGTTTACTTTACGCGCCTCAAGCTGCTGCTCAGCGTTCACAATCCACACTGTTTGGTTGTTAACCAACTCTTGCGGCAAACGATAAATATTTTCAAGCATGGCGCCTGCAAAGTTAACTTGCACATACGTGCCAAATTTAATCGCTGGGTGTTTGTTAGCTAATCCATATGGATCATTAATGCGAACAACCAAGCTGCTCATACGTGTTGCAGTATCCACAATTCCTAAATCACGGTCGATTTGCGCTTCGCGACTAAAGCCATGTAAACCAGATTTAATCACTGTTGCTTTAACGCCTTTTACACGCTCTGGTAAAAATACGCTGTCAAAGCCTGCAATTGGAATAATAACTTCTGCTGATTCAATGTTATTTAGCTCAGCGACTTGAGAGCCCATATTGATATACTGACCAACACCAATTTCTCGGCTAACTACTAATGCATCGTAAGGTGCAGTTACTTCACAGTTATCTAAATCTCGTTGCGCGCGCTTTAAACGTGCTTGAGCTGACTTCACAGATGCTTGTGCACTAAGTACTTGCGGTTCACGTAAAAAAAGCGCTGTCCGCTCTTTATTTGGAAAACGCTTCGCTTCATCTTCTGCTACTTTAGCCTGTGCTTGCTCTTCAATTAATTGTGCTTGCGCTTGCGCCAGTTCAGCCTCAGCTTGTAGTAATGCAGCTTCATAATTGTCTTTTTCAATGGTAAACAAGGTTTCACCGCGTGCCACAATACCACCGGCAACAAAATTAGGGTGCCAACTTACCACTTCACCAGACACTTGCGCAGATAAACGTGTACTTTCCAGCGGCTTAACCTCACCATAACTATTAATAACCACTTGGTGGTTATTAGCAGATACAGGCTCAACTTCTACCGTAGGGCGTGTGTCTACTATCTCTTTGCTCTCTGTCTCTTGTGCAATGGCATTAATTGCCATGAATCCAGCGACACCAAAGCCCAGAATCACAAAAGGAAGGATCCCTTTAAGTAACGTTGTTCGCATAATTAATCTCCTTAATTTTTTACTGAGACCATAATAACAGAGCTAGATGAAACATTAACGTGACATTTGTAAGTAACTGTTACAAAAACTCATCTAATTATATTAGCCGCTTGTTATATTTTGATACAAAAAAACAATTTATAAAATTCAAGAAGATAACTCTAAAAACTTTCCTTTCATCTTAGATGTGTTTTTTATATGACTAAGTTCGGTACAATCCAGATGATTTTAACAAGCCAAAAAGAGCAGAAAATGAAATTAACCACCCTTACGCTAGCATTAAGTTTAGCTTTAGCGACCAGCGGCCACGCATTAGCTGCAGACAAAAAAGATGACAAAAAAGACAAAACAATTGCCGAATTAATTAAAGACAAAACTGAATTTGCGGGTATCTTTAGCTTATATCAGGACGAAAAAACCGGTGACCACTTAATGGTTATCAATGAGTCTCAACTTGATACACCTTTTGTATATTTTGCACATACTGTTGATGGTGTAACCGATGCAGGGCATTTTCGTGGTGCGTACCGTGAAACGAAGCTAATTGAGTTTAGAAAGTACTTTGACCGTATTGATATTATCAGCAAAACTCCACGCTACCAGTTTGATGAAAACAGCGCCATTGCTAAAGCAGCCGATGCCAATATCAGCGAAGCCGTACTTGCCAGTATCAAAATTGAAAAACACGAAGCAGAAAAAATTGCCTTTAAGGTAGATAAACTATTTTTAAGTGAAGCACTGCACAAAGTATCGCCATGGCCAAACCCGAACGATAAAAATGCTAAAAAGCGTTTTAAAGTCGGTAAATTAAGCGCTAAAAAGTCACGTATTATTAAACAGCGCCCATACGCAAATAACCTAGATGTTGTTGTTGATTATGTATTTGAAAATGCTAACCCAAGCGTTCGCGGCTCAAGCGCAGTTAGTGACCCGCGTAATATCTCAGTAAAAGTACAGCATTCATTTGTAGCCTTACCAGAGAACGACTACCAACCTCGTATTGACGATGCACGTATTGGTTATTTCACTAATCAGTTTGACCAAATGACCTCGCCAGATTGGGCCCCTTATCAAGATGTAATTAAACGTTGGGACTTGCAAAAGAAAGACCCAAGCGCAGCACTATCAGAGCCAGTTAAACCAATTATTTGGTGGATTGAGAACACTACGCCAATTGAATGGCGCGACACTATTAAAGAAGCCACATTGGCTTGGAACAGCTCATTTGAAAAAGCGGGCTTTAAAAATGCCATCGAAGTGAAAATTCAGCCTGATGATGCAGACTGGGATGCTGGCGATATTAACTACAACGTACTACGTTGGACATCTTCGCCTAAACCTCCATTTGGCGGCTACGGCCCAGCACTTGCCAACCCATTAACCGGTGAAATACTGGGCTCAGATATCATGCTTGAGTTTGTATTCATGAAGAACCGCTGGATCTATGACACGCTGTTTACTCAAGGTACTATGAGCCACAGCAACAACCCTGTAAGTACTGGCGAATTAAACTGTTCTTTAGGACACGAAATTCAACAAAATATGATGTTGGCCAATAGTCTTTCAACAGGCGCAAGTATTGAAGACAAAGAAATCTTACGTCAAGGTTTAACACAGTTAGTACTGCACGAAGTTGGTCATACTCTAGGCCTAAACCACAATATGAAATCATCTATCTTGTGGGATGAAAAAGAAGTCCACGATAAAGCTAAAACACAAGGTATTGTCACAGGTTCAGTAATGGATTATGCCCCAGCTAATATTGCCCCTATTGGCATGCAACAAGGTGATATTTTCCAAACTAAACCGGGTCCATATGATGATTGGGCTATTGAATTTGGTTACAGCCAAGCACTTGCAGATAATGCTGCCGAGCAACAACGCCTAGAGCAGATTCTTGCCCGCTCAACAGAGCATGAGCTTGCCTTTGGTAACGATGCCGATGATATGCGTGCACCAGGTCGTCATATTGACCCACGCGTAATGATTGGTGATATGTCATCAAACCCAGCGGCTTACGGCGCAGACAGAATGGCGCTGATCAACAAGCTGTTCTCTGAGTTAAAAGACACAGCGCGCGTTGAAGGTGAATCTCACCAACAGCTACTTATTTCTGCAAACAGCCTATTTGGCCAATACCGAGCGCAAGCTAACGTCATTTCTCGCCAAATCGGTGGTGTGTATGTCGAACGTGCAGTCGTTGGTGGTAATGACGATGTAAAACCATTTACTCCTGTGCCACTTGAGCGCCAGCAGCAAGCGATGCAAATTTTAGCTAAGAACGTATTTGCACCAGATGTACTAAGCAGCATGAAGCCACTGTATAACTATATGCAGCAGCAGCGTCGTGGTTTTAATCATTACGGTAAAAACGAAGATCCAAAACCACATAAAATGATTTTAGGAATGCAAAAGTCTGTGCTTGCACAACTATTACATCCAGCTGTAATGCAGCGTATTTCAGACACCGCGCTGTACGGCAATGAATACAGCTTAAATCAGTTTATGGGCGATTTAACAGCAAGTATTTTTGTTGATACTAAAGAAGCAAACTCAATTAGCCATAACTTACAAATTCAATATGTAAATCAGCTAATTGCAATTGCGGGCCTGGGTAAAGCGAGTAAGCACGATAACTTAGCAAGAACAGCTGCGCTTTATCAGCTAACACAAATTGCAGATAGCAGTACACCATGGGGTGCTGATACGGCAACTAAAGCGCATAAGCAATATATCGACCGCTTAATCAGCAAAGCACTCGAAGCATAAAACACTATGCAGTAATATTAAGCCGCACTTCAAGTGCGGCTTTTTTGTTTTCAAAACCGAACAGTCCCGTGTTCGATATCGAACATCCTTTCTTTTAAAAAAGCGAAACAAAAGCTTAAGGCACTGAAATTAAAGCGTATTTAATTTTGGCATCAAATTTTCATTATCGACTGTATCAACCAAAATGATGAGTAGATAATGAACATCAATATTGACCAAAAAACAAAACCAAACAGATTTAAACGCACGCTGATTATGGCAGCGCTTGTGGTTGTCACATTTGTAGGCTATTTCACAATTAAACCTACCACACCACAACTTAACGCAGACATGCTTAATGTCGTTACTGTTAAGCAAGGTGATATCGATATTATGACACCCGTATATGGTCAATACGCTTCACGCTATGAGCGCCTGATCAGTGCTCCCGCGACAGGCCAAGTCAGTGAAATTTACCTGCGCGCTGGCGCTGATGTTGAAGCCGACACAATTATTGCTAAGCTCACAAACCCAGATCTAGAACAGCAACAATTTGAAGCACAAGCAAAGCTTGAACGCATGAACTCTGAATTTGCGGCCTTTAAATTTCAAAAACAAAACGAGCAACTCACCTTCCAAGCCGAACTCGCTGATATAGATAGCCAGATACAAGGCGCTAAATTAGATGTTGATGTAAACCAGCGCCTATCAGATCAAGGCATTGCGGCCAAAATTGATTTAGAACGCGCTATTCTTAAACATAACCAGCTAAGGAAGCGTTTAGAGTTTGCAAATTACCGCTTTGAAAAACAAAAAGAAATGCACAAGTTAGAGCTTGAGCAACAAAAAATTTTATTAAAGCAGCAACAAAAACAAGTCGACTTAGTCAGCAGTAAAGTAGCGGCATTGACCATCACCACAGGAATGGCTGGCACCCTGCAACGTTTAGATATTGAACTTGGGGAGCGGGTAAATCAAGGGCAAGCAATGGCGCGCGTTGGTTCAAAAACGCAATTAATGGCAACGCTGAATATCCCACAACGCATTGCTGAGCGTATCCAACTTGGCGCGGCTGTTGAGTTAAAACACCCCACAGGCAAGCTAAAAGGGACCGTTGAACAACTTGCCTCTGTGGTTGAAAACGGCTTTATTGTTGCAGAAGTCCACCTAAGCGGTCCCTTACCAAGCAGCTTACGCCCAGCACAACCAGTTAATGCACTCGTATTTGTTGAGCGTAAAGAAAACGCCTTGTATGTAAGCCAACAACCCGGTCTAAAACCACTTGGCGCACAACAACTCTATAAACACATTCCTAACCAACCACAACTACACCAGCAGCAAATTACCTTTGGCGAGCTAACGGGTACTGACCTGATCATTACCCTGGGGGCCACTGCTGGCGAAAAAATTATCACAAATGATTTAAGCCAATGGCATAATTACAGCCACTTGGCTTTAGATACTTCAAAACTTTAAGGAAAATATCATGACTGCACTCGTAACAATTAATAATATCAATAAAGTGTATAGCAAAGGCCAAGTTAAAACGCATGCCTTGCAAGATGTATCTTTAACGATAAATAAAGGTGAATTCATCGCTATTTCTGGCGCATCAGGTTGCGGTAAATCTACCTTACTCAGTATTTTAGGCCTACTAGACACCCCAACGGATGGTCATTACCAATTAGCTAATATTGATACACAGAGCCTTAAAATCGATCAACGATCTAGCGTACGTAACAAGCATATTGGCTATGTATTTCAGTCATTCAATTTAATTGATAGCTTAACTGTATTTGAAAATGTAGCACTGCCACTTGAGCACCGCGGAGCATTGAGCAGTACTATAAAGGCAGCAGTCGAGAAGCAACTGGCTGCGGTAAACATGAGTGCACGCTTAGACCATAAACCAAATCAGTTATCTGGTGGGCAACAGCAACGTGTTGCCATTGCCCGCGCTTTAGTAGGCAACCCTGATTTACTGCTAGTCGATGAACCAACCGGTAACTTAGATAGCCAAAACGGCGATGCTGTCATGCAACTGTTGCTTGATTTAAACAAACAAGGCGCCACCGTTGTAATGGTGACGCATGACGAACGTTATAGCCAAATGGCGCAGCGTCAAATTCGTTTATTCGATGGTAAAGTATTGGTTGAGCATCAGGAGGCTGTCGCATGAGTTTTTATCTTCGCGCACTGCGCCACGGTGTTTTACGGTTATTTACATTGCCACGCTTGTCACTGCCCATCTTGCTTACACTAAGCTTAACATTGGCTGCGGTACTTGCCGTTGTCGCTATGAGCAGCCACCTTATATTTAAGCCTTTACCTGATATAAAAGACGAAAAAAACCTGTATGTTATTAACCGCACCATGGCGGTTTCAGAAGATATGCGTGTTTCTATGTTTACTGCTAAACGCTTGGCATTATTAGCTGAGCAATACAAAGGATATGGCCAGTTTGCTGCATACCAAGCTGACGAAAGTGCGGTAACTGTAAACGAAACGAATTACCCCGTCTCACGCTTCGATGCCAGTCATAACTTTATGCCAGTAGTTGGAGGTACGTTACTACTAGGTGAGCAGCCAAACAACGTCAATACACAAAACTCGGTATGGATCTCACAAAGCTTATGGCAAAGCGCATTTCAAAAAAGCGTAAACGCCATAGGTCAAACATTACAAATAGAGGGTACATCACTGCAAATTCGCGGAGTGGTCAGTGACTTTTCATCATTTAATTCCGATAACGATGAAAAGTATGCTCAGCAAGTATGGCGTTATTATGATTTAGCCGAAAAAGCAGCAATGCCGACACAAATGTCTATCAACGGCAGCCTGCTGCCCCTATTTCGCCAAACCGAACGTGCATTTACGGCCGATGATATGGAGAGTTTTTGGCAGCAGTATTACCTTGACCAAGGTGATCAACTTGGCCCTATGAAACAAATGTTTGAGAGCATGGCCCCAGAAAGCACGGCAACCTTATATCGCGATAACCTGATGGAAGATCAGCAAACCATGCTGTTATTTTTATTAGCAACTGTGGTCATCTTACTTGTGATGGCAAGCCTCAACCTACTGAACCTATTTATTGCTCATTATCAACAACGCGAACAAGAATTTGCTACGCAACTGTGTATGGGCGCCTCACGCAACAAGTTATTAGTAATGAGTTTCTTAGAAAACTTAAGTACTTTTTTACTCGCCGCAGTATTAGGTTTGCTAGGTGCCGCTTGGCTGATCAGATTATTACCTATCATCAGTGGCGGTAATATCGCGATGCTTGAACTGGTGCAAATTGATGCAATAACTATTGCTGTTGCGGTTGCAATTGTGCTGATTATCAATTTATTTTTTGCATTTCTATCAACCCGTCAGTTCGATGAAGCACAACTAATTAGTAACCTCAATAACGGTAATAAGGGTGTCAACGCAGGCAAAGTGACCCGTCTTAGCCAAGTGTTATTTATTGCCCAGTTGAGTTCTGCTGCGGTTATTTTAACGGGCACCGCAATGCTGGCAAATACCGCCTACGCTGAGCTAAATATCAACTTAGGTTTTGAGCCAGGCAATACGCTAATAGCCAATGTACGCCTACAAAATAACGATGACCCTGTGTTAAATACTGCTGAGATTGAGGAACAAGCAAAACAAGATCCCATCGCTACAGAACAAAAGACAAAACAACGCTATCAGGGTGCGCTTGAAATAAAAAACCAACTTGAACAGGCCGTTTTGCAAGTGCAGCCTAGTATCACCCCAGTACAAAGCCAAGGCGAACCTTTTAACTTTAACACTGTTATTAATATGACCGAGGATGAGCAAACCCGAGAACGCTTTACCTATATGACGATTAACATTGCTCCCGATTATTTACAGACCTATAAGCTCAACTTGCTGGCTGGGCAAAATATGAGTCAAACGCAATATCAAAATTTAGAGCCCGTGGCATTAATCAACGAAACCTTTGCTAAGCAATTGTCCACCGATGGCACCATTGAATCGGTAATAGGTAAAGAAGTTTCTCTTCGTCAAATTATCGGAGTGGTCGCTGACAATTACACCATCATGGCTAAAGATCAGGGTTATCCGACCATGCTTTACAGCTATTCGCACGATGCCCCGAATTTTGGGATCACGCTTGCTATGCAGCTACCACCAGGGCAACGCTTTGACAAACATGCCATTATGCAAGCGATTCAATATGCTCACCCACAAGTGATTGAAGTAGATGCACGCACACTTGATGAGCGCTGGGCAGAACAAACAATGCCGCAGCGCGTGCAATTTTATTTTATCAGTGCATTGTCTCTCTTAACTTTGCTACTTGCAGCCGTGGGCAGTAATGGTATGGCGATGAGCTTTACAGAATTAAAACGCTTTGAACTTGCAATACGCATGGCAACCGGCGCAAGCCGCTTAAACCTCATGAATCGAACTTTAAAAAGCTTTAATGGCTTACTGCTGAGTGCGCTAGCTATTGCTATCACCCTCGCCTGTGGTCTTTATTTAACACTGCAAAGCGTCATTCCTTTATTACCCGCATTTTCTTGGCAAGCACTCATAGTTTTTACTAGTTTATTGATTGTTATCGTCTTTTCTGCCATTGTTTTGGTAGTATGGCGTATTATTAATGCAGACCCTATGCGCGCGCTTAGAGAGCAATAAACTTTTAAGGTAATGGCAGCATACGCTGCCATTAAAACCACGATGATCCCACATACTATTTTAATCGTTGATGACGACGATGACATTCGCTTTGCACTCTCGATGCTACTCGAGCAAGCAGGCTATCGGGTGGTTGAAGCTGATGGACCAAGCCAATGCATGCAATTGCTTGGTCGGTTAACGCCTGCGCTGGTGTTACTGGACATGAACTTCACCCGTGATACCACCTCGGGTAAAGAAGGCCTTGCACTACTCGAACAAATCACCCCCTTGGGTATTCCCATTATGCTAATGACTGCTTGGGCCAATATTGAACTGGCAGTCACCGGGTTGCAAAAAGGCGCGAAAGACTTTATTGAAAAACCATGGCGAAAGGAAAAATTACTCAACCAGATAGCCAATCACATTAACCCCATTACGACAACGCCTACACAAGGTGATTGGATAGCTTGCTCACTTGCAATGCAGTCGCTCGATACACTGATTACACAGCTTGCGCCAACCGATGCTAACTTATTAATTTTAGGTGAAAATGGCACAGGGAAATCGCAACTAGCCAAGCGTATACACCAATTAAGCACACGCAACCAAGCCCCCTTTGTGAGCCTAAATATGGGTGCTATTGCAGAGTCTTTATTTGAAAGTGAATTATTCGGTCATCATAAAGGCGCATTCACCGACGCTAAACAAGACCGAATAGGGGCGTTTAGTCGCGCCAAAAGTGGCACGTTATTTATGGATGAAATAGGCACTTTACCTGTTCATTTACAGCCTAAATTATTGCAAGTGCTTGAGACGGGTGAATTTACGCCGCTTGGTGCAAACGCCAGTGAACAAGTTAACGTACGCTTGATCGCCGCAACCAATCAAGACCTCTCTAAAGCCATTACTGATGGGCAATTTCGCCAAGATTTATATTATCGCTTAAACACCTTTGTTATTCGCCTACCTGCGTTACGTGAACGAAAAGACGATATTTTGCCACTCGCCACACATTTTATTAATCATTTTGCTGCTAAATATAATAAGCCGCCCTGCACGTTATCCCAAAACGTTGAAGAGTTGTTATGCAGCCACGGTTGGCCGGGTAATATTCGTGAACTGAGCCATGTGATAGAACGCGCCATGTTGATGTGCACGGGAAGCATCATCGAGTTATCGCAAATAATGTTGGATAGCCAAACGAATCAAAACCAATCAATTCCCAAACTCACACTTGAAGAACTTGAAAAACAACGTATTACTGACGCACTAAAACAACATAACCACCAAATTACAGCCGCGGCAAAAAGCTTAGGTATCTCACGCAATGCGCTGTACCGACGGATGGAAAAGTATCAACTAGAGGGGCTTGATGAGTAACTTTAAAATAAGCCATAAAGCCAAGGTGATGAGTGTATTTGCAACTATTTTTTGCGCCATTATCGTGCCAAGTACTGGCTGGGTTTATCAATTAAGCCAAGACGTACTGCTGACTGCCACCTTGGCTATTTGCTTAAGTTACCTGCTTATTATGTGCATCTATCGGTTATTTAACGCTTACTTTTTACCTATCGCTCAACTGCAAGCCTATATTGATGCAAAACAGCAAGGGCAAAGTAATCTCAGCTTGGGCTTTAGCGGCTCGCGCTCCCCATGGGCCATGCTCGGCGAACAAATTGACACACTGTTTAACAAGCCAATCCCACACGCAACGCATTTGATCGATGGACTATTTCATCATTGGCCGCACCCAATCGCCGTATTCAATGAAAAAGAGCGGCTTATTTTCTTCAATCAACCTATGTATCAACAACTTAAAATGCCATTACTACGCGGTATGAGCATGGCTGAATGCGGTTTTACCGTTAAAAACGCACAATGCCGCCATGCCCAATTAAATCAAGATTGGCAAGTGCAACGCATTGCGCTCAGTGATGCAAAGCAAACGGTGATCACAGCCAGCTATATTGGCCACCAACTGCAAAATGCTAAACGCCAATCTCAAGCTGATTTAATTCGCATATTATCGCATGAGCTAAATAACTCGATCACCCCTATGGCATCCATGGCAGATACACTGCTAAGTGCAGAGACATTAAATGAAAAACAAACCAGACAAGTATTAGAGCGAGTAAAATCACGCAGTGAATCACTGTTACAGTTTATAAAAGCCTACTCTGAGCTGAGTCGATTACCCGCAGCAAAACCACACGACTTTAATTTAAAAACTTTAGCTACACTAAACGCAGCAGAGCAAAGTATTCACCTTAACTTTGACGGTGAATCACAATGCTTTGCTGATAAGCTGCTTATTGAGCAGCTATTAATTAACCTATTTAAAAATACATTTGAAGCCGTTAATAGTGCACCATGTATTACTTTAAGGTGTTTTCAGCAAGCTAATATGCAAATACTGCTGCTCACCGACAACGGCCCTGGCTTTGCAAATCTAGACAACGCGCTCCAACCTTTATATACAACTAAAAAAACCGGTCACGGACTTGGTCTAGCGCTATGTAATGATATTGTGCAAAAGCACAGCGGCCAGCTACAGTTAGCAAATACCGAACATGGCGCGCAAATCACCATTAAACTTCCACAAGGCACAAAGAACAATTATAAATAAATTGTGCCTTGCATGTAGCGAACAGCCCGCCCTGTTAAAGTTACCGTATCATCACATACATCACATTGCATATGCCCACCCCGACTTGAAGCTTGATATGCGCTTAGCGTGTTTTTACCAAATTTCTGCGCCCAGTAAGGTGCAAGCCCCGTATGAATTGATCCCGTTACATAATCTTCATCACCGCCACTGGCAGGCCAAAAATAGCGCGAGACAAAATCGTATTGTGTGCTTGGCGCAGTGGCAACAACATCAAATGGATACAATGTTTTAAGTAACCCTGAGTCTGTTTTAAGGTTTAATACATCGTGCTCGTTATCATAAATAACAAAGTAAGCTTGCCTATTTTTCAACACCTTAGAAGGTTGTATAGACAAGCCATTTAGAAGTGCTGGCGGAACGGTATGTATCTCATCTGGCGCTTGCTTTGGAAAGGGCATGGCAAAACTGCCATCGTCATTTTTATTTATGATTAACTCACCCACTGCATCTGCCTGAAAGCGAATTTGAGATACATTATGCTGCTCACACAACACATAGGCAGCGGCAAGTGTTGCATGCCCACAAAAGTCTATTTCCATTAACGGTGAAAACCAACGTATTGCAAAGCTTCCATCGGCTTGTTTGCACGTAAACGCGGTTTCAGACACATTATTCTCAGCGCCTATTTTTAGCATCAACTCATCACTGAGCCACGCTTCAACATCGATTACCGCAGCATAGTTACCTTTAAACAGTTCATTAGTAAACGCGTCAATTTGATGGATAGTTAGTTGCATTAAAAGCTCAGTGTATGGAAACCTATATAGGATAAGTTGCCATACACGGAGTTAATTGAACATCAAAATTATTTCACTTTTAGTAGGCTAAGCTGCGACTGGGCGCATTTTGTAATATTGAATACAGCCAAGTTGTGCAGCATTCGTCAGCAGTATCATGACAAACGTTAAGATGTGAGAGGTGCTTGGGGTCGCCATGGCAAGTTCGGCAAATAAGCCACATAAGCCCGCTATAAACTGCAAGCTAAAGTAGCGAGCACTTAAATTGCTAATATCACCACTGCGAAGTGTTTTATAGGTTTGTGGCATTACTCGCACTGAGCTCATGATCAAGCCAACAAACGTCAGCCACGTAAGTACTTGAGCAGCCTCTAACTGAGGATTTAACAGTAATAAAAAAGGAAGCAATGAAAAACCTAGCATCGCTGCTAACTGGATCCGCTGCTCACGCTTGGCATTGTAGCGCGCAAAGTAATACAAAATAAGGCCACTTAAACCACCCGTTACGACAAAGGGTAAGACCATGTAAAAACGCTCAAAATACACGTTATAGGTAATAAAGTACGTACTTTGCGCTACGCCAAACGTCATCATCAATAATGATAATCCCGATACACTTCGGTTTTTGCGGATTTTATTTAGTAGTGGTAAAAAGCTAAACACTAAAATAAATGATGATAATATAGGCAAATAATGCGCCAAAGCAAACCTCGCTAGTTACAAATCAGTTAATAAGTTAAGGACTTTTAAATAAAACAAAATAAAAATGTAAATCACTGTTTTTGTTTGATTTATGTAAGGCGCGGCATTGTATAGATCTAAATCTAACACGCAACTATTGATGAAAAAAAAGACAAGCTTTGTTGGCAAGTTTACATTACAGTATGAATAGATTTTAAACGCATTTAGCATCAAATTGATTAAGAAAGAGATGAGCAACCCAGTTTAACTTTCTTGCTTAATTAAAAAGTGTCCTTCAGCGTCACTTAAAAATAAACGGGGGGATTATGAAGTTTTCTTTTATATTTTTTATATGCTTACTCGCAGGGTGCGCCTCAACAACCACACCCAAAGCGTCCTCAATTCAGGAGGTTCCTTCATTAACACAGCTGATTAATCATTCGCTATTCACACTTGAATCCGTGCCTTCTGAGCAGCAGCTTTTTCAACTCCCACAGCAAGAACAGCAAAAATTTATTGCTTACGTAAAGGCAAACCGCTTACTAGGCGAGTCTGACGAACTCATTATATATAATTACATTGAAAGTAGTTTGGGCGGGTTTACTTATCATGGTGATACCTTAACGGCTTCGCAAACACTCGAGAAAGCCCAAGGCAACTGTATAAGTCTAGCCATTGTGACTCAAGCGTATGCCAATATTATTGGGCTAGAAACAGCCTTTCAAGAAATGACCAGCGAACCTGTTTATGCCAAAGAAGGTAATTTGGTATTTATTGCAAATCACTTTAGAACAAAGCTGTATAAACCGCTTGAAAAGCAAGAAGGCAAAATCGTTTTTATCCGCCCTGGTGTCATCGTTGATTACTTCCCATCAAGGGGGAGTTTTTACTCTGGTAGCGCAGACATTAATGACCTCATTGCGAAATATTACGCTAATCTCGCAGCCGAAGCGCTGTCGCAAGAAAACTACAATTTAGCTTACAGCTTATTAACGAAAGCCAATACGTTCACGCCTAATGATCCTGAGTTGTTTAATTTAGCGGCTATTCTTCACAAGCGCGTGAATGATCAAGCAACAACTCAGCGTATTTACCAAAGTGCATTTGACCACCAACTAGAAAGCCTAAACTTATTAAGCAATTACAAAGCATTGGCTGAAGATATTGGCAACGAGATGCTAGTTGAACAGATTAACCAAAAATTGGATCTAACTGAGAAAGATCCTTATCAGCTAATTGTGTTAGGTGAAACAGAGGCATTAAGCGGACAATACCTGCATGCTAGAAAATATATCAATCAAGCCATTGATAAAGCCCCTTATTTATCAGAGCCCTATGTTGCATTAGCAAAAATTCGCTATCAACAAGGTCATTTAGGTGCTACTAAAAGGCTGTTGGAGCAAGCGATGAAGCTTGAGCGAGATGAGACGCAGCGCAATGTATATGCTGCAAAGCTGGCGTCAGTATTTGCTAAATCAAAATAAGCCTAACCCAAACGACTTCAACTAAGAATATAGGCGGTTTGAAGTCGTCGTTAAAATGCCTTGAAATACATCAAGGCATTTGCAAGATTAAAGAGAATAATAAAAGCCTAACCATCCTCTTAACTCATCCTCAAAGCTATCGCCTTCTACTTTTGCCAGGCCAAAATCAACATGAAGGTCGTTGATACCCGCACTTGCAAGGCCAAAGCCTATTGAGTCTTGAAATTTAATGCCATAGCTTTGCGCAAAAACTTCACTGTCAATTTGATGCTGCTGATAATAAAGCCACGGCATCCCTTGGGCGAAACTTGCCCCACCGCCGTAGCTCAGGTAACGCTCTGCCGTTGTTGCATGAAAAGGAAGTTCTTTCGCAAACACATAATCTGCATGGGTATTGTTAGCAATTAATGACGAACTATACCCACCAAGCGTCAAACTGGCATTATCACGATGCCGTTGTTGGTAGTTCACATATAAAGGGATGTCATACACTTTACCAAAAACATTGGCTGCAAAATCATAACCTTGCCAATCATTTTCATCATTATCTCCCTCATACCATTGAGCAAGAATATTTTGACCAATCGAAAATGATTGACGGTCATGATTCCAGCGCTGTGAAACACTCGCTCTTAACCACTGCTGATTACGTTTACTGCCTAAATTTGTATCTATATCAGTGTAGTTATATGCAATTGAGGGGGTTATTTTTAGTTGGCCGATACTAAATAAGTATTTCGCATCAACATAGCCACCTTGTTTGGCATATTCAGGGCTATTTGTTGCACGTGCTTGCTTTGTGCCATCCATATCAAACATAAAAAACTTAGCGTTATATTCAAGCTGGTTCAATCCATATTTTACTTCAGCAAATCCCCCTGAAAGCGCCTCATTATCAAGACTGGCACTGTAGCCTATTTGCCAATCAAGTTGTTTGAGTAAGTCACTGCCTTTTAGGCTTACATTAAGTAATGATGATGAAGCCGAGTTATATTGCGCTCCCAAAGCTGCCGTTGCATTTTGTTGCCACGGATCATACTCAAGCGATTTACCAACTTCTGCAGTGTATACCTGTGCTGCCGGTAATTGGTGCTTCTCAACTATAAATTGCGGCGCGAGGGTGTTTGTTGCAAGCTCGGTTATAACCTCGCCTTTGTAGGTAGGTGCAAGTTGTTTAAAGTCTAACCCTTCATTTGTAATGGCTAGATACAAAATAGTGCCATCACTCATAACCTGAGGATAAGCGACCGCTTCTTGGCCTTGGGTCATTTGGACTAATGTATTTTCAGCTATATCAAAGCGATAAATATCCAGTGCGCCATTCAACCCCGCCACAAAATACAGCGATTGGCCATTATGCCCCCAGCTTGGCTGAGACAAGTATTGGTAGCCTTTTGGCATAGGTACTCGATGGCTGCTTCCAGCGTCAAAATCTTGTATACACAACTGCCAATTGTGATTATAGGTTGTTCTTAAATAAGCTAATTTAGCTTTATTTGGGCTAAGTACTGGGTAATCAAATACATCTTCTAAGCTTTTATTAAATAGTGGCGTGGCTGTGGCCGTTTCAATATCGTATTTAACCAGTTCAGAGTAACCTGAACGAGAACGCTCAGCGTATAAGGTCTGGCCATTGTCAGCTATACTAAAGCGGCGTAGCCCAGCAAGCTCAGTGAGTTGCTTTACTTCGCCCGTACTAACATGCCAGCTAAAAATATCCGCCACTCGGGTATTCTCAATATCATCATTACGTGTGTACGCACCAAAATATATCTCCTCATCATTTAGCCACTGAGGATTTTGAATGCCCGCACGATTAATTTGGTTCAGTACTTTTTGTTGTTTTCGTTTAAATACCGCAGGGGCAGAATCTACAATATCAAGTGGATCGTTCTTCAGAATCTCTTGCTGAGTTTGTGCAAACTCCTCTGCCGCTTGCGTATTTTGCTCTGTACTGTAAATGACGAGTTTTGTTTTACCGTCTTTATCCCTTTCAACAACCGCAACTTTTTGCTTGTCTGGCGATAAAGCAGGGTTACTAGCGTGATACGCTAAATCGAGCCAAGGTGTGCCCTTTGGTTTAATTTCTGTTTGCTCTTTAGCCATGGCTTTGTAGGTGTATTCAGCAATGAACCGACGGTAAAGTGACTTAGCAGAATCACCGAATACACCGCTAAATGCCTCATCAAAATCACGCTTTTTAACCCCTTGCATACGCGTCCACACAGCATCTAATGTATCTGCTGAGTGACGCTCCTCTAACCAACGTAAAAAGCGAGCTCCTAACAAGTAAGCCATAGAACCTGCCATATAGCCCCCCTCAACATCACTCAGCTGGTCATAACTAGGTAATGAACCTTGCTGAGCAAACTCGGTCAAAATCGCTTCACTGTAATTATCATATAGCCGCCCACGCCCTGTCATTTTAGACTCTAATAACGTTGCATACCCTTCAGCGGCCCAACGCGGCATAGACTCATATGTTAAATCGTATATATCCCACACCTCTCTGATAGCTTGGCGCCAGTCACTGCGTGTAGGTTGTGCTAAATGTACCAAGTGAACATATTCATGCAATATGAGTAATTGCTGCCAACCGGCAGTATTTGACACGACAGTGTCAGATTGAGGAGGTGTTGTAAAAAGTGCCATCATAGGATTAGTTGAGGGCGGAATCGCAAACCCATTTGCGCTGTTTAGAGGGTCAAAAACGATAACATCGATTATTTCATCTAGCGCACGATTTTGCTGCGCTAACACCTTAGTCCGCACTATTTCCAATTCATTTGCAGCGGAGCGAGCCCAATCATGAGACTCTTGCGTGTAATGAACATTAAAATGTTCTGTGTGGATAGTTTGCCAGTTTGCTTGCGCATAGAGGTTGGTTGCGAGCAGTAAAAATAGAGTGGCGAGTACTTTTTTCATCACGATCCCTGATATTTTATTTTCAGATATTATGCGCGTAATCGACAAAAAAAGTGAGTGTTTAAATGTAAAAAAACGTGTTATTCAATCTCTAAAGGCTGCACTAAGCTAACGAGTAAACTGACTATAAGCACTGAAACAACAAAGACTAGCAATGCCCTCAAGAGCCCAATACCACCACTATACATAGCCAACGTAATTAAACATCCGACTGTTAACACGCCACAACGAGCACATAAAAGTGATGCTTTTTTACAGCAGCGAATATGAAACATTAATACCAATACACAGCAAAACGCTAATAAACATAATGTTAAAACCATCATATCCCTGATTCTTTAAAAACTGATATTGATTAGTATAATATCAGTGTGAAAAGAGTCAATGCAATTGATAACTATTTGCAATAAAGGTATTTTACATCCAATTTCGTTTCTCTGATTCAGCCTGAAACATCGTAAAGTCGATTATACCGTTAGCGATGTCTTTTTTAAGATAAGGTAATGAAACCGTGCCTGACGCTAGTTGTATAGACAAGCTTTTCAAACCACTTTTACGCATAAAGTAGGTGCTGATGCTATTAGCACTTTGCGCTTTATATAATTCAAATACGCGATATTGCACACCCAGCATGCCGCTTCTGAAAATGCCGTAGTAGCGCCCCTCATGTTGATAAAAATAATACCCGTATCGTTTATATGACAAAAATGCGAACATACTTAATAAAGCAAAAATAAAAATACAAAACAGAGGATTAATAACTTCAGTAACATAGCTAAAAGCAGCCAATAAGACACTTGGAGTCAGCGCGTAAAAGCAAAGATTTTTTAGCAGCAAAGCTCTCTCAACACCTTTAAAGTTAAGTGCTTTCAAGTCAAATCCTGTTTGATCCAGCCAAGGGTAAATCCATAACAGCATTTGGTTGACTTGCGTAACATCGAGTACAGGCATGACTAAACTTTGCTTGTTTTTTGCACCTATCGCATGCCCACTAGTGGCCTGAAAACATTGGATGGTGTAACGTTTTAAAACACGTGCGATCAGGTTTTGTTTAATAGATATTGATTGAACCTTTTCCAAGCTCACTGATAACTGGTGTCGCTCTAATAAGCCCGCAATACGTTTAAACTTACCTTCACTGAAATATAACTCATAATTATAAAACCGTATCAGCGCCATCACCACAGACAGGAAAATTGCGACGATAACGACTAAAAATAAAATCGAAAATACAGCCAATGCAGCTGCATTTACTAGCATGCCAACTTCTTGCTCATAAAAAGTTTCGAGACGATTAATAACCGCCTCTTCTAAAAACTCAAATAAAACATTCATAAACGGTGCTAAGGCAGCAAGCGCAAGAATAGCCATGTTCGACATTAAGCCAAACTTAGCCACCTCTTTATTACTGAGCGTTAAGTTGCGTTGCGATTGCTCTTCAGCCAAATCAGTTGTAGAAGGCTCTGAGCTCTGCTCTTGCTCATTTTCTTTATAAGTAAGTACACGCTCACGCATGGCATCAGCATATTTAGCCGTTACACCAGGCAATATAACTTCTTGTGACACACTTCCTGCGGCGTCGAAAATACAATTAACCAAACCTAGGGGCTTAAAATAAAAAGGCTCGGCTACATTTACATTCTGTACCCGCAAAAAGCTCAGCGTTAAACGCTCTTTTTTGAATACACCTTTGTTAAGTAAAATATCGTGTTCATCAGTTATACAAAATCGAAAGTTTATATAATAAGCAACCGAATAAATAAGTAATGCTGTAACAGCAACAACCGCAGCAACTTGACCCCAAAATAGTTTATTTTGGACTTGAGTAACAAACAGGACTGCGATTGGTAATAAATTAAAAATGCCATCTTTTATAAAGCGAAAAGCAAAGTGTAATACAAAGTACACTAACGCCCATGGCGATACTCGTTGCCATTGTTGCTCATCCATTGCTTGGGGCTTCACTTATCGTTGCGTCATTGAGCTGAGTATTTGAGTGTGTTGGCTGAGTATAATCTTGTACAAATTGGCGAATGTCTTTGCAATCATGGTGGCTTAAGCCACTAATGCTTAAGTCTGCACTCATCCCCCCAGCACTGTATAAACGAAGGCTACCAAGGCCTAACTTTCGCTCTAAAGGGCCTCTGTGTATTTCTGTATGTTGTACCCGAGAGAGCGGCAAAATTGTAACTTGCTGCCAAATAACACCTTTTTTAAAGGCAATATCATGATTTCGTACTGCGATCCCCCGCAGCCTGACACTTAGCACGTTATAAGCTAATGACAATATTAAAATAATCGGGAGCGCAATTAACAAGGGAGTTTGCGCCATGCTGGCAAATTTATCATTAAAATAACAAACAGCAGCTAGAATTAGCATTAAGGGCACGTAAAATAACAGCCAACTCAGTTGCACATAAAGTAATGCATTATCTGCAAGCGGTTTAAATACGATATCTTGGTGTTGCGGTAAAGAGTCGAGTTGGTAATTTTCAAACACGGTGCATCTATCCTTTTACAAGCCAACATAAAGTACGTTGGCTTGGTTTTGCCTGTAAACGATTAAACCCAACTAATGGTCGTGCCTAATGTGTGGCTTTGCCCAGGCGCCACCGTTGCACTATCATCCATCACGTTTGCAGCTTCTAAACACAGCATTGTATGGTATTCATCATCAGCAAAGTTAGACAAGCGCTTTGATTTATCTATCCACGGGTTCCATAGCACACAAGACGTTGAGTTTTCGCGACCCACTTCGATAATCCCATCAGGGGTAATAATTCTTTGTGTAGCAGGTGCTTGGGTATAAACCATGTCAGTCTCACGCGCAAACCCGACCAGCTCACTTTGATCAAATGGACCTTCACCGAACTCTATGAATTTAGAACCTTGAAGCCCGTCTACTTTAGTTTCTTCAATTGCGGGCGTAGGAAAATACGTATGTAAAGCTTGAGTAAAAGTAATTGCTTGGTCGCTAAGGTTAGTTGTGGTTAAACGAACTTCAAGCTTACTCGTTAATATGAATTCAACTTTCAAGGTCGATTTATATGGCCAATAAGTCTCATCTATTTGCGTCATTGGGAGCGTTAAGCTAACCCGAATTACGCCATCATTTTCTGATACTTCATCTGCACGCCAAAGATGAGTGCGTGCTACACCGTGAATAGGCCAATCAGGATTCGAGTTAACGCCAAACCAAGGCCAGCAAATAGGAATACCACCACGTATACTTTTACCTTCTTGATAATCTTCTTCACTTGATACCCAAATCAGCGGCTTTTTCCCCGCCGGCGTGAACTGGGTTAACTGCGCGCCTTGGAGGTAAATTTTAGCCGTGCACGTGTCGCTTGCGACATTAATGTACTCTAAGCCTGAATCAGAATGTTCGATGCTTACAGATGGAGATAACTTCATAATACGTCCCATAATAATGAAAAAGCCTGCCATACCTTACCCAATACTTTACGCAATAGTAAATATTTATTAAGCGTTTTTAGTTCAAAGTTATAATTTCTCACTCTGTCGCCTAAGTTCAGTAGTGTGAGTGTGAGTGTGAGTGTGAACAACATTTAATAAAATGAGAGCCCAGTTAAGTTATTTTCATTTCAACTCAAAGCAATTTTAACCTCCTTTGCATCATATCTATTAAGCTAAAACCATTCACTTTCTAAACAACATCTCGATTACCTTTACTTTGCCCATACACAAATTATTGTGCATGGCTTATGCTATATAGAGCGACTAGCAGCAATATATTGACTAAACTTTGCCCTCAACACACAAACACATTTTTCTATTTGAACTCTATTTATTTGAAGTGTAATATTTATCAACTGCGATCGCGCTAAGATCGTAATAACCTCCCTTTTTACGAGATACAAAATGCAAAAATATGATGAGTTACTGGTCGCTTTACGCCGCGTGATCCGGGCTATTGATCTTCATTCAAAGCAATTAAATAAAACATCTGGCTTAACAGGCCCCCAACTACTTATCATGCATGAGGTTGATCAAAGCGATGGCATAACAGCTAGCCGCATCGCTCAGAATGTCAATTTGAGCCCTGCAACTGTAACGAATATCCTCGACCGTCTTGAAAACCGCAACTTGGTTAGTCGTGTACGAAGCCAGTTAGACAAGCGTCGGGTTAGCTTGTATCTAACACAGATAGGTAAAGAGCTGCTCGCTAATGCCCCACAACCTTTACAAGAGCACTTTATCGAAAAGTTTACGGCCTTAGATGAGTGGGAACAAAGCCAGTTATTATCATCTATGCAACGAATTGCAGCGATGATGGATGCAGATAAAATAGATGCCTCCCCATTACTTGAAGTAGGTGCGTTAACAAAGCAAGCTGAGCAAAAAACACCTGAACAATAGAGTTTGCAAGCCTATCTGAATATAGGTCGCGCTGTGATTAACGCAACGCGAGACTAGCAATCAGTAGGCTTCATAACAGCTGAGAAATTCCCTTATTAGCTCGCATTCTTACCACAATATAATAAAAAGCTATTTATTCAAAACGACTTAAGTTTTGAAATTTATTGCTTTTTACGTCTAATTTACCGTCAAGACTTGGGTTAAAAGCTAATTTAATCTATCCTAAATAGTACCTAAATTCACATTAGCGATGACTCATGCTTAAACCTTCAAAGATAGCCCTCGCAATTATGCTGGGCGCCGTTTCAACCTCTTCAAATGCATCAGATATTGATGACATGCAAGCTCAGCTAAAGCTACTGCAACAACAGATGCAGCAACTCCAGAAAAAACTAGATGCTGCCGAGCAAAAATCGACACAACAACAGCAAGCCATTGATCGACAAATAGCGAAACAACAAAAAGTTGAAGAGCAACTCGTTGCTGAAGCTAAACCTGTTAAAGAGTCGCAGGGTATTAAAGTTGGCGGCGCAGTAAGAACCAACTACAGCCACACATCTTATGATGAAGACAGTAAAGATCGTGGTGGTGACTACGACTTTGACATTTTCAGACTGAATTTCTCTGGTGATGTTGGCGGCGTGATGCTCAATGCGGAAATTCGCTTTTTTGATTACATGACCGCAGTTAAATATGCTTATGCTGCTTATGACTTTGCCGATGATTGGCAAGTCCAAGCAGGTATCACTAAAGTGCCATTCGGCAACTGGCCATATAATTCTCATAACTATTTCTTCGGTACTACATATTACATTGGCCTTGAAGATGACCACGATATGGGTGTGCTCTTCAAGCGTAAAATCGCCGACAACTGGCAGCTTGACCTTGGCTTTTTCAAAAATGATGAGCAAGGGGGAGTTGATGGCTATGTTGATAACCGCAGCGATCGCTACTCATATGATGTTGTTGGCTTTAGAACTGTTGATGAAGGCGTTTACGCTGAGCCTGCCAGTGCGATAGGCGAATACAATACTTTTTCAGGGCGCTATGCTTATCACCTTGAACACGAGGGTGGTACTACAGAGTTAGGTTTCTCAGCCTTAGCTGGTGGTTTACATGACGGTGTTGATCGTGCTGGTGATTACAATGCATGGGCAATGCACTTAAATAGCACTGTAGGTCAGTGGAACTTTCAGTTACAACACGGTGAATACAATTACGACGTTGATAACGCCAACCGCATGGCCGTTGGCGCTTATTCGTTCTATGACAGTATTGCTGCAGAAGCAACCATGACCAATGCAAACATTGCTTACAGTGTACCTGTAGAATGGGGCCCTGTAACAGGCCTACAGTTTTATAATGACTATGGCATCATTTACGATAAGTCAGATAATACAGAAGATACTTGGATGAACGTAACCGGCTTTTCAATTGCCGCTGGTGGCCTGTTCACCTAT
The DNA here is from genome assembly GCF_004766475.1 of Pseudoalteromonas sp. KS88. Classification (NCBI taxonomy): domain Bacteria; kingdom Pseudomonadati; phylum Pseudomonadota; class Gammaproteobacteria; order Alteromonadales; family Pseudoalteromonadaceae; genus Pseudoalteromonas; species Pseudoalteromonas sp. KS88. Next base: position 185,413 of record NZ_PYHV01000014.1, read on the forward strand.
GTAGATTACGTCTTCGCGAAAAACCAACCATTTGTCGGCGGCTCAATTGCTGGTGATAGCAGCGAAACCGAACGCCGCTTCAACATAAATGTTGGTTATTACTTTTAAGCCCCCCTCAGCCCGGTAGTCATACTGGGCTGACCTTAAATCAAACAGCTGCTTTTAAAACACACGAATACAAATAAAAACTATTGTCATTTGAGTAAATTGACGTTAGTATCCGCCCCCTTTTTAGAAACCTTAAATTGGTGCGCCTTGGAACGCTATTATGCTGAAGTATTAAGTTATATTTCTCGCTCTGTTGGATGCAAAGATAAAGCGCAAAACATCGTTCAAGAAGCATACACACGCTTATTAAGCTACCGCAAACGCAACCCTGAGCATGACACATCCCAGCAGCGGGCTTTATTTTTCAAAACGGCTAAACACATCGTTATTGATAACTATCGCCGTAATTACACCGTTACAGACCCTGTTGAGCAAGAGTTGATCGCACCTAGCGATTATGAACCCGAAGCAAAGCTGGCCAGCCAACAACAGCTCAGTCTGCTTTATAGGTGTATTGAGCAATTACCTCAGAAAACTAAACAAGCCTTTGTACTTTATAAATTTAAAAACCTAACGTACCAACAAGTTGCAGATCAGATGGGGATTTCTGTCAGCATGGTTGAAAAACATTTAGCCATCGCTATGCTGGCATGTCGCAATACAATAAAAAAATAACCACGGGAATATAAGCAATGGACCGTCAGCAAACACAATTGCAACTGCAAGCAAATACCTGGCTTGAAAAACAAAAAGTTGGGCTAACTGCATCACAAAAACAGGCTTTTATCCAATGGCTCAATACTAGTAAAGCGCATCAAGCCGCTTACCAAGAAAGTGTGCAGATTGAACGGCTATTAACGCAATTTAGTGAACATGAAATTGAACAACTCAATACACCACAACCTAAAAGATTTTTATCTACATGGGCTATAGCAGCATGTGTTGCCTGTTTAATGCTCACTATTACTGGATATCAATTGTGGCCAAATGAGGCATCGCCCACCCAGTATACAGCTCATTATAAATCAAACCGAGGTGAACAATTTGATATTGCCCTACCCGATGGTTCTCAGCTAAGCGTAGATGCAAAAACACAAATTTCACTCGACTTTAACCCTAACTCACGTAAAAACAAACTCGTTCAAGGGCGTGTATTTTTTAATGTGGCCAGTGACCTGCAGCGTCCTTTTATTGTTAGCACTGATGATACAAAAATCACTGTACTGGGCACTCGCTTCAGCGTTGATAAAAAAAAGCATAGCACGCGTATCAGCGTCGAACATGGTAGGGTAAAGATACAAAACAACCACCACCTAATTGAGTTAGTACAAGGACAGCACGTTGTATTTAACGAGCTTGGAATGAATGTGCAAACAATAGACCCTACACTCGTTGATGCATGGCGTAGTGGCCGATTAGTTTTTAGTAACGCACCGCTTGTGGAAGTATGTGCTGAATTTAACCGTTATCATGACACAGAGTTTACGTTCTCCGATAATCGAGTTGCTGCGCTAAAGTTATCTGGGACATTTTCAGCTGTTCAACTTGATAACTTTCTAAATCTATTACCACACGTGCTCCCTGTTGAAATTAAAAGCCATAATAATCAAGTCATTATAAGTAAAGCGGACAATTCTTAAAAATAAATCATCTTTTTATTGAGGGATTCTCATTATCATTCGTTTTCATATAAACAACTTTGCATTATATGGAACAATTGCAATGAATACAATAACTCGTTACGGTATTAAACTATCTCCCATCGCCTTAGCTTTAGGGGTTGCTGTTAGCTTTCCCACAACAGCTCAAAGTACCTCCACTATAGTAACGTTTAATATTGCTCAACAGCCTTTGAGTACTTCACTTAATTTGCTCGCTGAGCAAGCAAATATGAACCTCATTGCAGATGCATCTTTATTGCGAGGGCTAAAAGCACCAGCCATTTATGGACAAAAAACACTAATAGGCGCTTTAACATTTACATTAGAAGACACTGGCCTCAGTGCAAAAATTGTCAATAACAGCATTATTATCCAGAAAAATGGGACTATAAAAGAAACAAAACAACAAAATAAGCGCGATTTGCACAATAAAAAAACGAATAAGCATGCCCATAAAGATACCCCTGAAAACATCGAAGTCATTGTTGTAAGTGGCAACAAAATTCAATTAGACCGCCACCAGCTCGACCGCAGTAAAGGCAGTTCAAATTCAGATATTTTTTCAACGTTTACCGGCATCGACGCAAATAATTTACGTAACGAAGCTGGCGCACTCGATATTGGTATTCGTGGTGTTCAAGGTGAAGGTCGAGTGCCTATTTTTATTGATGGGAGCTTGCAGTCCACCCACACAAACCGTGGTTACATGGGCACCTCAGATAGAACCTACATCGACTCAGATTTTATTAGTACTGTTGCCATTGAAAAGGGTGCAACAGCAAAAAGTAGCGCATTTAGTGCTGGCGCAATTGGCGGAACAGTTAATATCAGAACACTCAACACCACTGATATTTTGACAAAGGATCAAAGCGTTGGCGCGTTGATTAAGCTTAAAACGTATAACAATAATCACACACCTACAGTTTCCGATAACCCATGGCAGCAACAGTACTATCAGGTGAGTAACCACAATAGCACTAGTGACTTTGATAATGGCGGTATTTTACTCGCAGGTGCATTTAAAACGGATCAATTAAATGCTGTGCTTGCCTATAGTGATAAAAAAACAGGTAACTATTTTGCTGGTAAACACGGCTTTGAAAACTTTGTTGAAACGTATGAGTGGGGCCAAGTATTACCCCCTGTTAATCAAAACGGTGAAGTAGTCAATACCAGCTTTGAAAGCGAATCCTACCTTGCAAAAGTACAGTATGCTTTTAACGATGAACATGACATTGAATTAAATACTCGCCATCACCAGCAACAAGCGGGTGAAATGTTGGCTTCATACTGGTTCAAGCAACGTAAAGGGGATTTTTGGATACTCCCTGATGGTGAATATGGCACAATACCCGCTAACATAGAAACCATGCCACAATGGCAGCCTGGTACAGCGCTGGTTAATAGCGCAAGCTTGCTTTATCGCTTTCTACCCACGAATAATCCATTAATCGATTTAAAAATCAACGCATGGACAACCAACGTAAAATTACAACAGTATAACGCCTTGGCCAGTAATTTAGGCCCTAATGCACTGCAATACTTTCACGAATACAGCAACCAACGCCACGGTGTCGGAATTTATAACAGCGCTGCTTTTACTGTTTCTTCAATCCCCACAGTATTAATGTATGGCGCTTCTTGGCAAAACGAGGTACTAAAACCTAAAGCAGGAGCACTGGAGTATTTTTACACAGATAAAACCACCTCTCGTGACGGCAAACAAACTGTTCGCAGTGTGTTTGCAAATGGCCAGTTTGATTTCGATCCCATTGAGTTAACCTTGAACCTAAACCACCATGATTCTAGTACGCATGACTATCAAGGGGAGCATGAAATAAAGTTTTCGCCAAAAACAGATTTTACAGCACTGCTTCATTACAATGTATTTGATAACACCACGCTAAAAGCAAAGTACAGCAAAGCGTATCGAATGCCTAATATCTACGAGACGACTATTTCAAATGAAGTATTTACCTACTCGTCTGATTACCCTGTTATACCTGAAAACAGCAACACCTTTGAATTAGGTATTGAAAGCCACTTTAGTAATGCGTTAATTAAAGGGGATCGTCTAACGCTATCCGCTAGCTATTTCGACACTCGTATTGAGCACATGTTAGCAACCGCACAATTGCCAAATAAAGATCCGGATGCTGAACCATGGCAAACTACAAAATATACATTCACCAATTACGATAGCTTTGAGTTACCAGGTATTGAGCTTAATCTTAATTACCAAAGTGATTTATTTTACAGCACAGTTTCATATACCAATTACACCAATATAAAAATCTGTTCTGCCTTAATTAGTGATATTGAGCAAGTTGATCGCTGTAACGGTCAAGGTTTTTCAGGCAGTTTAACGCCCCTTCGTATTCCTCCTAAACGAAACCTTGTTGTTGGCTTTGGGAGCACCTTTATTGATGATCAACTGGACATCGGCTTCACTTATAAAGGGCATTCTGACAAGCAGCATCCTGCAGGATTTTTAAGCGGTACTGGTGCCAAGGCAGTTAGTAAAATTCCAGCAAGTTATCAACTCGATTTTTACGCGAACTATAAGTTTAACGATATGTTCAGCGGATTTACCACAATCACTAACCTCACAGATAGATACATAGTGTCATCCGGTTCAATTGTTGCCATGCCAGAGCCAGGCAGAACTGTAACTTTGGGGCTAGAGATAAAGCTATAGCTAATTAGGGCTATTCACTTAGCCCACTTTTACTTAAACCGTCATAACTAGGAGTCAACATGACTAGCACCACTTTAGCACCCTCTCGTGCATTACAATTAAAAGCCAGTACAGCTGACGTACATGACAACATAGATAAAAGCATTATGGATAAAGACCCATTTGCAAACACTGAAAACTATATCCAGTTTTTAACGTTACAATATTATTTTTTAAGTGATGTAACTGCGCTTTATGAACACAGTGAATTAAATATGGTCATTGAAAATTTAGCAGCGCGCCGACGTTTAAATATGCTTGAGCAAGACTTTCAAGATCTTGAATACCCCGTGCCGGCATCAGCGTTCACTTCATTAATTAGCAATGAAACTGACTTAGCAACAGCGCTGGGCTGGCTTTATGTAGTAGATGGTTCAAAAGTGGGCGCTGCAATGCTAGGCAAACAAGCGCAAGCTAGACTACAGTTAACAAAAGAGTATGGCGCTCATTATTTAGCAGGCCCAGGTGCAGGTCGTGGCAGTGACTGGCGTCATCTAGTACAATTAATTGATAGTATTGAGCTAAATGACACACAAGAGCGCGCACTGATTGATGGTGCTCGCCAAGCATTTACTCGATTCCAACTTTTTCAGGCGCATGTCTATTCATGAATTTAAAGGTCGCTTTAGTCGCATATAAGAATACGGGATACCAACTATTAGGGTTAGCGTTAGTTGGTTTGGGCATCATTGGCATTTTGTTACCTGTCATGCCCACCACTATTTTCTTTATTTTGGCGTTGGCATGTTTTACACGCTCATCGCCAAAGCTTGCGACTTGGTTACTTGAACATCCTCGTTATGGCGCGACTTTGCGCCATTGGCACAGCCATAAGGTCGTGCCACTAAAAGCTAAATGGTTTGCTGGCATAGGCATGCTTGCAGGATTTATTTTATTAGTGTTAAGCACCCCACCCATTTGGATCATTGCTCTTGTTGCGGGAATTGAACTAGCTGTTATGGCCTACTTATTAACGCGCCCTTCTCGTATACCAGAAATGTAAACTTCGTAAATTTTATTGTTATAGTTAATACAAATCATTATCATAAACAAAATAATTAATTTTACTTTGTTACCTATGCCATTTATGAATAAGCGTGCGATGTACAGTATTAGCCGTATGCTGCATATTTACCTTTCTACCGCCCTGTTATTTTTACTCATTTTGTTTTGTATCAGCGGCATTGTATTAAACCATGTTGATTGGCTTAAGGGCGACAAAACAGATGGCCATCAAACCATCGCATTGCCCGAAGCCATGATAACTAAAGCCAAACATAATATTGATGCGCTTCCTACTCTTTACCCTGAAATAGAAGCCTATTTAGCCGCAGAGTATGGCTTAACACAGGTTAAAAGTATCGACTGGGAAAAAGAAGATGCACTCGTCATGCTCGACTACCCACTTCCTGCCGGCTTTGCCTTTGCTGAAATTGATTTTATCAGTGGTGAGCTCAATCTTGAATATCAAACAGGTGGTTTATTGAGCCTAATTGGTGACTTACATAAAGGCCGCCACACCGGTAAAGCATGGAGCTGGGTGATTGATATTTCTGCTGCTTTGATGATTTTATTTGCTATCACCGGCATGGTTATTTTGTTTCAAAATAGAAAAAAACGCTTGGTAGGAATATGGCTAACAGTGCTTGGGGTCGCAACGCCTGCTGTCATTTATTTATGCTGGGTTCCACAACTAAAAGGAGTGTCTTAATGTTAAAAATTAATACGTTATGCAGTGCAATAATACTATTTACAGCTGCTTTATTTCAATCAAATACCAGCGCGGCAGAGCTCGAAATAGAGCTCACCTTACCAGAACTTGATGTACAACCTTACCACCGCCCGTACGTAGCAGTGTGGCTTGAAACTCCCAAACGTAAACATGTGACCACTGTTACACTCTGGGTAGAAAAAGCTGAATGGTTTAAAGATTTACGTCAATGGTGGCGTAAAGCAGGTAAAAGCGATGCTAATTTTGATGGCGTAACAGGCGCAACAAAGCGCCCTGGCAGCTACACAATTAACTGGGATGGTAAGGATCTAGAAGGAAACCCCGTCACGGCTGGTAAGTATTTACTTAATCTAGAAGTAGTGCGAGAAGAAGGCGGCAGAGACTATAAACGCATGGAATTGGATCTGAGCGAAGATGGAAAAATGACGATTGCAGGCAAAAAAGAATTCTCCGAGAGCTTCATCACGATCAAAGCCAAATAACAGCAATAACTAGCAAGTAAAAATGCTTATACATTATTTAAATAAGGAAAGATCATGAAAACCAATTTACTTAAAAGCGCATTATTAGGCGCGCTAACATTAACCGCCCTTGCCTCTAGCTATGCAAGTGCCCATGCACAGTGGTTAGTACCTTCGCATACCTCTTTATCTGGTGATAAAGCGCATTATGTAATGATTGATGCCAGTATCTCTAACGAAATTTTTTCTGCTGATAAAGCTTACCGCCCAAAACAAAAAGGGGCAGAGTATGACGATAACTTGATTATGGCTCTTGACCCTAATGGTGAGCTGGTAAGTGATAAAATTCGCGCCTACTACTTACAACGTAAAAACTCAGCAGCGGTAAAGTTAGCTGATGAAGGCACTTATCATATCGCCATGAAACGCGAGCCGCGCATAATGACTTTTTACAAAGATGCGCAAGGCGAACGTGGCCGCGTATTTGGCCCTAAAAATAGCAAAGACATTCCAGCCGGCGCAAAAGATATCAGAACCATGAAGTCATTCTCAACTGTTGATACTTTTGTTAGCCGTAACGGCACATCTAAGCCAGCCCTACTAGGTAGCGGTTTAGAGATCAGTGGCCCAACTCACCCAAATGATTTATTTGTTGGTGAAGAAGCACGCTTTCAATTATTAAAAGATGGTAAACCAGCTGCAAATGTTGAGCTTGCGATTTTAAAAGGTGACACACGCTACCGCAACGAACGCAACGAAGTAAAAGTAACAACTGATAAGCAGGGCTTCTTTACAAATACTTGGCAGCACCCTGGTTTATACCTTATTGAGGCAAGTGTCAGCGAAGACTCAACAGAAAAAGGTATCGACACTGTTCGCTACGCTTTGTTTACTACTTTAGACGTTGCCCCTGAATAGTCGGCTTTTATAGAGTGGTTAACAATGTTAGCCACTTTCACTACTTTTTAGTACTGCGCGCTAAATGCGTATTGGATTATTTAAACTAATATAAATTAGTTTCTTATAAAACAGTATGTTAAATATTGGCTTTGTTTTTGCTTTTAGAAACCTAAGCAGTTAATCTAAATAAAAAACGAGCATACTAACAATGATGAATAAATCACTCTCTTTACTCACTAAAGCACTTCCTATTGCAACAAGCCTTCTTTTGATGAGCGGCTGTGTTGTTCATATTTCTACGGCAAGTGCCAATATAGAACAACAGCAACAACTTTCTTTATCAGCGGCTCAATTACAACAACTCGATATTGAAGCAGAAGCCGGCTCACTCAAAGTAATAGGCTCAAACACCGCCACTGAAATCACTGTTGATGCAACCATCTTCACTGCAAAAGCAGATGACCCTTATATCTTAACGCTTGAGCAAAAGGGCGACAAAGCAGTCCTTGTTGCCAAAAATGAGAGTGCATCGGGCATGGTCGTTTACCAAGGCAGCTCTCCAAGTATCGATTTAGTTGTGACTGTACCAAATTCATTCAACCTTGATATTGAAGATGGCTCTGGTGATATTAATATTAATGGTGTGCTGGGCAATATGGACATCGATGATGGCTCAGGCAGTATCAATATAGAACAAGGCCATGACCTCGAAATAGATGATGGCTCAGGCGATATCTACTTACAAAACATTACTGGAAATATCGAGATAAGTGATGGCTCAGGCAGTATCACCGCAAAAAATGTTGCTGGCATGATGGACATTGAAGACGGCTCAGGCGATTTAAGCTTAACTGATATTACTGGTAGCGTAGAGATTGATGATAATTCTGGCAGCATCAATGCCGAACGTTTAGGTAATTATTTAACGATTGAAGACGGCTCTGGTGATATATATGTCGAGCATATTAATGGCTTAGTCACTATTGAAGATGGCTCAGGCAGCATTCGTGTTAATCATGCTAAAGGCCTGACCATTATCGATGATGGATCTGGCGATTTGAGTATCGACAATATTAATGGCCCAGTAAAATTAGACTAACAAATTTTACTGTCGCAATTTAATTTAAAAACGGTCAGTTAGTTGGCCGTTTTTGATTTTGGTTTGGTGTAATCAATCGTGTGATCACAACTTCCCTCATTTTCACAGTCGTTTATCCCGTCACCATCACTATCCCAGCTAGGGTGCATAGTTTTTATGGTCATGTTGCCATCGTTGTGTTTAATGATAGTTAGCTTGTAACTACTCGTTTCATTGCGTCTGGCTGCATTACGCATTAAATAAACCCGCACAATATAATCGCCGCCTTTACTAAGCTGATACTTGGCATAATGACCCTCAACTGAGCCAATAAACACGGCTTGGTTACTCTGTGCGGGTAGAATATTAAAATAGTTACTCAAATTTGAAGGTGTCAAAGTCACATTAAGAGTATCGCCAGCATCAGCACTCACCTGATAATCATTAAACTCATTACCCGTAATTTGTTGTTCAAACTCAATGCGCTGAGTGCTAGATTGCGGATCGAAGACAACCTGATGTTGCTCGGCCCACACCGGTTTTAACAATACTGCGACGGCAAGAACCGGTAATAATATGAATTTAAGTAATAACTCACTATTCATTTTAACACCTTATAAAAACGACTCTATTGAATGAACTGCAATTTAATGACTAATATTCATCCTTTTAGAATGAACATATACTTAATCAGCCTTGTTCCTCCTATGAATTTTCGGCTAAAGACATAAAAACATTTATTATTTAATATCATTAAATTACTAAATATCTTAACTTGAGCTCGGTTGACTAATTCTAGTCAGTTATTCTGATTGATGACTACAATTAATTTAAGTTCATAACGTACATTTGTACGTTGTTGCTTATCGGAGAAAATTAAATAAAAGTGGTAAGAACAGTGTAGTACCGAAAAAGAATTTTATTCCGCTGTAATATAACAATTAAGGCATAATAACTCAGCCAAGCACTATCAAAGGACACACCATGTTAGAGATCGCGTTAATATATCTAGCCGCAGCGATTGTTGCCGTACCTATTGCTAAACGTTTGGGCTTAGGCTCTGTGCTTGGCTATTTATTAGCAGGGATACTAATCGGCCCATTTATCTTAGGGTTAGTAGGTGATCAAACCTCGGTGATGCACTTTGCTGAGTTTGGTGTTGTGATGATGTTATTTTTAGTAGGCTTAGAATTACAACCTGCGCGATTGTGGAAATTACGCCACTCTATTCTTGGCCTTGGGGGCTTGCAAGTAACACTAACAGCCACATTAATTTTTGCTGTTTGTTATTGGTTGTTAAACATGCAATGGCAAAGCGCATTGGCTATCGGCTTAATGCTCGCGTTATCTTCAACCGCCATCGTATTACAAAGCCTTGAAGAGAAAGGCTGGCTGAAAACAGAGGCTGGGCAAAATGCATTCTCAGTGTTGTTATTTCAGGATATTGCCGTAATTCCTATTCTGGCATTATTGCCGTTGCTTGCATTTGAACCACAATTAAATGCCACTGACATAAATCATTCTCTCACAGCAGGCTGGCCAGTATGGGCACAAGTAATGGCATCGGTCACCGTCATTGCAGCGATTATACTTGCCGGTAAATATATTTCTGCACCTTTATTTCGATACATTGCTGAAACACGTATGCGCGAGATATTCACAGTGTTTGCTTTATTTTTAGTGGTTGCGATTGCGCTTATTATGCAAAGCGTTGGCTTATCACCCGCACTGGGCACTTTTTTAGCTGGGGTCGTATTAGCAGAAAGTGAGTTTCGCCATGAACTTGAGGCTGATATAGAGCCATTTAAAGGATTGTTACTGGGGCTATTTTTTGTTGCCGTAGGCGCCTCGATCAATTTTGCACTGTTATTTGATCAACTGACTACAGTGGTGATGCTGGTGATTGCCTTAATCGTCACAAAAGCTGCGATCTTATACGCATTAGCGCGCGCCTTTAAAATTCATCATACTCAACAACTACTGTTTACGTTAGCCTTAGCGCAAGGTGGTGAATTTGCATTTGTATTACTCACTATGACTAACACCTTGCAAATATTAACCCCAGAGCAAAGCAGCATCACTACCTTGGTCGTAGCTATATCAATGCTCATCGCGCCATTACTTTTAATGCTATACGATCAATTACAAAAACGCAGCAATAATGATACCGCACCAGCCTTTGACAAACCGGAGCAAATAAGTCCGGCCAAGCATGTGATTATCGCCGGTTACGGTCGATTTGGACAAATAATAGGACGCTTATTGAGTACCCAAGGTTATGATATTAGCGTACTTGATCACAGTCCGAGCCAAATAGATTTATTGCGCCGTTTTGGCAACACTGTGCATTATGGTGATGCAGCACGCAAAGAACTACTCGAAGCCGCTGGTGCCGATACCGCGCAATTGTTGGTAATTGCTATCGATGACGCCGATAAAACGTTAGAAATAGTAAAACTTGCCCGCAAAAACTTTCCTCAATTAAAGATTGTTGCTCGCGCAATTGATCGCCGTCATGCTTATCAATTACTACAATTAAAAGTCGACGCCTTTAATCGTGAATCTGTCGATTCCGCCATTAATTTAGGTGTAGAAACACTGGAGTTACTAGGTAATTCGACCCCCGATGCACAACGTGCAGGACACTTATTTAGAGAGCATGATAGAGCCTCGGTACTTCAACTCGCTGAATTATGGGGTGACGATCATAGCTACGGTGTTGCAGTACGCCAACGCACAGAGGATTTAAAACAAGTACTCAATCAAGATAAGCGAGCACGGGAATCATTAAATACATGCGATCAAGGTGATTGTGAGGACTACAATAAAAATGCTTAGAATTACTTTAGAACAATGGCGTATGTTTAGAGCTGTTGTAGATCATGGCGGCTTTAACCAAGCGGCGCAAAAAATTCATAAGAGTCAATCGAGTATTCATAATGCGGTGAGCAAAATTGAAGCCTCACTCAATGTGAAACTATTAATGATTGAAGGTCGTAAAACAGTGCTCACCGAAGCAGGAACAATGATGCTACGGCGGGCTAATTATTTACTAGACGAGGCTGCAAAAATAGAAGCGGTTGGTCATACATTAAGTGAAGGAGTCGAAAGTAAACTAAGCATTGCTGTTGATGAAATATTTCCTCAAGCATTACTTTATAAAGTGCTCAATGCAACATCAGAGCAATACCCGTTATTACGCATAGAGCTTCATGAATCAATACTTACTGGTGCTAATGAGTTACTTGCAAATACCCATGCTGATATTGCAATTTCTGGCTTTACCGATGCAGCTGGCTTCAGTGAAGAGCTATGCTCAATAGAATTCATTGCTGTTGCTCACCCAAAGCACGCCCTCCATGGTATTAACCGCCCACTCACCCTTGAAGATCTTAAATCGCATCGACAAATTGTGGTACGTGACTCTGCACTGCAAAACAAACAAGATGGCGGCTGGCTCGGTGCAGAGCAACGCTGGACGGTGAGTCATATGCGCACCTCAGTTGAGATGATATGCAATGGTTTTGGCTTCGCATGGTTGCCAAAAAGCACCATCAGTGAGCAACTTAAACATGGCCTGGTGAAGCCGCTGAACCTTGCACACAATACGACACGAAACGCGAAGCTGCACTTACTCTTTAAAGACGGCGATCGGTTAGGGCCGGCAGCGCGTACTTTTATAAGCTTGCTACGCCATCAACTATTGGAATCAACACAGTCCTAATATGACCGATATATTAGACAGACTCGATGAATATTAACAAATAAATACAGGGGCTTATCTTGCCTACAAGCACAATTTTACGCCAACCTTTCTCGGTTTTAGTGGTTATTTATAAAAAGAATAAAGATTTTTTATTGATCCAACGTGCTGACGATGCAAGTTTTTGGCAATCAGTCACCGGTGGTATTGATGCAGATGAAACACCTGAAATTACGGCACATAGAGAGTTACTTGAAGAAACAGGAATAAATGCAACAGCATTAGGCTTGACCATTCGTAACCATAAAAAAACCAACCAATATACAATTCGCGAAAGCTGGCGTCATCGTTATCATGCTAACGCACTAATCAATACTGAGCATGTGTTTAGTATTTGCGTCCCTGATGATATTAGCATTCAACTCGACCCCTGCGAACATACTGACTATATGTGGTTATCACAGCAGCAAGCGGCTGAAAAAGCATGGTCGCCGAGTAATCGTGATGAAATACTCGCGTTATAAGGCTTAGTGGTAGTCTTTTTTAGTTTGTTAGGCTCGATTTCATCAACTTTATCTTCAACTGCATCTACGGCTTTGACTTAAGTTAATTACCCTTGTAGCTAATCCTAAGGTATAGCGCATGGATAAACATGCTGCGTTATAGCGATTGCGGGTGATTTAACCATCGATAATATTAATGGCCCAGTAAAACTAAATTGGGCAAGGGATCGCCTACCGCAATTATCTGTTTGTATTCACTTTTGGTTAGATGTGGTCTTTGAAAAAAGTTTTATCTTTGTAAATACGAACCTATGCGAAGTACTTGAATCGTTTTAAATACCTATCCAAAGCAACATTTGAAGCGGTTTAACTGCCCTTGGCACAGTTAGAATTTAGAAGCCCTTAAAATAACAAAATCGATACATTGATAGTTATCTAAGCTATTTATAGTGTAAAACGGGATATTCTAATCTACCCTTACAATTCTAACCAAAGCGAAAACAAACACACAAAGAAGATGTGATCATGCCCATCCGCTGACTTTTACGAGGAAAGCATGCTAAGTTTTGTATTACTTAAGCATTATGATGCAAATGTTCAGTTTAATGTTGCTGAGAACGCGGGAAGAAAACCTCTCTCACCTTGTGTTTTAAATTGGGTAGGTGCTTATTATGCTAATTAAATTTACATTGATAATTTGTTTATTCTGCATTTTGAAAGGCGAGGCCGACGCCGAGGATTTTTTTATTGATCCTATCAATGGCTCAAATGAAAACGATGGAACCTATTTACGACCATGGGCATCGTTAGATTATGTATTCAATAGTAATAAAATAAATTCCACCGATTGGTCATCTTATCCTGCACATAGTGCACAAGGAAAAATAGAAATCAATCCAAACGCTCCAATTCGCGCAGGTGATACACTTTATTTAATGCCGGGTTATTATGGCAACCTTATAATTTCAAACTATTACAACACAGACTATATCACCATTAAATCTTTTGAATCACACACAGCTGTTTTTAATGCAATACTCGTACGTTCATCCGAAAAATGGCGATTTGATGATATTGCTATTCGACCCAACACTGATGTAGACAACAGCTCTATTAGGTTCTTATTCAACGCACAATCTCACAATTTTAGAGGTGACGCTGCTTATATAGATATTTTAAATAGTAAAATTAGCAGTGTAGATGTAACACAACATTGGTCAGCTCTTGATTGGGTTGAAAACAGCAAGTCTGGTATAGCGATCAGCGCACATTCAAGCACCGTAATGAACAATACTCTTTTTAATGTTTACCACGCTATAAAGACATCTGCACAAAACACCTTAATTGCCCACAACTATATTTCTGATTTTGCTGGTGATGGCATACGAATCTCAGGCGCACATAATGCTAACGTACAAAGTAACGTGATTAAAAACTGCTACCTTGTTAATGGCAATCACCCTGATGGCATTCAGCTTTGGGGTGAGAATGTTGAAGGGGAACTTCATGACGTCTTGCTCGAAAACAACCTTATTATCAACTATCAAGAAAACAAAAATCATCCTTTGCGATGTTCTTTACAAGGTATAGGAATGTTTGATGGCCATGCTGTTAATTTAAACATTAGGAATAATAAAATCTTTGTCGACAACTACCATGGTATCTCGGTTTATGGGGGTGAATACGTAAATATGATTGGTAATGTGGTTTCGCTAATCGATCAAACAATTAAAAACAGCAACGGTTATCCAATTAAACCCCGAATTAGTTTAGGGTATTCAAAGCGAGGGGTTACTCCTACGAATTATAAAATTGAGGATAACATAAGCTATCTATATCTGATTAAAGATCAGCGAGTAAAACCTGATGGAAACTTTCTTATTTTAACTCCCTAAATAAAGAGTTATGGGGTAGATTACAGCGCAAAATAAACTTGGCCACATACTCTCTAATACGGGCTCTATCTGAATGTTCTCAAAACAAAGAGCATTGAAAACTGTTGGTATAAGTAAACGCCTCAAAATACGGAGTTAACCACACTACAGGGACTTATTATCAATAACATTACTTTATAACAAGGGCAGTAAGAACCAATACAGCACACAAGTGTCTGTTTTAAAGCAATTGAAATTACGATATTGAATTGAACATGGGAATATTTTCAGCGATCTATACTCTTGTTTAACCTCCTTTTTCATTCTAACTATGCTCACACCTTGAGCGTGGTTTTAGTTAATATTTGAGGGCTAAACATACAAATAACACTGCACGCTAATTTTTGGCAATCGGTAACAAGTGACATCAATGAAAGCGAATGCCCTACACCAACCTCCTTCCTTGAATTACCTAAAGAAACAGGAATAAATGCAACAGCATTAGGCTTGACCATTCGTAACCATAAAAAAACCAACCAATATACAATTCGCGAAAGCTGGCGTCATCGTTATCATGCTAACGCACTAATCAATACTGAGCATGTGTTTAGTATTTGCGTCCCTGATGATATTAGCATTCAACTCGACCCCTGCGAACATACTGACTATATGTGGTTATCACAGCAGCAAGCGGCTGAAAAAGCATGGTCACCGAGTAATCGCTATGAAATACTCGCGTTATAAAGCACCGCTAGTTGTTTCGTATTTACTAAAGAGTTTAGTACCTAAGCCGATACAAATATACATAGGTATCAATCCAACTAGCTAAAGTATGAACCTCGATACAAGCAAATCAGCACAAAGCATCAATACTGAGCACGCAAGCGCTAACAAGGCAGCAACCGCAACTCATTATCGCCTTTCAAAAGAAGAGCAAAACAAGCTCACTGGGCACGAAGAGAAGCGTACCGCCAAAGCAGTAGAGCTCGACGTACCTGATCATATAAAAAGAATGATTGAGCAGTTAGAAAAGCTTAAAGAGCAGCTCGAGCTTGCTAAAGAACGACTCACTGAGCTAAAACAACATAAAGATAGCCAAAGTGATGCACTGCAAAAGCAAATTGAAATACAAAGTGAAATGGTTATGGCGCTTGAACAACAGGTTATTACGCTCATGCAAGACATTGGCGATGCCATGAAAGAAGCCGGTGTTAGCGACCCTGGGATATTGTTGAGTATCCTTGCCTAACCCTCGCTACTTATAAGCGAGTTGATTCATAGAAATACCGTAACGTTCATCAACTACCAATGCTGCTAACTACGGCAAAATAATCTTAATTAAAAGCCCTCCTTTTTCAAATTACTTACAACTGATAATAATACTGTAAATTTTAAAACTTATACGCCATAGTAAAGCATCTATTTAATCTCAAAAGTATGTAATATGGATAGTGAGCTTTTTTCCAGACAACTTGATTCTGTTTGGTTATCAATCCAGTCAATGCTAAGCCAACCAGCAACTTACCTTCAATTGCTAGTAATTGTCGCCAGCTACACCGCTGCTTACTGGATTTATTCAAAAACAGTAAAAAAGCGTGTTGATAATCACAGTAAAGCGGCCTCAGATCACCCCGTTAATATTATGCTGTTTCGTCTTAGTAATGTTGTTTACCCACTAGTAGCGATAATTTTATTGCGAGTATTTACCTCCATCGGCATCACTGCTGACTTACAAGTGTGGCTCATTAATACTGCGCTAAATATTGCGGTATTAGTATTTGCTTATTCAGTCATTAAAGAGTTTGTCAGTAATAGCTTTATGTCTACACTATTTAAAGTAGTGGGCTTACCTATCTTGTTGCTACATTTATTAGGCTATTTACCAACATTTATTAAAACGCTTGAAGCAGTATCAATTAACTTAGGCAATATTCAAATTAGCCTGTATGGGCTGTCACGAGTACTCTTCTTTGGTGCCATATTATTTTGGCTAGGACGCGCATCGAGCAATGTTGGCAAGGTTATTATTCGTAATCAGCAAACTCTGGATATTAGTACTCGCGAAGTATTCACTAAGCTTTTTGAAGTAGGCTTGTTTTGTATTATCGCTCTATTGTTATTGAACATTATGGGCGTAAACCTTACAGCATTGGCTGTGTTCGGAGGCGCTTTAGGCGTTGGTTTGGGGCTAGGTTTACAAACTATTGCTTCAAATTTCATATCAGGCATTATTATCTTACTCGATAAATCACTCACCATTGGTGATTTTGTTGAGTTAGAAAACGGTAAAAGCGGCTTTGTAAGAGAGTTCAAAATGCGCCACGCCATTTTAGAGACTTACGATGGTAAAGACATACTCGTTCCTAACGAAACCTTTATTTCATCACTGCTCACCAACTGGACACATAAAGATCCTAAGCAACGCTATAGGGTTGATTTTAGTGTGGCATATGCCACCGACGTCAGAGCCATGGTAGAAATAATTAAAGCCGCTGTTGCCGAGCACCCGCAAGTTATAAGTGGCCCTGAAATACCCTTTGAGGAGCGCCCAGACTGTGAAATAGATAGCTTTGGTGATAACGGTATTAATATGTTTGTTGAGTTTTGGATGCAGGGAATTGATGACGGTAAAAATCGCGTTGGCGGCGACTTACTGCTAATCATTTTAGAAACCCTTAAAGCTAACGATATCGCTATTCCATTCCCACAACGCGAAGTCACCATACTCAACGAAAACTTTGTTGGTAAAACTTAAATTTTAGGCGTAAATTTATCCGACGCGGATCAAATTTGATTGAGCTCACTGCATTGATTGCCTACAATGGCGCACAATATATTCAATGCAGACACGATTATGACTGATACCAATAAACCAGAATTACCTGATCAACTTTCGATCAACCCTCGCAGCAAGTTTTATGTTGAAGAAGTATTTGAACATGAGATTGGTGTAAATCTTAACGGCAAAGAACGTTTTGACGTTGAAGAATACTGCATCAGTGAAGGTTGGATCAAAGTAGCGGCACCTAAAGCGCTAGACCGCCGCGGCCAGCCTTTACTTATGAAAGTAAAAGGCACTGTGGAAGTATTTTACAAATAAACAAACTGTTTACTGTTAATACTATTACGCCGACGCGAGTCGGCGTTATTATAATCATATTTGACTAAATTCATTTCAACTTGCTTGCTACTAAGCATTAGCTGAACATGGGCAATCATCACTCTTTGCAAAGCACTGGCGATAATTAAACCAATGTGCAACAGCGATAAAAGCCGCGCCCACGAGGGTAAACCCTTTTTCGCCCAACTCACCCAACAACGCTTCTGCAAATATTATAGCTAGCACCATTAACATTACGCCTATCAAGCCTGAAACCATATAACGCAGGCGCTTATGCTTTTTACAGCCTAAGCTCAATGCAAGCACACTGGTAGGGATGACGGCTACTAAAATCCACAAATGAAACTGTTCATTATCTAGTTGTAGTGCTGCAAAACTAGGTAACAGTGTAAGTAAAATAGGGGTTGCAAAACAATGCACGGTGCACACCATCGAAAGTCCTATTGCAAGCTTATCCATTACACTTTGTGTTGATTTCATTCTAGCTTCCTCTAATTGCTTTTAAGCGGCTTAAGTTTACATTGACAACATAGTCCCGAAATTTCTAACTGTGACCCACTTGGTGTAAATCCCGTTACCTCTATTTGATTGAATAAAGCCTTCACTTTGTCGTTTGCATCATCCATTTCAACAACTTTGTTACATGACCTGCAAATTAAAAACATCGAGAGCTGATGCTGGCAACCAGCATTAAGGTGACTGCATGCCATAAACTTATTTTCTGATTTTAATCGATGTACTAAACCTACAGACTCTAAAACATCTAAAATCCGATATACCGACATCGCCAAAATAGGCCCCCCCATCACCTTGTTAAACTGATCAGTCAGTTCGTAAGCAGATAATGGCGTTTTTGCATGCAGTAGAATTTCTAATACTTGTTGACGTTTTTCTGTCAGTTTTTTGCCAGAGGCTTCACACTTTGCATTGGCAAACCGAACTGTTTTTTTTAGTTGCTGTTTATTCACATTACCCACACTAACTGCTGGGGTTTGGGTTCAATCTCTGTCATTCCTTGCTCCTTATAGCTCCATCTTAGGTATTTCAAATAACATTCTTTAACTTTCACTTGATACATTATAACATTTCAAGCACAATTGATACAGTATAACATCCAACAAGGTAGTCAAATGAAACGAAGATCTCAATTAGCTGTACTAATTGCAGCTTTATTACCAGCAAGTGTGCTTGCAAATTCCATAGAAGGCATTGTGTTAAACAAACAAGGCAAAGTAGTTATCAACGCCACTGTGGAAGTTGAGGGCTCAGATGTGAAAGTCGCCACGGATAAAAATGGTAAATTTGTCATCACCGATTTAAAAGATGGATTAAAAGAGTTTCACATTACCGCTCCTGGTTATGCTCACCTTCATCGCGACATCTCATTTGACAACAATGAAAATCAATCTATTACTTTTAACTTACAACGTTCACCAATTGAAGTAATTGACATTGAAGCCACCCCAATTCATATGTCGGCAATGGAGTCCGCCTCACCAGTTAGCGTTTTATCAGGCGAACAATTAAGACGCCAGCAAGCTGCAACCCTTGGCGATAGTCTTGAAAAACTGCCAGGTGTTAATACCAACTTTCATGCAAAAGTAGCCAGCACACCCATCATTCGCGGCTTAAGCGGTCCTCGCGTACTCATTACTCAAAACGGCCTCGATGTCAGTGATGTGTCAAGAGTGGGCCCTGATCACTCCGTCGCATCAGAGGCATCAACCGCAAAACAAATCGAAGTATTACGTGGTCCTGCCACTTTATTTTATGGCAGCGGTGCAATTGGCGGTGTTGTTAATGTAGTTGATAACCGTGTACCAACAGACAGCACAACTCGCGGCGAATGGAACCTTGAACATAACTCTGTTGATAATCAAAAAGTAGCCTCGTTTAATGCCACTACCGGTACTGATTCATTCGCTTTTTATGCCGATGCCTTTTGGCGTGAAGCTGACGACTATGAAATACCTGTGGCAGCTGAATTAGCCCACGATGACCATGACCATGACCATGACCATGAAGAGCATAGTGGCGATTACACCGTTGCAAACAGCAGTGAAGAATCTGATGGTTTCACCCTTGGAACTAGCTATCTATTTGACCAAGGTTTTGTTGGGATAGCTGTTGAACAATTTAATCGTCAATATGGTATTCCTGGACACACTCATGGAGGCGAAGAAGATCATAGCGCTGAGGAAAGCGTATATGCCGATTTAGATCAAACTAAAGTGCAGTTGCTTGGTGAATATAACCTATATAATCAATGGCTTAATAAAGTAAACCTACGTG
Organism: Pseudoalteromonas sp. KS88; assembly: GCF_004766475.1. NCBI lineage: Bacteria > Pseudomonadati > Pseudomonadota > Gammaproteobacteria > Alteromonadales > Pseudoalteromonadaceae > Pseudoalteromonas > Pseudoalteromonas sp. KS88. The sequence continues at coordinate 205,523 of NZ_PYHV01000014.1, forward strand.
CAGGTTTTACAGATTACGAACATGCTGAAATTGAACATGGTGCAGTGGGCACCACGTTTGAAAACGAAACCAATGAGTTACGCGTAGACTTAATGCATAACCCGGTTGCGCAGTGGAATGGTGGTTTGAGCTTTCATTACAAACGCAGTGATGTAAAAGCACAAGGCTCAGAGGCATTTACACCACCTTCACAAACGCAAAGTTTTGCTGTGGCGCTGATGGAAGAAAAGCACTTTGGTAACTTTTTAGTGCAATTAGGGGGTCGTGTTGAACGTGTAACTATTGATGCAGACAACGTACTATTACCAAACATTGATGCACACGCACATGATGAAAATGTTGATCATGACCACGATAGCCATGAGCACAGCCACGAAGAACACGCTGATATCATTCGCGTATTTGATGTAGAGCAAGAGTTTACTCCAGTCAGTTTATCAACTGGTGTGGTGTGGGATTTTGCACCTAGTTACAACTTGGGTTTATCGGTATCTCGTTCTGAGCGTGCCCCTTCTGCCTCAGAGTTATTATCATTCGGGCCTCACATAGGCACAGCCACTTATGAAGTAGGCGCACTATTTGATATTCATGAAGACGGCCATTTGGGTTTATCTGAGCAAGCAATTGACCTAGAAACAGCAAACAATATTGATTTAACGTTTCGTAAAACCCAAGGTGATATCGGTTTCATTCTTAATGCTTTCTACAACCAAGTCGACAATTATTATTACCAAATAGACACAGCCCTATACGCCGAAAGCGGCCACGACCATGGTGATGAGCACGACCACAGCGGTGAGCATGACCACGGTGATGAACACGATCATGCATCTGAACTCCCAGTTTATTTATTTAAAACAGATGACGTAATTTTACATGGTTTTGAAGCCCAAGTTGCATGGCAGTTAACCAATGAATTTAAAGTAGATTTATTCTCAGATTACGTACGCGCCCGCCTCAAAGATGGTGGCGATTTACCACGCACACCACCGCTACGTTTTGGTACTGAGTTAAGCTATCAAACAAATAAGCTGAGTGCGCATCTCCATGTAACTCGCTATCAAGAACAAGACCGCATCGCGTCAGAAGAAACAGCTACAGATGGTTACACCATGCTTGATGCCAGCGTTTCATATGATTTATCAGTGCTAAACCAAGATGTTTCACTGTATCTACGTGGCACTAACTTAACAGATACCGAAGCGCGCGTTCATAGCTCATTTTTAAAGAATATAGCGCCACGTCCTGGTCGTAGCTTTGCACTGGGTATTCGCGGTTATTTTTAAGCGCTAAAAAAATTATAAATTAAGGAAATTATTATGACTAAACTATTTAAATTAAAACTAATTGCACTGGCAATAAGCAGTACATTAATCACCGCTTGTGGCGATGCTGAAACAAATATCGTTGAGAAAGACCCTATTGAAGTACCTGATGAGCATAATCATGGTGACGACCATGACCACGGCGATGAATATACAATTGATTCATTGGGTAGACTTGTCGTACTAGCTAGCGACAGCAACGCAGCAAGCTTCTTTGACTTAGACGATAATGAGCTGCTTGAAACCTTTACACTTAACAATGATTCAAACACACTGTCGTCATCACCTGATTTTCGTTATGCAGTGATCGCTTCTCGCGCACAAGATTACTTAGGCTTTATCGACGGTGGCTTATGGCGTGAAGATCATGGTGAGCATTTACATGATTACAAGCAAAGCCCGGCAGCTATCAGTTATGAGCTAACGAGCGGGAGCCGCCCAACACACCTAGTTAAACACGATGGTAAGTTAGCCATATTTTACGATGGCGATGCAGAGTCAGGTACGGTTGCATCTGTTGAAGTATTAACAGATAACGATATCACGAGCGCATCAGATACCCTTCCTGGTATAAGCTACGATATTAATATGCACGGCGTAGCAGAGCCGCGTGGTGAGCACTTATTAGCCACCATTCGCCGCGATGATGCTCAAAGTACATCAAACGCTAAAATCCTGCCTGACCAAGTGGTTGTTTATCATTTTCATGATGGCGAATATGAGCTTGAACAAACATTAGAGCTTACTTGTCCTGATTTACACGGTGCAGCACAAAACCACGACTATATTGCATTTGGCTGTAGCGATGGCGTGCTATTAGCGCATCAACACGACGACGAATACGAAGCTGAAAAAGTGGCAAACATTGATGCGGTAGGTGACTTACGTATTGGTAGAATTTACGGCCATGAAGCCAGCGAAACCTTTATTGGTATTGCCTCTGGTCACGGCGGCGGCCCTGCTGTGATTGTGAGTATAAATCCTGCGAAAGCTGAAATGGAAGAATTAGAATGGCAACTAGCCGATGGCGCAAGTGCAGTGTCTTACTCTTTCTCAGCGAATGGCGAGCACTTTTTAGTTTTAGACAGCCTAGGCTTTTTAAACGTGCTGGAAGCACATACGCACGACGGCCACATGCACTGGGAACTAGCAGGCCAAGTTGATATCACTGAACAAGACGTAACAACCATGCCTGAAGGCATGAAGTTTAGTATGACAGTGGCACAAAATGGTCATTTCGCTTATGTAGCCGACCCTATTGCTCAGCACGTTGTGCAAGTACACCTAGAAGATTTAGAAATTGAAGGTGAACTAGAACTTACATTCCCACCAGCAGCTATTACTTGGTTAGGTATTGCACAAGAGGAAGAACACGACCACGAACATTAAACTCGTAGCGTGTTTATCTAACGTTTTGGGCTAGAGCCATAAAACACAAAAACCCGTAATTAGTTAAGCTAATTACGGGTTTTGTAATCCTATGGAGGCAACTAAATCATTTACGGCGCCAGCCGCTCCAAACGTCATCTTCTTGGCTGGCTTTGTTTTTCTTCTTCTTTTTACCTGTGCCCTCTGGTTTGGCCATTGGCTTGTCGTTTTTAAGCGCCTCGGCGGCATCAAGGTTGGCTTGGTTTACAGCAAAGCCTGTTACCTCTTCGCGCTCTAAACGTAGTTTGTTTTTCTTTTCAATAATTCTAAAGTGATGAAAGTCTTCATAATCAATCAGTGATAGCGCTAAACCTACTTCACCAGCACGACCGCTTCGGCCAATACGGTGCATGTAATCAGCGGGGCTGCGTGGTAGGTTAAAGTTTATTACCACTGGCAGCTTTTCAATATCTAAACCACGGGCGGCAATATCGGTTGCAATAAGCACTTCAATCTCACCCGCTTTAAATTTTTCTATTACGCGAGTTCGTTCACTTTGGCCTTTATCGCCGTGGAATACTTGCGCGTTCACACCGCGTTTTTCAAGTTTGCTGGCTAAGTGCTCACAGTCTTTTTTGGCGTTCACAAAAATCAGTGCTTGGCGCCATTTATGAGTTTTAATTAAATGCGCTAAAACCGTGGTTTTCTCGCCTTTGTTAACACTAAACACGCGCTGTACAAGTGTGCTCTCTTCTTTGTTTTGTACTTGTATTTCAACTGGATTATTTAGCAGCTCTTGCGTTAATTGTGTTACTTGCTCAGGAAAGGTCGCTGAGAACAACATAGTTTGTTTTTTAGCAGGCATTAACGCTAATAGCTCAGCAAGTTCTTCAGTAAAGCCAAGGCTTAGCATACGGTCAGCTTCATCAAGCACAAGCGTGGTTACATTATCGAGCTTAATCGCATTGCTTGAGATTAAATCAAGTAAACGACCTGGTGTTGCCACAATAATATCAGCGCCACCACGAAGTGCCTGCATTTGGGTATTAACCGACACACCACCAAACACAGCTACTGTTTTAATCGCGCCATTAAAGTTTGCAGAGTATGATTTAACGCTATCGGCCACTTGCGTAGCAAGCTCACGAGTCGGCACTAAAATAAGCCCTGTTACAAAGTTACCCTTACTTGCAGTACTTTTAGCGCCCTGCTCTAGGAAAGCTTTTTGCAACATAGGTAATGCAAACGTTGCTGTTTTACCTGAGCCGGTATTCGCCCCAGCAATTAAGTCACTTCCCGCCAAGATACTTGGAATTGCTTTAGCCTGAATCGACGTAGGTTGCGTGTATTCAAGATCAGACAATCGAGCAATTAGCTCTGGAATAAGGCCAAGTTCGTTGAAATTACTAGGGTTTGCGGCTGAGGTCATAAAAAGTGCGGCTCATTACTAAAAATAGCCTGCAATTTTAGCGTATTTATTGCCCGTTAAGTAGGGATTAGTGATTTTTATGTGGTTTAGTTAACAGTCACGAATTTCGAGCTACAAGTTACGAGCTAATTTGTGATATTGCTTTTTGCCGAATTTTAGTAATTATAGTTACAGAACCTTGTCCCCTCATAGAAACACAAGTGAATTAGAGTGTCAGTGTCAGTGTCAGTGTCAGTGTCAGTGTCAGTGTCAGTGTCAGTGTCAGTGTCAGTGTCAGTGTTTCAAGCCTATCGAGGCATTCATAAAAAGCCAACAACTAAGTTGGCAATATTATTAGCGCTTACTTAGTTCTGCTTGCAGCCTAGCTTTTGTTTCTTTTAGGTAATTTATATAAGGGTATGAATCATCTGCGATTGCTAAAGCAGATTCCATTTGTGCAAGTGCTTGACGAGTATCACCTTGCATTTCATAACCGTAGGACAAGGCTGAAAGCGCATCAACTGATTTTGGGTAGTTTTTTATATTGTACTTAAACACCTCTATAGCGCGGGTAAACTGCTTGCTGTCCGTTAGGTTGTAACCAAGTAATCTAACAGCACGATCTGGTGGAGATACCTGCTCACCCCATTGCTGAGACAAAGTTTTGTAGTATGTATTAATAGAGGCTACCTCGTCAGTTAAAGCACCTATGGGCATTTGTTTAGGTAAAAATAAGTGGTAATAAGCATTAAATGCGCCAGCAGCAGAAGTTAAGTTATGCGAGATGCCATCAAACGCATCACTAAAAAAGCGTAACCCTCGTACTTTATACGATTGTAGTGATTGCTGTAATTCATCGTACCTTTCACGCATTATGCCGGCTTCTTCGCCGATATTCATATAAACGTAACTATTAAGCTCTTTGTTTTTAGCGATAAACGACTTTGTGCTTTTTACTGACGCGCCATAGTTCCACCATACCGCAGGACTATAAGCAATGTGCGCTTGGAATAACTCAGGTTTGGCTTGCAACGCGTATAGCGCAAATACACCACCAGCAGATGCGCCAGCAATCACTTTATAATTATGCGTACGATAGTTTTTATTTACTAAAGGAATAAGTTCTTGTTCAAAGAACGCTAAAAACTTTGCCGCGCCGCCCCCTTCACCGACAGGACCTTGCGGCTCTTTATTCACTGTAGGATAAAAATCTCTGAGTCGATTAGTGTTTTCAATAGCGACAATAATAACCTCAGGCGCACGATTATCATTTTGTAAACGCTCAATGACAGCACTGGCAAGCGGTATATTACCCGCACCATCTAAGCGATATATTACCGGATAAACTTTATCGGGCTCAGCTTGGTAGCTTTTAGGCAATTGAACGACAACTGTGCGTTCTTCGTTTAAAACAGCCGACTTAAAAGTGTGCGTGTGCACAGAGTAATCAGCACTTTGCTGTTTAGTGCCAGATTGTGAAAAGGCACTTTGTGAACTAAAAATACTAAAGCTAATAAAACACAGAACAGCAAATAAACGCATAACTAATCCCTTAGAGAATAATGAGTTACTTAAGCTAACAGAGTTTCAGGCATAAAAAAAGGCGCATTGAGCGCCTTTTTAATTTTTATTCTGGATTTACCAACCTGTTGATTTTACTCAACAGTAACCGATTTTGCTAGGTTACGTGGTTGGTCAACGTCTGTGCCTTTAATTACCGCTACGTAGTATGAAAGTAACTGTAGTGGAATTGTATATACCACAGGGGCAATCACGTCATCTACGTGGTTTACGTTGATAACACGCATTGTATCGTCTGATGCGAAGGCTGAGTCTTTATCAGCGAATACATAGATAATACCGCCGCGCGCACGGACTTCTTCAACGTTTGATTTAAGCTTTTCAAGCAATTCATTGTTTGGTGCTACAACAATAATTGGCATGTCAGCGTCAATAAGCGCTAATGGACCGTGTTTAAGTTCACCAGCTGCATATGCTTCAGCGTGGATGTATGAAATCTCTTTAAGTTTAAGCGCGCCTTCCATCGCGATTGGGTATTGTGAGCCGCGGCCTAAAAATAGTGAGTGATGCTTATCAGCAAACTCTTCAGCTAAATCTTCGATGCCATCAGCTAGCAATAACGCTTCTTCTAATTTGTTTGGCAGCGTTTTAATCGCGTTAACAATCACGCTTTGATCTAAGCCTTTTTCTTGCGCTACAGACGCAGTAAGCATTAACAAACCAACTAATTGTGTGGTAAATGCTTTAGTAGACGCAACACCAATTTCAGCGCCCGCTTTGGTCATAAAAGCTAAGTCAGATTCACGCACAAGTGATGAACCTGGCACGTTACAAATGGTCATTGAGGCCATATAACCTTGCTCTTTCGCTAAACGAAGTGCAGCTAATGTATCGGCTGTTTCACCTGATTGTGAAATTGTCACAAGTAGGCTATTTTCGTGTACGAACGATTGGCGGTATCTAAATTCAGAGGCAATCTCAACATTGCAGCTCACACCAGCAAATTGCTCAAGCCAGTAGCGAGCAACCATACCTGAGTGATACGAAGTACCACAGGCAATAATTTGTACGTGTTTTACGTCTTTAAAAATTTGCTGTGCACTGTCGCCAAAAGCATCAATAGCAACGCGGTCGTCATTTAAACGCCCGTCTAATGTATTACGTACAGCAAGTGGCTGCTCGTAGATTTCTTTTAACATGTAGTGGCGGTATTCACCTTTACCTGATGCATCTTGCGTGATGTTTGATTCAATCACTTCACGCTCAACAGCGTTACCGTTTGCATCAAAGATTTCTACACTGTCACGAGTAATACGTGCTACATCGCCTTCTTCAAGGTAAATAAAGCTGCGTGTTACTGGTAATAACGCTAACTGATCAGAGGCAATAAAGTTTTCACCAAGGCCTAAACCAATTACTAGCGGGCTGCCTGAACGAGCCACGATAATTTCGTTATCGTTAGCTTTATCAAATACCACTGTACCAAAAGCACCTTCAAACTGTTTCACAGCCGCTTGCACTGCCGCTAATAAAGTTGTGTGCTGTTGGCGAAGCTGATGAATTAAATGCACCATTACTTCGGTATCAGTATCTGATAAAAACTCATATCCGTCGCCTTTAAGCGCTTCACGCAGGCTCGCATGATTTTCAATAATGCCATTATGTACTAAGGCAATTTCACTGTTTGAGATATGTGGATGAGCGTTTGCTTCTGTCACACCGCCATGAGTTGCCCAGCGTGTGTGCGCGATACCGGTCGTGCCTTTTACACCCGCAGTCTCAAGAGCACTGTCAAGGTTTGCTACTTTACCAACCGCTTTTACAGTGTTCAGCGTGTTGCCTTCTAAAAGCGCTACACCCGCTGAGTCATAACCACGGTATTCAAGGCGTTTTAAACCTTCTACTAAAATTTTATTTACTGGACGTTCTGCAACGGCCCCAACGATTCCACACATAATATTCTCCATTTGCACGTGCCAAAATTAAATTTTAGGCCGTATGTGTTGTCATAATGATTAAAAGATAAAAGCAAATGTTGTCGGTTTGCCTTTAACTAAATTGAAAATTGCTATTCAACCTCGGCACAAACTAACTTTACACCGCATGCTTCAAGTGCCTTGCGAGTATCAAGCGCAAGGCCACTGTCGGTGATAAGTGTTGTTACACTTTGCCAAGGTAGTTCTAAATTAGGTATTCGGCGTCCAATTTTTTCAGACTCAACCAACACGATTACCTCACGAGCGGCTTCAGCCATTACTTGGCTTAGCCCTACTAACTCATTAAAGGTTGTAGTTCCTCTTTCAACATCAATGCCATCTGCACCAATAAATAGCTGATCGAAGTCATAAGAGCGTAAAACATTCTCTGCTACTTGGCCTTGGAACGACTCTGAATGCGGGTCCCAGGTTCCTCCGGTCATCAATAATGTTGGCTCATTTTCTAATGAAAGCAATCGGTTAGCTACATTGATAGCGTTAGTCATCACCACTAACCCACGCTTCTTAGCCAGCTCTGGGATCATCGCTGCTGTAGTGCGGCCACTGTCTATAATGATGCGGTTGTGATCTTTTATAAGGCTAGCTGCGGCTTGAGCAATTGCCATTTTGCGAAGCGAATCGCTATTTGCCACGATTTCTTGCGGTAATGCAATGGCACCACCGTAGCGGCGAAGTAATAAGCCGCTTTTTTCAAGCGCAGTTAAATCTTTTCGAATGGTTACTTCAGACGTTTGAAATTGCTCAGCCAGTACCTCTACACTCACTTCGCCTTGTTCATTTACTTGGCTTAGAATAGTGTGTCTGCGCTGTTGAGTGTTTCGTTTGGTCATTAAATGCCTAATAATAAGTTTCGTTTCGAAAGAAGCGAGATTTTAAACGAAACAAATACATTTGTATATGGACAATTTTTAATCTTGCACGTTATTTTAATTTCCTGCACAATGGTTAAGTAATAACAATATAAAAACAATAAGTTAAAGGAATAATTATGAAACTAATACTTACATTATGCTTAGGCATTTTCAGTTCATATGTATTAGCAGGTGTCACACCTTGGCTAGATTTCTCGTTAGAAAATGGCCACATAAAAGTACCCACCACCGTATCAGGTATACCTAGTAAAGCTGTTTTAGATACCGGCGCCCAATTGAATGGTATTAATCCTCGCTTTATTAGTAAGAACGAGCTCAACCTCAATAAAGGGGGTAAAACACGGGTACGTGGAGTGTACGGTGTTGAAGATAAAACCACATATAATAACGTGCCTATCAATTTATTTGGTATGGAGACCACCATTAATGATGCGGTAGAAATAAACCTAGGTCATCATGAAAATTCGTTACTCTTTGGTGCTGGGTTTTTCCGACAATTTATAATGCAACTTGATTATCCAAATCAAAAAATGCGCTTGGTCACTCATGATGCTTTGGACTTGGGTAAAATAAAAAATATTAAGATGGAAAAACAAAAAGGCTCTGGCATGCCTATTGTTGAAGTTGAGCTGGGCGAAGGTAAATCAATTTGGTTGATCCTCGATACCGGCAACAATGGCGGAATAATAGTCAACCGTAACGTAGCCCGTAGAATGGGTTGGATTGAAAATATTGATCGGGAATCACAAGTCAGCAGAGGTGTAACCACCAGCGCTATAACTGAAAACTTTCGTATCCCTTGGTTAAAGTTTGGCCCTTTTGAAATGGAAAATGTACACGTTAGTATTCCTGACGAAGGTGAAACAGCAAACCTTAATAGTCAGTTTGAAACAACAAATACACGTATTAAAGGTCGAAATGTACAGGGCCTTATTGGGTACGATGTGTTAAAACATTTTTTAGTTACTATTGATTATAGACGTGGCCACGCCCACATCGGTTTGCCAGAAGAGTCATAATGCACACACAATTTAACAGCTTAAATAAAAGTACCCGCGAGTCACGCAAAGCCGCTCATGAAATATGCCGCTTATTTAATAAAAGCCCAAGTAAAGGCAACTTAAAACGCATAACAGGACTGTTTGCTAACTCCGGCTCGGGCGTCATTATTGAAGCTGGCTTTCATTGTGATTATGGCTCACAAATACAAATTGGTGATCGTACTTTTATAAACATTAACTGCACTGTGTTAGATGCGCCAATTAATGAAGGAGCCATAAGCATTGGCGACGATTGTTTGATCGGCCCAAATGTTCAGCTATTAGCGGTATCGCATGCTATTAATCCCACTGAGCGGCTCAATAAAGAGAACTTTGCAGCACCGATTACTATCGGTAATAACGTGTGGATTGGGGCGGGAGTTATCGTTTTAGCGGGTGTTAGCATTGGCGATAACGCTGTAGTGGGCGCAGGGTCGATAGTGACCAAGGATGTGGCTGCAAACACTGTTGTTGCCGGTAACCCCGCGATAAAGCTTAAAGATATTTAATTATATATTGTAGGTCGTCGTTTACGGCGACAACTCCCTGCGAAATTAAATTTACAAATATACTGAATTCCAATACGGATAATCACCAATTCTAGCTACCAACTTACGCCTCAAAGGGTTTGCAGCAATATATCTTGCTATTTCAACCCTATTTTCTTCTCGCAGCGCATGATCATAATACACTCTTTGCCATACAGGCTGATTTAAATCTCGTAGTTTATTAACTTCCCGAGCTGATGCGCCTTTCAAGTGGCCCACTACAACCCCTAATTCACTATTTTTAAGCTGCAACAAGCCATGGAAATGATCAGGCATTAAGACCCAAGTTAACCAACAGCATTGATACTTGAGCTCATTATTAGCAATACATCTACAAAAAGTATTGGCAAGATCGGAATTACTAAAAACTCTTTCTCTGCGGTTGCATGTAAATGTAATGAAGTACTCACCTGATTGAATTGATACGCGCCCTTTCTTTAAGTTACTCCAGCTCATTTGATAAATCCCTTTTCCTAAAGCAGAAATAAAATATAGCCTATTTACGCGCTAAAGCACGTCCTACACCTTTCTACAACCTTGTAGGTCGTCATTTATGGCGACGATAACATAAACACTTAAGTTACACTTTACGCGCTAAAGCACGACCTACATCTTTCTACAACCTTGTAGGTCGTCACTTATAGCGACATTGTTTACTTATCTACTCGTCGCGTAAAACAAGCGCTGGCCGTGTACTGGCAGCTTTAAATGCAAGACTTGCAACGGTCAGCCAAGTTATAACTGCTACAACTAAAGCTGCTAAACCATAAACCCAAATAGGTTGCCCTATGCGGTCATTAAAACTATTTAGCCAATTATCTGTTAACCAATAAGCGAGCGGTATACTTACTACTAAACTCAATGACACAAGTTTTAAATAAGACACACTCACTGCTGTTACCAACTGAGTGATTGTTGCCCCCAAGACCTTTTTAATCGCCAACTCTTTTTGCTTCGAAAGCACCGTTTGAGATACCAATACGGCAAGGCTAATAACGGTTAGCGCTGTGCTCAGAATTAACAACCATTTTGATAAGGTTGTTATCCTACGCTCATTTTTATAATTTTTTGCGTAATCATCCTCAAATCGACTCACTTCAACATCAAGAATGGCAAAGCGCGATTTTAATAAAGCAGGGATCTGCCTTTTTAAATCAGTAAATGAAGCATCATCACTTAACTTTATAACAATATTGCCATGACCATTTGGCAAGTAGTTTCGGCCTAGGTTAAAAGAAAGCGGTGTCATTTTATGTTTAGCTGAGCCAACTTTCACGTCAGCAACAACACCAACAACAGTAGCGTTTAAGTTAGCTTCTGCATTGCTGAGCGTCATACCAATCACTTGTTGCATTGACTCATACCCCGCTAAATGCACCATAGACTCAGTGACAATTAACGCAACATGTTCAGAGCCATCCGGCTGCTTTTCAAACCAATCACTTTGAAAGTCGCGATTAAAGTCTCTACCCGCTAACAACTTAAGCCCCAATGCTTCAACCACATCAAAGCTTGTTACCACTGAAGGAGCAACCCCATCAACGAACTGCCCATTAGGCCAAGTTAGTTGCACACCGCCGCGCACTTGTTCAGTAAGGTTTATGTCGGTTGCACTGAGCGAAGCAACGCCTGGTAAATCGGCAATTGCTGATATTACGCGTGTGTTATCTTTATCAAAAAGTTGTGTAGTTGGAATGTTTTTAACGATGAGTCTATTTTGGGTTTGATAGCCCACATCCATATTCGCAACAAACTCAAGCTGCAACTGCGCAATAACAAATACAATAAATATGAAAGTGGCTAAACCTGCTTGAAAGCTCAGTATACCTTTGACCAGTAACCCCAAATGATACTGATAGTGTGTTCTTACTAAGAGTTTTACATCAACATTTGCAACCACTAAGCCTGCATATACGCCATTAAATATACCTATTACACAAGTTATCAAAATAGCCATCAACACCATTGATTTATCAAGCACAAACGAGATATGCGACTCAGCTAGCTGGTTAAAATAATCATGACTCAACTCCACAAATGCCAAAGACAACACTACGGCAAAACCAGTGAGCACAATTGATTCAACTATAAATAGCCGAAACAATTGACCTCGGCTGGCACCAATCGCCTTTTTAATCGCTATTTGCTTGGCAGTCCTGCCCACACTGACTAAATTAAAGTTGATAAAATTACAGGTTATTTGTAAAAAAATAATAAAAATAAGTCCGCAAGCAATAGCCACCGCAGTGATTGACCCAGGCGCTTTCATTTCATAAGTGGAGCGACCTTTTAAATAAATATCAGTGATATTTATTAATTCATATTGCACCGTTTTGTGCTCTGCTGATTTTGTTGTTAAATACTGCTCAAACAACTTATTTTCAAGTGCAGTAATATCTGTGTCGACTGCTGTTTTTATATAAACATAACCATGGGGTTGTTTTTCAAGAGCTGTGGGGAAAGCGGTGAGTACGTCAAACGCAAAGTGAGTTTGTGTTGGTAAGTCTTTAAATACAGCGCCGATTGTGTAGTTTTGTTCATTGGCACTTAGCCGCTCACCTATCACATCAGTACCAGCAAACAGCCTGATAGCTTCAGATTCACTGATCGCGAGTTGATTAGGCGTATTCAACACCTCGTTTATATCTCCACGCGTCACATCTAGGTAAATAAATTGCGATAAATTATTTGAAGCAAAATAAACGTTTTTTAGCTTCACTTTAGTTTCGCCATTACTTGTGCCTACATGACTTACTTCTGTATTAAAGTGGTGACCTACATACCCCATAAATTCAGCTGGTATTAAACCAAATACGTCTTCAACATCACTATCGTTTAGCAGTGCTTGCGCCACAGCTAAATCGCGCATCGGCATTAATGTATCGAAACCAAAACTTGTAAAATCTACGTGCGCCCGATAAACCCGCTGTTTATCCGGCTGATTACTATCATAAGAGAGTTCATGCTGTACAAATAAAGTCAGCAATATTACTGCTGCCAACCCAGCACTATAACTAACAAAGTGGAGCCAAAATAATCGAGTCACTTTTGTTCTTATTGAGGTAATTAATTGTTCCAAAATGATCATCCTTTTCAACTTGCTTTACGCTGCCAAAATTTAACTCGACACTTTGGCAGCGTTAACATTTTTATCTAAAGCATCACTTTTTATTACTCATAACGTAGAGTAAGCGATGGTCTCGTACTGGCGGCTTTAAAGGCGATGCTTGCAACCGTCAGCCAAGTGATCGCAGCAACACTCACAGCAGCAACCAAATAAACCCATAGCGCTTGATCAACACGCTCATTAAAGTTCGCAAGCCAATCACCCACCAGCCAATAGGTTAGCGGGTATGCTATAGCCACACTTCCTAACACTAAAATTAAAAACTCTTTTGCCAGTAGATTCATAATACTGATGCGTGATGCGCCAAGCACTTTGCGTACAGCGACTTCTTTTTGGCGACGAATCGTAGCAAATGAAGCTAAACCAAAAGTACCTAAGCAAGTTAAGAACACTGCAAGGCCAGTAAATATAAGTACGACAAGAGAAACACGCTCATCACCTTTTAATACCGCTTTATAGTTTTCAGCTAGCAGGTTTATTTTTGGCTCATAAATATTAGACACTTCAGCTAAAGCTGTGATCACTGCTTGTTTTATAGCAGGGAGGTTTTGCACGTTCACGGTTAAAATTACTTCAGATACTGGTGTTAAATAGTTATAACCACATAAAAACATAATGTTAGAATTCGCATCTTGTGCATTACCAACCTTTACATCTTTTACAACACCAACAACTCGCATATCCACATTACGCCCTGTGTCTTTAATTGTTTGTCCAACAATATCAGCCATATTGCTATAACCAGCCTGCTTGGCAACGGTTTCTGTAATAATTGTACCTACTGTTGTAACCCCGTTTACTCGCGTCGCCCAGTCTGAGGAAAACTCACGGCTAAAGTCTCTACCAGCAATAAGCGTAAGGCCTAGCCCTTTTACAACATCAAAACCAGAACCTATCACAGGGGTTATTCCACCTGAAAATTCACCATTGGGCCAAGTAGGCTGTAATGTATTATTAATTGAAACGGTTAAACGAGTATCAATAATCGTTGCTTGCTCTACACCATCTATAGCCGTCAAGCGATTAATTAGTGCGCTAGGCTGCTGCGTAAATACCGATTGCACCGGCAACTCTGAAACCACTAAGCGTTGCTGCGTTTGATAGCCCAAAGGAAGACTTTGTAAGTGAGATAATTGTTTTAACAACGTAACCGATGCAATGATCAAACCGATTGCCAATGAAGCTTGCAAGGTCAATAAACATTTACGTACCCAAATGGCCGTATTACCGCGTTGTAAATCGCCACTTAACACTCGTTTTGCGCTAAATGATGAGATAAACAATGCCGGGTACAAACCTGCAAGTATGCCTACAGCAATAACAACAGCCATAATGCCCAAACCAAAGGCTGAAAAATAACTCACTACCAGTTCACGATCGACCAGCTGGTTAAAACTTGGCAATAACAGCTCCACTAACACACAGGCAATAATCATCGACAATAGAGCAACCAAAGTAGATTCAGCTAAAAACTGTGTTACTAACTGCAGCTTACTTGCACCAAGTGCTTTGCGCACACCCACTTCTTTAGCGCGCTTTGCAGACTGTGCCACCGTCATATTGATAAAGTTAAAGCCAGCAATCAAAATAAGTAACACGCTCAACCCTGCACAAATCGTTACAACTTGCTTTGCGCCGCCTGCTTTCATTTCAAATGGCGATTTTGCTGTTAAATGTAAGTCTAGTAATGGGTGTAACTCAATGGCAACTTGACCCGCCATTTGCCCATTGAAGTACTGTTTAGACAGTGTATCAGCGAGTGCTTTTGGATCTGCTTGCGGCGCCAAACGCATATAAACATAACTGCTATTAACCATCAGGTTATTTGGATCATGTTTTACATATACGAGGTTTTTAAATGCAAAGTGAGTATTGCTTGGTAAATCTGCAAACACCGCCCGTACAGTATATTGCCCTTGTTCGTGCTGTAGCGTGTTACCAATAACATTTATTGTACCGAAAATTCGCAGTGCTTCAGATTCACTTAGAGCCAAGCTCTCAGGTGTACTCATTGCATTTTTTAAATCCCCTGCCAATGTGTTTATATTGATAAAGTTCTCAATATTTGGCGTTGCCCCATACAAGTCATTAAGTTTAAAACCCTGATCCCGGTACTGCACGTCAACCATCGCCTCTCTGGTCCACGATACCATCGTCAAACCAAACACTTCTTCTACTTGGCTATATTCAGTGGCTTTTGCCGCTTGAGAATAATTAAAAATAGGAATGACTGATAACCCTAACTTTGAGTAATCTTGGCCTACACGGTAAACACGTTCAGCGTGAGGTTGCTGACTATCGTATGACAACTCGTTTTGTGCAAACAGTGCCACTAAAATTGCCGCAGCTAAGCCGATACTTAGCCCTAAAAGGTTTAGGATAAAATGCTGTTTTTGTTGCTTAAATGATCTTAAAGCAGTGACTAAATAATTAATAAACATATTAAGCAACCTCAACAACGGCTTGCTGCGCAATATTTGCTTTATCAAGCATCACTTGGCCATCCAATAGGCGCACTAAGCGATCAGCATAGGCACCTTCTTTTTCTGAGTGAGTCACCATAATAACCGTGGTGCCCTCGCGGTTTAATTCGCGTAGCATCGCCATCACTTCATCACCGTTTTTAGAATCGAGGTTACCGGTTGGCTCATCGGCTAAAATTAGCTTGGGATTAATCACTAATGCACGCGCAACGGCTACCCGCTGCTGCTGACCACCCGACAGTTGCTGTGGTAGATGCTCGCCGCGGTGATCAATACCCACGCGCTTTAAAATGGTTTCTACGCGTTGCTTACGCTCACTTTTTGATATTTTTTGGTACTGTAATGGCAGCTCTACGTTTTCATAAACTGTTAGCTCATCAATCAAGTTAAAGCTTTGAAATACAAAGCCAATTGATTCTTTACGTAGCTCTGCTAGTTGCTTTTCGCTATAGCCTGCAATGTCAGTTCCCGCAAAGTCAAAGTTGCCTGAGGTCGGTGAATCAAGCATACCCAAAATAGAAAGTAGCGTTGACTTACCACAGCCAGATGGCCCCATTATCGCTAAAAAATCGCCTTCGTTTACAGTTAAGTTGATATTGCTTAGCGCTGTAGTTTCAACATCTTGAGTACGAAATACGCGGCTTAGATTAGTTAGTTTGATCATTGTTATTATCCTTAAAATTGTAATTGCTGTGCTTTGTCAAAGTTGCTGTAGCTTGAGGTAATCACTTGATCCCCAGCATTGAGCCCTTCAAGCACTTCAAAATAGTGTTGATTCTTTTTGCCTAGGCGGATATCACGGCGCACTGCTTTATCACCGCCTTGTTCGATTACATAAACCCAGTTACCGCCCGAGTTAGTAAAAAAAGCCCCGCGTTTAAGCAGTAAGGCATTGTTATTGTCACCCCCTAGCATTAACTCAATATCAATGCTTTGGCCGCGCTTAATGCTTTTAGTGTTACTGGGTAAGTCCACTTCTACTTGAAATTGTGACTGCTGTACGCGGCTATCAATTTTGCTCACTTTTGCATTCACCGTGCCGCTTTCAAGCTCAATCATTACCGCCATGTCACGCTGCACTTGGTTTAAATAAAATTCATCCATGCGCACCACTAATTTATATTCATTAGGAATATCTATTTGGCCTAACCGCGCACCACTGTTTTTAGATTCGCCAATTTCCACATCAAGTTCGCTTAAATAACCCGATACAGGTGCTTTGATTAATAAGTTGTCGAGATTTCGACGCGCAAATTGCAGATTTTTTTCGAGCATTTTAGCGCTGTCTGACAACTGCGCCACTTGCACCTCACGGATTGAATTTTCTTGTTTTTGGCGCTCAAGGGTGAGCTCTTTACGCGCTTGGTAATAATTTAAATCTTCTTCGAGCTCAGCTAGTTGGTCTTGCGCCAATACGCCACTTTTAACCAGAGGTTTAGTTTGTTTTAATCGACGTGTTAAATGAGTTATTTTTAATTCGATTTCTAATAAGTCGCGGCGTAAGTTTAACCGGCTGGTTTCCATCATCATCTGCGTATTACGTAAAAAGTTAAGCTGCTCGGTAACTTGCGCTTCACGGCTCATTACATCAAGTTGTAAGTTAGTGTTGCTTAAGCGCACGAGCGGTTGGCCTTTCTCAACATATTCACCTTGCTCGACTAATCGCTCTTCCACTTGACCACCAGCAATGGTATCGAGATAAATACTGGTTTTTGGCACAACTTGACCGCGTAAGCTTAAGGCATCTTTAAAGGCACCTTGTTTAACCGTGCTAACCGTTAAACCACTACGCTCGATATTTTGGCTACGGCCTGTATCACTGCTTTGCGTAAAACCATATGCAGCCGCAGCAACACCTAAAGTAAGAGCTGCAAAAGTAAATTTTTTAAAATACTTTTGCGTAAATGAGCGTTCTATTTTTTTGTCCATGTCGACTACCTTGATACAGGTTTAATTTAACTAATTACCTATTGTTGTTACAAAGCGTGTGCCAACTTTAATTAACCAGTAAAATCAAGCACTTAACCTCAAGTTAAGTTTTTGAACTAATTATAGTGTCCGTTTATAGAACACTTTGTTATCTTATGAACGTCCATTTATGGACACTGTCCCCTTTTTGTTTTAGGCTAAATAAAACTCTATAAGAATAAAAAACATGAAACACACAGGCTCTCTTCTAATTGTTGATGACAACCCAGACATTCTCATTGCAGCACGTTTATTACTAAAACAGCATTATCAAAGTGTTAAAACCACAGACAATCCATTTAATATTGCAGGCATCATTAACGAGCAACGCAAGCTCGAGCAGCCCGTTGACGTAATACTGCTTGATATGAACTTTACCCAAGACTCAATCAGTGGCAAAGAAGGCTTTTATTGGCTGAAAAAAATTATCGAACAAGACGCTAATATCGTTGTTTTATTAATGACCGCTTACGGCGATATTCAATTAGCCGTAGATGCAATTAAAGCGGGGGCCTCTGATTTTATTGCCAAGCCTTGGCAAAACGAGCAATTACTTGGCGCAGTTGCTGCCGCATTTTCACACGCAAAAGACAAACAGCAAGTGGGCAAATTAACGCGGCAAAAACAAGGGTTAAACCAAGCCTTAAACACGCCTAACTTTGAATTTTTAGGTCAAAGCAATGCGATGCAACAGGTGTTTAGCACCATAGAAAAAGCAGCTCAAACTGATGCCAACATATTAATAACGGGTGAAAGTGGCACAGGGAAGGAGTTGACCGCGCATGCCATTCATCAAGCAAGTATGCGCCACAATCAAACCTTTATGAGTTTAGATATGGGTGCAGTAGCGCAGAATTTGTTTGAAAGTGAACTATTCGGCCACAAAAAAGGCGCGTTTACTGATGCTAAAGCCGATCGCATTGGTAAATTTGAGCTTGCCCACGGTGGCAGTTTATTTTTAGATGAACTGGGTAATTTACCCCTAGAGCATCAAGCCAAATTACTGGCTGCACTGCAAAATAGACAAATAACGCCCGTTGGCAGTAGTAAAGCCGTTGATATTGATATCCGCCTTATTTGCGCCACTAACGACAACCTTGATCAAGCCGTCGCAGAGGGGCGTTTTCGTCAAGATTTATTGTATCGGATAAACACCGTTGAAATTCGCCTTCCTGCATTACGGGAGCGCAGCGATGACATTCCATTATTAGCTAATTACTACCTAAAACACTTTGCGCAAAAATATAAACGCAGCTTAACCATTAGCGATGATGATATGAGTGCGCTTTGCCAATACGCGTGGCCAGGTAATGTGCGAGAGCTTGCCCACGCTATAGAGCGTGCGGTTATTTTAACTGAAGGGGATAAACTCGATATAAGCTCAGTGGTTGGTAATTCAGCATCAGTTAGTACTGACGAGAAAATCCAAAGCACGGAGGTTTTAAACAATGTAGCGCAGTACGACACTTTTGATTTAGACATACTTGAACAACGAACAGTTCGCGCAGCACTTAAGCACCATCAAGGTAATGTTAGTCATGCAGCCAAAGCACTGGGTTTAACCCGCGGTGCCATGTACCGCCGCCTTGAAAAGTATGGGCTATAATTATGCGGGCTAATTTATTGCTTTCGTTTAATATCACCACACTTATAAGTGTAAGTGCGTTGCTTAGCTATGTAGTGCAAAAACATGGTTTTTCAGCGACGACATTGTTAATAATGCTAGTCGCAGCGGCATTAATAGCGCATATTTTTACGCTGTTTAAGCGCCAACAAAAACAAGCTGAAATGGTGATCCGAGCCTTAGCCAATGGCGACAGCACCTTGGGGCTTGGTCAACAACATCCTATGCTTAAGCAATTTGAACAAGTAAAAACGCAAATGCAAACGGCACGTTTTAATGCCGAGCAACAAGCACAGTTTCTACAAGCTTTGCTCATCCATGTTGATTTAGCTGTTATGGTATGTGATGACAACGGCGAGGTGATCGAATCAAATCCAGCCGTCAGTAAGTTACTGGGGAAGAGTTTTCGACATTTACATGAGTTAGGGGCTGTAGGTGAGTTAATCTTAAACGCCAGTCATAATCTTCGCAGCACCTCCTACTGGCAAAATGGCGAGCAGCACGACACCCTCTCAATTCAACTTAGTATCGCCGAAATTCAAGGTAAAGTTCGCCGTGTAGTGAGCCTACAATCAATTCACGACCAGTTACAACTTAAAGAACAACAAGCGTATAAACGCTTAACTAAAGTGCTCACTCACGAAATTGCTAACTCTATTACGCCACTTTCATCGCTAGCTGATACTTGTAGCAATTTACTGCCACAAGAGCTATGTTTTGATGAGCTTGAAGATAAACAAGACTTACAACTTGCGCTAAACACGTTAGCATCAAGAACCGCTCATTTAGGGGATTTTATTGCTCGTTTTCGCCAAGTTAGCAGCTTACCTAAACCCAATTTAACACCGGCAAATTTAGCCGATATGCTAACGCGTATTGTCGCTTTACATCAACAACAAGCACGCTTTCAACACACCCATATTGAACTGTCGATTAAAAATCAGCAGTTAGTCATGCTTGATAGCAGCCAAATAGAACAGGTATTAGTAAACTTAATAAAAAATGCACTTGAAGTACTACAGAGTAACCAAAAGTACAGCGCAGAGAATGCCGCTCAACCAAGGATCGAAATTAGCTTGGCGCAAAACACTAGCCAGCAACTTTATATAGAAATCAACGACAACGGCCCAGGTATCAGTGAGCATGTGATAGATATGATCTTCGTGCCATTTTTTACCACCAAGCAACAAGGCTCCGGCATTGGCCTTAGCCTCTCTCGGCAAATAATGCTCAACCACGGTGGTGATTTAATTTATGTACCAAAACCACAAGGCGCCTGCTTTAGGTGTGTATTTGGTTGAGTGTAGAACGCCATTTAAGGTGACGACTTATTAGCATTGGCACTTTCGCGCTAAAGCACGACCTACAAAATTGCACGGCATGTCTCGTAGGTCGTCGTTTCAGCGATAGTTAATTTGCAATACAGATAATTAAATCAACCTAAAGATCAGCGGGCTTACCAATATTAGCCCGCAACCAAAGCCCACTTTAACTTGCCAAGCTTTATATTTACCTGTGACTTTAATCCCTACCAGTGGGCTTAATAAGTCGATACGGCGCGCAGCAATAAACACCAGCCAACAAATAATGAAAGTGAGGCTGAGTATAAGTAATGGCTCCACAAAACCACCTAATTGCAGCTTCGACAAATAAAACGCAAGGCCAATAATTACACTTTGATGCAATAAATAAAAAGGGAATACTGCACAGTTTAATAAAGCCAATTTAGGGTGATCATGATTCAAAAAGCGTTGTGCTAGTGCCAGCATTAACAACACACCCACTAATCGTTGCGCAGTATATAGCATATCAATACTAGTAATTTGCCATTGGCTAGCAGCAGGGTTTTGCCAAATCGTGTTGTAACACTGCACAACAACTATATAACCTAAAGTGAATACCACGAATAGCACTCGCCAATGGCGAAGTAGCTGGCTATAAAATGTAGGCTGCCAAGCAAGCAAGTAACCATAAAGTAAGAACAGCGCGCCTATGGGGTATCTAAATGTGTCGCTTGGCCAGCTGAGTTTTAAAATACACAGCGGCAATAGCAATACAATAAAAATAGTCAATAACGAGCGCCCACATAAACGCGCGATTATTGCTTGCACTGTAGTGTAGTGAAGCAACGGCAGCACTAACACCAGCAATAAAGTAAATTGCCATAAAGAACGTAAGTACCAAAGGTGATTCACATCGACATGAGGCCAAATCCCAGCTTGATAGCGCTCGAATAAAGGATTGGTTAAATCAAAGAACTGGCTGTAAAACTGCCAAAAGCCCATAGCTAAACTGGCTTCTTGGCTCATTTGCGCATAAAGCTGAATAGGCACAATAAACCAAATGCCAAACAATAAAGGCAGTAATATTTTTACACTTCGTGTAGTTAAAAACATACCTAGACTAAAGCGCACAACAATAAAGCGCAGCGCCACACCTGAAATAAACCAAATTAATCCCATCCGCCATGGCGACAATAAAAGCATGATGTTTTCAATACCGCTGGATAAGTACTGACTTTTAAAATGAAAGCCCCAGTTTTCACTGTATAACATACCGGTGTGATAAAAAATTAATAAGCCAAAGGCAAGTACTCTCAGCCAATCTAAATCATAACGGCGAGATGGCAACTCTTCGCCTTGGTTAAACACATTTAACCAAGGTTTTAATAGCGTACGTGTTGTATTTTTAATGACTATTTTAAGATTCATAGGAGATTTAACTTACGATTAATTAATAACAACTATGGACAACACACTGTGTTAAGCAATTACAAAAGGCTTATAAAACAGTCAATAGGGATAAACGGTGGATATCAGGGATGATATAAACTTGGTGTTTTATCACTCTCTTGCTAGTCTAATTGCGGTCTTTTAAAGAGTTACAATAATAATGATCACTTTATCGCACTTTCAGCGCTATCAAACTTGGTACGCGGCTTTATTTTTATGTAGTTATATTTTTATAAACAACACCATTAATGCCAGCTCAAATATTATGGAAGCCCAACGTGATGGCGCACTTCCTTTTATGATCTGGGAGCCCTTTGTATGGGAATACTCGAGTGCTATTGGCACTTTATTATTGTTTCCGGCTTTAGTTTGGTTACTAAAAGCTAAGCCCTTTAATTGGCAAAAAATCTCTCATTCAATATTACTGTACTTAGTAGCGAGCATTGCTTTTTCGTTATTACATATTGGTATTATGGTCGCTATCCGCAAACTCATTTACACCGTGCAGGGTATGCAATATGACTTTGGGTTAGTGTGGTTTGAGTTACTTTATGAATACCGCAAAGATTTGTGGGGATTCTTATTTTTGATTATTGTTATTAAAACCTATCAATATGTCGTGAGCCAATTAACAGGTGAAGCAGCCCCGATCAGTCAAGGCGAAGATACTGCTGAACATGTAAGCTTAGACAGGCTACTGGTAAAAAAGCTGGGAAAAGAATTTATTGTTCGCGTAGCAGAAGTAGATTGGCTTGAATCAAATGGCAATTATGTAAATCTACATATTGGCGCTCGAATTTACCCTTTTCGTGCAACCATGACACAACTTATAACTCAGTTAGAGCCACAAGGGTTTTGCCGCATTCACCGTTCTCATGCGATTAGATTAGACGCGGTTGAATCAATCACGCCATTAGCAAGTGGCGATAGTGAAGTAAAACTTACAACAGGAAAAGTACTTAACTTATCGCGTCGCTATAAAGAACAGTTTAAACAATACTTAAATTCAGCCACCGCACATTTTTAGCTCACCCTATGTTAAGCTTAACGGCTTTAGTTTAGCTGCATTTATATTTTCGGAGTAGTTTAGTACGTGTTTGTAAATCGATTTATCCGCATTCTACCGCTGGTTATTATTTTATCTGGCTGTGAAACCACGCTCAACGCCCCCCCCCCTGAGCCTAAAAAAACTACAACGCTGCCAACTCCCGTTGTAAAAAATGAGACCGAAGAGGTTAAAGAGCATATTCCACCTATCAGTGCACAAGCACTAGACGATGTATGGGGTCGCATTAAGGCGCAGCTGTCATTTGCTGATTCCAGCCACCCGGCGGTGCAAAAACGCATTGCATGGTACTTAACTCATCCAAATTATATGGATGAAATTAGCCGCCGAGCCGAACCTTACCTTTATTATATTGTAAACGAAGTCGAAAAACGCGGGTTACCCATTGAGTTGGCATTAATGCCGTTGATTGAAAGTGACTTTGATGCCAGTGCGTACTCACATAAACATGCCTCTGGGTTGTGGCAACTAACGCCTGCTATTGCTAAATATTTTAAAGTGCAAATATCCCCTTGGTATGACGGACGTCAAGACGTAATAGACAGTACCCGAGCTGCGTTGGATTTTATGGAATATTTACACAAGCGGTTTGATGGTGACTGGTACCACGCAATTGCGGCTTATAATGTAGGTGAAGGCAGAGTGTTAAGAGCCATCAATAATAATAAAAAGCAAGGTAAGCCCACCGACTTTTTTAGTTTAAAACTGCCTAAACAAACCAGCCAATATGTGCCAAAGCTCCTTGCAGCAGCACAACTTTTAAAAAGTAATAAAATGGTCTTTCCACCCATCAGCAATCAACAGACTATAGTAGCCTTACCCGTCTCTGGTGCAGTTATTTTAGATAACCAAGAAGAATGGCGGTCATTAGAGGGGTTAAACCATGGCGTTATCCGCTTTCCTGCGGTCATTGATGCACCTCACATTGTTGTGCCAGCGAGTAAACAAGCCGAATTTAAGAGTATGTTGGCTAATCAAAAAGAAAATGATTACAGCCAATGGCAGCATTACACAATTCAACCGGGGGATAGTTTAAGCGTGATTGCAAAACGTTATGCAATCAGCGTTAAACAGCTAAAAGCGTTTAATAATTTGAAGACTGATCGCATCCGCGCTGGTAAGAAATTAATACTGCCGATGCTGGCCGATCAACAGGTAGAACACTTAGTAAAGTCAGGCGAAAGTTTATGGAAAATAGCCAAACGCTACAACGTCAGCATTACCAAGCTAAAACAATGGAATAACCTGTCGCGAGATCGTTTGCAAATAGGTGAGAAGTTAACGGTGTTTTTATCTAATAGTTAAGTGAAAGGGGGCTGGCAAAGCTGTCAGCCCCTTTCAATTAGGTGGTTTTAGTCTGTTTCATCGTCTTGCGCGTGCCTGCCGTACCAGTTTACTCTGCGCGTCAACATCATTATTAAACTGAGTACCACGAACACCAGTACACTGCCCATTAATAATGCGTAATCCTCTGCACTGAGTAATCCGTATAAAAGACTATAGAGAAATAACACTCCACATAAGAATAGCCCTCCATGTTTGCTATTTTTAAGCATACCCGCAACATAAACACTCAATAGAATTGCTGATGCAAGCGCCGATAATAAATACGCAATATTAAAGCCCAAGTGCTCACTAAGTGAAATCAGTAGTAAATAAAATACCGCTAAAGCAAGCCCTACAAAACCATACTGTACAGGGTGTATTGGCTCATCACGCAGTACCTCGAGCAGAAAGAAACTCGCAAAAATAAGTACAATAACCAAGATGGCATAATTACTTGCTCGATAATTTTTAAGGTAGTGATTAACACTATCGACTAAATTAACTCCCATGTTACGTTGCTTGAACAAGGTGCACTCATTACGAAATAAACATTGGTTAAATAGCTCTTTTAAATTGGTCGCAAAGTAATTGGTTTGCCAACTCGCAGAAAAGTCCCGTGCCGAAATTGATGACTCGATAGGCAGGTAATCCCCTACAAAACTTGGGTGTGGCCAATCGGCTTGCATTGTCAATGAGCTGTTTTTACCAACCGGTGCAAATGAAAGTTGACGCATACCTTGCAGGTTTAAGCCTATTTGATACGGCACTACCTCACTTTTGCGAATGGTTTCATAATCAAGCTCTACACGAATCCCTTGTGGTAACTGATCTAGCTGGGTACCGGGGAGTAATTCATAACTTCGCTCGTTAACATTAATGTGTGATCCTTGTCCTATCCCTCGGATATCAGAAATGGCTAAAATAAGGTTGAGGCGCTTTATCTTTTTGTCCGCTAAGACAGCTAATGCACTCGTTTTAAACCGCCCTTCAAATTGGTTCTGTGAGCGATATAACAACGCTTTATAAATACCACGGTACTTTTCAAATGTTGCTAGATTACTACTGACATTGAGCGATTCAGGTAAAAGCGTCATATTCATCAATTGCTCGCTCGTTTTACCATCAACCGTAACTGTTTCTAGGTACTGAGCATGAATAAATGGGCCAATAACCTGCTGTTCATCACTGCTACTCTTAGCTATATCAGGCTGAACTTGCTGCTGCAATTCTGATCGCTCATCAATTAGGTTTTGGATCATAAAGATAGGGATCAATAACAACACGATAAGCCCTATTATTATGATCAGTTTGGTTTCTATTTTTTGTTTCACTGTTATGTACTCCATCTATTACATAAGCATAGAGTAACGAAGCTATATGGATTTGCTGAGGTGCTTAGATGGAGCTTTTATGGAGTAGGCATATTTATATGAACACGGACGCCATTTTTAGTATTTTTTATGTTGAGCTGCCCTTTATGTAATTTAACGACCTGCTCAACGAAGTTTAGGCCTAATCCAGTGCTTTTTTTACCATTGGCTCTAGGTAGTGAATAAAACCGTTCTGTGATGCGTTCAAGGGCATAATCTGGGATACAAGGCCCCGTGTTATCAATATAGATTTGAACATAGGATGGCGCTTGTATTACCTGAATGTGAATCTCTCCCCCCTCGTTGATAAAGTCCAATGCGTTATCAAAAATATTGTATAGCGCTTGTTGAATTAGAAATACATCTCCTAAACACACACTGCTAGGGTCGCAGCTAATTACTACTTGTACATTTTGCGTTGTGGTTCTGGCAATAAAAGAATCTTTAATTGCTTCAAATAAAGGTTTTACAAACACCTTCTTTCGCTGTTCAAGTTCAGGAAGCTGCTCTAATTTGGTAAGCGTAAGCAGCTTATCTATTAGCTGCTGCATTCTCACTGTTTCAGACTCAATATTATTTGCAAATAACTGTTTTTTATCTGTGCTTAGGGGAGACTGTAAAATCTCGCTTGCACCTTTAATTGCAGATAGAGGGCTTTTTAATTCATGAGTTAGTGTTTGAACATAATGCTCAACGTAACGTTTGCCATCTAACTGATTGCGCATTTTTTCTAGCGCATCACTTAACAAGCTATATTCATAAAAAACTCTAAACCTTGGTTTAGATGCTTTTTCACCTCGCCCCATTTTATCCGCATAGTTTGCCAGCTTATATAAGGCACCATTGATTCGCCAGGCAATCAATGCTCCAACCATTAATGCCAAAATACTCATCACGACTAACCAACTTAATACACGGTACTTAGACATATTTATAAAAGGTTGTACAGAGCGATTGGGCTTAGCCACAGTGACTGATCCAATAATATTACCATTATCGATTATGGGCGCAGCAACATGCATGACGGTTGAAAGTGGGTCATCTTGAGCAGTTGCGGTTGAGCGAGCACCGTACTCTCCCCGTAATGTGAGATAAACATCATTCCATTGTGAAAAATCTTTTCCTATATCTTGCTGCCAAGAATCAACAACAACGATTCCCGCAGCATCCGTAATATATATACGGTGATTTGTCCCTTGTTTATTTACCCCCCAGATTTTTGCATTTGGTTGCCTGCTGCCATATGAGTTAACCACATTAGTAAAGTGACTCTGTGACAGCGTACCACGAGCTAAATCATCTCGCGCCATCACTGCAAGCAAATTAGCCATATCAACCAAGGTTTCCTCGGTAACCTGACGAACCGTGGGCTTAATCTCGCGCATAACCGTTGAACTAACTAAGTAAGTCGTTAGTATCACGAGGATAAAATAAAGCAAAAACAATCTCAGCCCAAGCGGGATTTTAGGCCAACGCTTTAAGCGAGCTAATGAATGCGTGGAGCGTTTAAATAGGTTCATAAAAATAACCAAAGCCTCGCTTAGTATGAATCATGGGCTCATGACATACAGCGCGTAATTTATTTCTAATGGCTTTGATATGACTATCAACATTGCGGCTATATACACTGTCTTGGCATAGTTGTGCTGATGATAGCAGTTGCTCTCGAGAGAATACCTGCTTAGGGGATAACACTAGCTTATCAAGCAATTTAAACTCTAAAGCCGTTAAATTTAACGGGGTGTTATTGAAGTAGTAATCAAAATTATTACTGTACAGACCTGATTGCTCAGTAGAAGTATTTATTTGTGTTTCTCTGACAGTATAAGGCTTTAAACGAAGTTTAACGCGAGTAAGCATTTCTCGAGGGCTAAAGGGTTTAGTGACATAGTCATCTGCGCCAATCTCTAATCCAACAACGCGATCGATTTCATCGTTACGCGCCGTTAAGAAGATGATGGGTAAAGAAGAAAATTCGCGAACTTGCTTACATAGCTCAAAACCATTTGCATCAGGTAAACCAACGTCTAAAATCAGTAAATCTATCTGTGTAGCTTTAATATAACTAAGACCAGCCCCTGCGGTATCGAACCAAACGACGCTAAAGCCATCCATCTCGAGCGTATGAATCAAGGTGTCTGCAATTGCTTTTTCGTCTTCAATGATCACTATCTGCGCCGTTGCCATACAACTTATTCCTTTACTACAACCTAATAAACACGCTTATAGTTACAGTAAGTAACAAGTCAGTCAATATCCTTTATAAAGATGCTCTTTGAGCACAATGAAGTGGTTAGACGCTTTATTTAAAATCGAGGTGAAAAGTTTCACAGCCTAAGGTCCCCTAGCTATTTTACTTCTCTGCAGATACAAAAAGCCATGGTGCGCTATGCAATAGGATGACCTAGTGCCCACAGCGGTAGAGAGACATACAACAAAAAGGAAGCGCAAGCTCTTTTAAATGTGTACTTTGTGCTCAGAGATGATCGTGACGTTCTTTATCCGCGGGTTTCGTGATACTCAACCCACGCTACGGTGTATAGGTTGACGCTGTGCAGCTGATAGCTGACGGCTTAAAGCTGAAAGCTCTTCTTTATTCCAGACAACAAAAAACCCGCTACATTGCTGTAACGGGTTTCTCTTATTTGGAGCCTGGTAATGACCTACTTTCACATAACAAATGCTACACTATCATCGGCGCTGTTTCGTTTCACTACTGAGTTCGGCATGGGGTCAGGTGGGTCCAAAACGCTATTGTCACCAAGCAAATTTGGTGTAAGTTCGATTTAATCA
>NZ_PYHV01000015.1:0-80698 GCF_004766475.1 Pseudoalteromonas sp. KS88
TGAACCTGACGGCTGACGGCTGACGGCTGACGGCTGACGGCTGACGGAAAAACCATACTTATAAAATCCTTCCCAAACAAACGTGTATAAAAAACACTCAGAACTATTTGGGGTTTGGTGTTTACTTTGTGTCAAAAGTCGCTAGAATACGCCAGCTTAAAATATATAAACGTTCTTTTACAACCCAAAGGTAAAACCATGCATCCAATGTTAAACATTGCGGTTCGCGCTGCGCGTAACGCAGGCAAACTTTTACTTCGCGCAAGTGAAGATTTATCAAAAGTTGAAGTGCAACAAAAAGGCACTAACGACTTAGTTACAAATATTGATAAAGAAGCTGAAGCCGTAATCCGTGACACTATTTTACAGTCTTACCCAACTCACTCTATCGTGGGTGAAGAATTAGGTGAGCACAAAGGCAAGGATGCAGATTACCAATGGATTGTAGATCCTATTGATGGCACAACAAACTTCATCAAAGGGCTTCCTCATTTTGCGATCTCTATCGCGCTTAAAGTTAAAGGTCGTTTAGACCAAGCTGTAATTTACGACCCTATCCGTGGCGAGCTTTTCACCGCTTCACGTGGTCAAGGCGCACAGCTTAACAGCAAACGTCTTCGCGTTAGCAAAACAACTGTTCTTGCAGGTACCGTTCTTGCTACAGGTTTCCCGTATAAAAACAAACACCACATGGATGCATACACTGAAGCATTTAAAGCATTGTTTGTTCACACTGCTGATATTCGTCGTGCGGGTTGTACTGCGTTAGATATGGCATATGTTGCGGCTGGTCGCGTTGATGGTTTCTTTGAGATTGGTTTAAAACCTTGGCACAGCGCTGCAGGTGAACTTATGGTTAAAGAAGCTGGCGGTATGGTTGTAGATTTCGCTGGCGGTAATAACTATAACCAAAGCGGTAACCTTATTTGTGGTGCACCAAAACTGACACAAGCGATTATTCGTGAGATTCGTCCAGTTTTAACTGAATCATTACTACGCTAAGATTCAGCACCAAATAAAAGAGGAGCTTAGGCTCCTTTTTTATTGCGTAAAATGAGGATTAACTAACTTAATCTCCATCGCTTTTGCTTCATCAAAGGGTAGTGCGTTTAAGTCATCACGAAAGTATTTATTAAATAGCGCTAAAAACTCCCCCGTCTTCTGCATTTTCGTTAACCCTTGCTCTATTGCTTGAGCCAGTTCAGGTTTATCTTTAGATACAAAATAATAAAAAGCCGCAGGATAGTGAAGATATATATTTGGCACTATTGCCAATTCACTATTACTTACTTCAGTAAGCTCCGACCCCACTTCAATAAACGATCGGGGAAAGTAATCAATACGCCCAGTGGCAGTTAAACCAAACATAGCTTCATAATTAGCTAATGGCCTAACGTTTAATCCGTTA
The DNA here is from genome assembly GCF_004766475.1 of Pseudoalteromonas sp. KS88. NCBI lineage: Bacteria > Pseudomonadati > Pseudomonadota > Gammaproteobacteria > Alteromonadales > Pseudoalteromonadaceae > Pseudoalteromonas > Pseudoalteromonas sp. KS88. The sequence continues at coordinate 1,409 of NZ_PYHV01000015.1, forward strand.
TGCGACAACACTTTTGTATCTGGCCAATCATGCCCTTGCACTGCTGTTAAAGGCTTAAGCTGTTCAAGTGTTGTAATATTTTTAAACTGGGGCAACAATGCGCGTTGAGTAACTAAGGCGCGCTTGCCTATATAGCCTCGATACAATGGGATTTTAATGGCGATTGCTAGCGTTTCTCGTTCTGGACTTGTCATGCTCCAGTATAAATCGACATCATTATTTTGCAGGGTGATTAGTGTTCGTTGTTGGTGAGGGTGAACAATAATATGATTCAATGAAGCTGAATAGTTTGCAGCTTCAAGCGCTTTGACCAGCAGTGTACTTAAATATTCGTCGCGCTTGTATTGAGCACGGGGTTCTTGCGCGACATTAATAGTCTGAGCGGATAATGTTGAACAATAAAAAATAAAGCTATTTATGAGTAAATAAAAAAATGATTGTGTCATTGTTATTATTTTCTGTGGGTTTTCTTTAACCTACACGCAGTTGAATAAATACTCAAGCGTTCTATTTTATAGTACTTTTTTATCGGGTGTTAATCTTACCATTGCAGGAGCTGGGCTACGCCGTTTGCATACAAATAAGTGACTTTCGCGATAACGCTTAGCCTCTTTTTTAGCGTCAGTAGCAAGAGCCGCAACCTGGTGACTGTTATTACACAACGCTAAATCAGGTTCTACAAGGCCAATAGATAATGTCAGTAACGGTACAAATTTTTTCTCGCCTTCACGGTTACAGGCCCAATACCCTCCACTGGCAATATGTTCTGGCGTAAAAAATGCTCTGGATTCAAGCTCAAATTGCTTAATGATATAATTACAAATCATAACAGCGTCATCACTGTCAAACACCACCATAAAGTCATCTCCACCGATGTGACCTACAAAGCTAGGTATGTTTACACACGCTTGAACCGTGACATTCGCTAATAACTTAATGACGCTATCACCACTGGCATAACCATAGAGATCGTTAAACTGTTTAAAGTGGTTTAAATCTATATAAGCAAGTGAAAAGCTATTTTTAGTGCGTAAACGGTGCTCTATTGCTTCATTAATGGCAACATTACCTGGCAACATGGTGAGAGGGTTTGCGTGTTGCGCGTGTCGTATTTTTTCTTCTGTAATATGTTTTAAAATGTCGCGTAACGGTGCTAAGCCTAGGTATTGCTCAGCGCGCGTAATGATTATGTGGCGACGAATATCAAAATCATGCTCAGTAATTTGCTGGCTAACTGTATCTAACAATTGATTTTCATCAACGATGAGTGGCTGCTTATGCATTAACGCTGTAACAGGTTGTTTGCCGTATAATGCATGGCCATAGGGTGCAGCAAAGACTTCGGTAAGTTGGTCTTTATGTAATAAGCCTACAGGCTGTTGTTGCTCGTTTAAAACGGCGATACTGATTATTGCTTTGTCTTGTTCAAATATTTTATGGGCATCTTTACAACGTGTTTCACTCAAAATTGCTGCTTGTTCAACGGCCAACCAACCTATAGCCATTGATTGTTCAAGTTGGTTGCTTGAAGGTGAAAAGTTAAGCTGCTCCAGCTGTGGGCTTTTAAATTCAGTGCTTGGCTTTGTGTTTGGTCGTTCGAGTAAAAAACCTTGAGCATTGACTATGCCTAGGCTTTCTAATAAATACAGTTCTTCTATTCGCTCTATGCCCTCAGCAATGACCTCTGTTTTAGTTACTTTGGCAAGTTCGATAATCGATTTTAAAAACTCTTTCTTTACGACACTTTGATCGCAATGATCTATAAAGTAGCGGTCTATTTTTACAAAGTCTGGGCACAGCTCTGACCATTGTTTTAAACCAGAGTAACCAGCACCAAGGTCGTCAATAGCAATTGAAAAGCCTAATTTACGATAATGCGCAATGGTTTTAAGCAATAAAAAGCCATCATCCACTTTTTCTTGCTCAGTTACCTCAATCACCACGCGACTTGCAGCAAGTCCAAATTTTTCAATCAGGTGAAGCGTTTCACCTTTTGGATGACAGGGATCAAGCAGCGTTTTGGGGCTTACATTCAAAAACAGTTTGCCCTTTAAGCCTAGTTTTACAAAACTTTCTATGGCTGTTGAGCGGCACAGTAATTCCAACTCAGATATTTTATCGTAATTAACAGCGGCACTAAACAGTTCGCTTGGCATCTGAAGTAAGCTGCCTGTGGGACCGCGACTCAATGCTTCATAGCCTAATATCTGTTTGTCAGAAATATCGAAAATAGGTTGAAACAAAGTTGTTATATCACTGTTATGCAATATATTTTCTAAAGAACGCTGCTGCTCACTCACCTATCACCAAGCCAATACTAATTATTAGAGGCACATAAAGTAGCAATAATGTATGACAATTTTATGTCAACTTTACTGCTTTTGGTTAAGGCTCTTTTTAACCTGATCATAATGCGCTAAAGCTGAGATTATCTCATGTTCAGGTACCAGCGATATCTGCTCATTTTTATCTGCTTTAATACTAAGCACTTGAATAGTCACAGCGTGAACTAATACTGCTTTTGCATGGTAGCAGATAGGTTCATTAAATTTGGGGAGTGTTAAATTAGACAGCTGCTTACGTGTTATTTTTTCAAGTGCGGGAGAAGTTAACTCTGTCAATGCAGCATTTAGCGCGGTTAAGTAATTTGTGCACTGAGGATACTGCTGCATAAACTGATCTATTAGCGCATTCGAAACTTGAACAAGCGCAGCAGATTCACTTGTTAAACTAGCAAGGCTTTGACCCATATTAATCGCATTAAGAAGCTGTGCAGCTTGGGCAAGAAAAGCCTCTGAAGGAGTTAGCTTGTTAGCTTCAGTTTTTACTTGTGGCTCTGATTGGGGCTTATCACAAGCCGTTAATATAAAAACCGAGCAGACGAATACGAACAACTTAAACATAAATCTACATAACCCGTAATAACAATAAAAGCCGCTTAAGTAAGCGGCTTTTATATAAGTGCAAATCTAAACCTATGGCATTGGGTCTAGGTCCGCCCCTTCTTTTTCAATCACTTCTGGAATCAAATCTTCTTTGCTTACACCCATTGCAATTGCAACAGCGCTGGCAACATAAACAGAAGAATAAGTACCAATAAACACACCAAACAATAATGCTGTGGCAAAGCCATGAATTGTTTGACCACCCCATACGAACAATGAAATCAATACCAGGATTGTGGTAATTGATGTCACTAAAGTACGGTTAAGTGTTTGTGTAAGAGAGATATCAATGATTTCAATTGTGTCGTCGATACGGACTTTACGAAAGTTCTCACGAATACGGTCAGATACAACAATAGTATCGTTAAGTGAGTAACCTATTACTGCTAGTATCGCGGCAAGGATGGTTAAATCAAACTCCAACCCAAGCACTGAGAATAAGCCTAGCGTAATAATCACGTCGTGCATAAGTGCAGCTACTGCCCCTAATGCAAAACGCCATTCAAAGCGAAACGCAACATAGATCAAGATACAAATAAGCGCAGTTAACATGGCAAGACCACCCTGCTCTTTTAAATCTTCACCGACACTTGGGCCAACAAACTCGATACGGCGCATTTCAACGCTATCATCGGCCGTTTTTAACGCGGCGATTACTTGGTTACCAATAACCTCAGCTTTTACGTCGTCACCACGAGGGGCTAAACGCACTAAGATTTCTTGGCTGGAGCCAAACAATTGTACCGATGCATCAGCAAAGCCATTTTCGGCCAATACTGAACGTACATTTTTTAAATCCGCAGGCTGAGAAAAGCCAACCTCTACCGCTGTACCACCAGTAAAATCAAGGCCAAAGTTTAAACCTTTGACAAAGATGGATGCAAGTGAAGCCAAAATAAGCAGCGTTGAGATACCCATTGCAACTTTGCGTAACGACATGAACTTTAATGTTCTACCGCCTAGTTTTAAAATTTGCATTATCGCTCCTTAAATTGACAGCTTATCGACACGTTTACCGCCGATAAATAAGTTGATAACGGCACGTGTACCAACAATCGCTGTAAACATTGAAGTCAAAATACCAATCGCTAATGTTACGGCAAAGCCTGCAATTGGACCGGTACCCACAGCAAATAAGATTATCGCTGCAATCAAGGTCGTGATATTCGCATCAAAGATTGTACTAAATGCACTGTCATAACCATGGTGAACAGCTTGTTGAGGGCTACGGCCATCAGCCAGTTCTTCACGAATACGCTCGAATATAAGTACATTAGCATCTACGGCCATACCAACTGTTAGTACAATACCTGCAATACCTGGCAGTGTTAACGTTGCACCGGGGATCAATGACATAACACCAATGATCAATACAAGATTTGCCGCTAGTGCAATATTCGCAACCAAGCCAAAGCCTTTGTAATAGATCAGCATAAATACAAGAACAAACAAGAAGCCTAGTGCAACGGCAGTCATACCCGCTTCAATATTTTCCTGACCTAAGCTTGGTCCTACTGTGCGTTCTTCAACGATTTGAATCGGTGCTACAAGTGCACCAGCACGAAGTAGTAAGCTTAAGTTATGCGCTTCAGCAGGGTTATCAATACCGGTAATACGGAATGAACGGTCAAGACGAGCCTGAATCGTCGCCACGTTAATCACTTCTTCAACCTTAATTGGTGGGAGTGCTTTACCGTTGGCATCTTGTTTACCAGATGGCTTATATTCAATAAATACCGTTGCCATACGCTTACCAATTGCACGCTTGGTAAACGCATTCATTTTAGCGCCACCTTTGCTATCAAGGGTAATACTTACTTGCGGTCGTTGGTATTCATCAGCACCTGATTGCGCACCTGTAATGTGGCTACCTTCAAGAATAATGCGCTTTTTAAGCACCACAGGGTAACCATCACGGCTCATGATCATTTCTGTGCCTGGCGGAATACGCCCTTGCGCTGCCGCTGATACGTCTGCGTTCTCGTCTACTTCACGAAACTCCAGCGTTGCTGTTGCACCAAGAATTTCTTTCGCACGCGCGGTATCTTGAACACCAGGTAACTGTACGATAATACGCTCAGCACCTTGGCGTTGAACATTCGGCTCTGCAACACCTATTTGGTTGATACGGTTACGAATAATAGTTTCGTTTTGCTTGATAGCATAATCACGAATTTCTTTTAGCTTTAAATCACTCAGGTTGGCATAAAACGCGTTATCGTTTGAGCTATCATTGATGAAGGTATGAAGTGGATAACGAGTTTGTAAAAAGCGCTCAGCTGCATCTTTATCTTCTTCGCTACGCATTTCTACGCGCATACGTTCACTGTTTGCTACTCGACGGATGGAGCGATAACGAAGCTTTTCACCACGTAGGTCACTCTTATAGTCTTGCTCCATTTGTTCCAGCGCGTTATCAACCGCTGTCACCATGTCGATTTCCATCGTAAAGTGAACACCGCCACTTAAATCCAAGCCCAACTTCATTGGGTTACCACCAAGGGTTTTTAACCAATGAGGTTGCGCCGGGGCCATATTAATGGCTGAAATGTAATCTTCGCTTAGTGAATTACGCAGTATATCCTGCGCTTTTAATTGTTCTTCTACGTTTTTGAAGCGAACTAAAATTTGTCCATTTTCAAGTTTTGTAGATTTCACCGTTACATTATTTTCTTTGAGGATGCCATTTACTGTATCTAATGTACTGAGTTCAACATCTGCACCTTTTGCGCCAGAAACCTGTATCGCCGGATCGCGGCCATACAGGTTTGGTGAAGCATATAAAAGGCCCATTGCTAACACAGCGATAACAAGTAAATACTTCCATAATGGAAACTTGTTTAACACGAGTCTGTCCTTATTATTATATTTATAGCGACTTCATTGTGCCTTTAGGCAGTACTGCAGAAACTGCTGATTTTTGCACAGTCACTTCAGCTTGATCGTTTAATGAAATAACGATGAAATCTTTATCTTCTGCGATTTTAGCAATTTTACCCACTAAACCACCTTGGGTAAGTACTTCGTCACCCTTTGCCATCGCATTCATTAAGCTTTTATGCTCTTTAACGCGCTTTGCTTGTGGACGGTAAATCAAAAAGTAAAACACTAAACCAAAAATAGCTAACATGATCAGCATTTCATAACCACCGCCCGCTGGCGCTGCACCTGCCGCACTTGCGTGGGCGTTTGAAATAAATAAACTCATAACACTTCCTCTTTAATTTTTATAAAATTTGATTTCTTAGTTTTCGGTATTAGCAAGCTCTGGCACTTCTTGGCCGCGGCGCGCATAAAAATCGTTTACAAACTCATCAAGCTTACCTTCGCTGATCGCATTGCGTAAGCCTTCCATAACACGCTGATAGTAACGTAAGTTATGAATAGTGTTTAGTCGCGCACCTAAAATTTCGTTACACTTATCAAGGTGATGTAGATATGCACGCGAATAGTTTTTACATGTGTGGCAATCACACTCTGGATCCAACGGACCGGTATCTGTTTTATGTACAGCGTTACGGATTTTAACAATACCGCCAGTCACAAATAAGTGACCATTACGCGCATTTCGCGTTGGCATAACACAGTCAAACATATCAATACCACGGCGTACTGCTTCAACTAAGTCTTCTGGTTTACCTACGCCCATTAAGTAACGCGGTTTGTTTTCAGGCATTTTATAAGCGCAATGATCAAGAATGTTGATCATTTCATTTTTTGGCTCACCCACTGATAAACCACCTAATGCATAGCCATCAAAGCCTATTTCTTCAAGGCCTTTTTGTGACTGCGCGCGAAGCTCAGGGTACATACCCCCTTGAATAATACCAAATAAAGCAGACGGGTTATCACCATGCCCTTCCTTCGAGCGCTTAGCCCAACGAAGTGATAATTCCATTGAATCTTTTGCTTCTTTTTCAGTGGCCGGGTACGGTGTACATTCGTCAAATATCATTACAATATCTGAACCTAAATCACGCTGTACTTGCATTGCTTTTTCTGGCGAAAGCATGATTTTTTCACCGTTTACTGGTGAACTAAACAAAACACCTTCTTCAGAGATTTTACGCATTGCGCCGAGGCTAAAAACTTGGAAGCCGCCTGAATCAGTTAGGATAGGACGATCCCAGTTCATAAAATCATGTAAATCACCATGTTGTTTGATGATCTCAGTGCCAGGGCGAAGCATTAGGTGAAAGGTGTTCCCTAAGCAAATTTGTGCGCCAGTATCTTTTACTTCATCTGGGGTCATGCCTTTAACAGTACCGTAGGTACCAACGGGCATAAATGCAGGTGTTTCTACAACACCTCGGTCAAAAATCAAGCGGCCGCGGCGCGCTTTACCGTCAGTACGGTCTAATTCAAATTTCATATCATCCTCAATGTCAGAAAAACAGTCCAACAAGCTATAATTTAACCGTTCGATTCTAACCTTTTTGTTAGCGCAATACTATTAATTGGGCTAAAAGTGAGAATTAAAAGAGCGATTACTCAAATCAAAAAGCCCAACACGCGGCTGGGCTTTAAACACATTTAATTAACCCTTATTTACGGGTTAAAAACATCGCATCACCGTAACTAAAAAAACGGTACTTTTGTTCTATCGCGGTTTGATAAGCAGACATAATATTGTCTTGCCCTGAAAAAGCACTCACGAGCATAATCAAAGTCGATTCAGAAAGATGAAAGTTAGTTACCATGGCATCGACTACGTTAAATTGATATCCCGGATAAATAAAAATATCGGTGTCACCAAAATAAGTATCAAGCTTACCGCCATGAATTTTAGCCGCCGACTCAAGCGAACGAACAGACGTGGTACCTACCGCGATAACGCGTCCACCGTTTGCTTTGGTTTTAGCAACCGCAGTAACAACATCATCAGGCACTTCAATGTATTCTGAGTGCATTATGTGGTCATCAACCGAATCAACGCGCACTGGCTGAAAAGTCCCCGCCCCTACGTGTAATGTGACAAAGGCCATGTTAACCCCTTTATCTTTTAACGCTGCCATAAGCTTATCGTCAAAGTGAAGACCCGCTGTTGGCGCTGCTACTGCACCTGGTTTTTCACCATAGACAGTTTGATAACGCATACGGTCATCTTCTGTATCAGGGCGGTCAATGTAAGGCGGTAATGGCATGTGACCAATATCGTTTAAAATCTCAAGTACATTTTCACTGCCAGTAAATTCAAGCTCAAACAGTTCTGCATGGCGACCTACCATGGTTGCTTTTGCCTTACCTTCTAAGGTAATAACGGAGCCTTCTTTAGGCGATTTACTTGCACGCACATGAGCCAGCACTCTGTGCTCGTCTAATACCCGCTCAACAAGTACTTCAACTTTACCGCCTGATTCTTTTTGCCCATACATGCGAGCAGGAATAACTTTAGTATTGTTAAATACCAGTAAATCGTTTTCATTTACTAACTCTAAAATATCACTAAATACTTTGTGCTCTAATGCCCCAGTTGGGCCATCTAAAGTTAGTAAACGGCTACTTGTTCTGTTTTCTTTTGGAAAGCGAGCAATAAGCTCATCAGGTAGGTCAAAACTAAAGTCTGCTACGCGCATAACATCTACATCCAGATCAAAAAATTCGCGCCAAGTTTAACCCTATCAAACGCATTGCTCAACTAAGTTTAAAAACCCAGGAATGTTTTCTTGTGGTTAAGGACAAATGGCATTATCCTAATCTACTGTATTAACATAGGTTAAATAAGAGGTAGTGACGTCATGGCTAAGCAGCTCCAGTTGCTGATATTAAACGCCAGTGTGGCTGAACGGCAGACTATTAGGTCGACTCTAAGCAAACTTAATGTGTTTACTTTCATTGAGGTCGATGATACCCAGCAAGCATTAGAGCTGCTAAAAAATCAGACTGTTGATATTATTATAACTGGCTTAGATGTCGGTAAAATTGACGGCTGGCGCTTCTCTCGCATGATTCGCTCAGGATTATTAAAAACGCCAAAAAACACACCTATTGTACTAACACCCCCTATTTATTGTGAAAGAATCGCTGAAACAACAGCGCGCAGTTATGGCATTGATGCGGTATTACCGTTTGAACGTCAAGACATGCTGCCTCAGGTACTTGCCAATGTATTATCAACGCATTTAGAAAAAAGTAGCCGTTTAAATCTTTTACTTATTGAGCTTGATGATAAAAAAGCGGGTGAAATTGAAGAAACATTGGCGCTTAATTTTGCCTGCACCCGCACAAAAACAAATAAACAAGCTTTGGCAATTTATCTGCAACAAACTTTTTCTATTGTATTGTTAGATGCCACCTCAGCAAATGCCGTGGCGGCAAGCCAACTTGTTGAAGAAATGCTACAACATAATCCCAAACAAGCCATAGTAACAATAATAGATACGCGCGATGCAGATTACGCTGAGCAACTACTGCTGTCGGGAGTGACTGATTTTATTCGTACGCCATACCAGCCTACGTTTTTGAGCAAGGTATGCGACCATGCCGCGCGCCGCGAAGATTTTATGGTGAGTTATGCTGAGTTTGCCCAAAAAGTAGAGCAATTAAGTCAAAGCCAAAGCCGCTACAAAGAGCTTTTTTCGGCCCATCAGCGCATCTTGTTACATTTGAATACGGTTGTGCTTGAGTTTGACCAACAAGGTCTTATTCGGTTTATTAATCCCGCATGGGAATCTCTATCTGGCTTTGGTATTAAACACACCTTAACTAAGTCATTAACTGACTTTTGTGAAGAAGAGTGTAAAGTAAAATTACTCGGCACCATTAGTAATATTCTAAATGGCGGCAAAGAGCAGCAAAAAGTAGAAATTCAGATCCAGCATAAAGAAGGGCGTGCTATTTGGGTTGAATGCCGTCTACAACTTATTAAAAATAGTAGTAATGCTGCCAGTATAACTGCCACAATAGATAACATCCATGAACGAAAACAAGCGGAACTACAGCTACGCCATTTAGCTCTTCATGATACATTAACAGGCCTACACAACCGTTATTACTTTGATCAACAGCTTAACCTTATTTGTCAGCCTGAATATACATTTGCTCAAAGTGAACATGCACTTATTTATATAGATTTAGATCATTTTAAAATAATTAATGACAGCAAAGGCCATCAGCAAGGTGACATCGTACTCAAAGAGGTCGCACAACTTTTCACAGCTAATATCAGTGATGAACATTTAATCTGTCGTATTGGTGGTGATGAATTTGCTGTGATTTTAAAAAATATGAATCTATTAGATGCGCACTTAGTTGCTGAAAGCATTTGTATGGCGATTGATGGGCATCAATTTAAATCGGAAGAACAAATTTACTCCATCAGTTGTTCAATCGGTTTAACGCAAATTACAGCTTCAAATAACGACCCGAGTGAATGTTTAAAACAAGCAGATATTGCACTCTATGTTGCAAAAAGTTTGGGTAGAAATTTAGTTCACTGCTATTCAAAAGATGATGCCAATCACAACACCTTGCAAGCGGGTCTTGAGTGGGGACACAGTATACGCCAAGCCTTACAGCAAGATCAGATAGAGTTGCATTATCAGCCTATTTGGGACTTTAAAAGAGGCGAAGTAGCGTACTTTGAAGCTCTCTTACGCTTAAAGTTAGGCGATGAACTGGTTTACCCAAATCAGTTTATTCCATCGCTTGAACTTCTCAATGATACATACCTGATGGACCAGTGCGTTATTCGTAATGCGATAGCTGCGATTGCCAAGCACCCAGAGCTCAGCCAAGTAGCTATTAACTTATCTGCGCAATCATTCTTAGATGAACGCCTGTTACCACATATTGAGTCAACACTGAAAGACTATAATTTGCCGCCGACACGGGTGATCTTTGAAATCACTGAGTCTGCTAGTATTAATAACTTAACGGCAACTCGTGCGATGATTGAAAAGCTCAACCGCCTTGGTTGTCACTTTTCAATTGACGATTTTGGCACAGGCTTCAGCACGTTCAATTACCTCAAGCAATTACCCGCTCAGCATGTCAAAATTGATGGTTCATTTGTAAGAGATATGCTTAACGACCCGATTGATTTAGCATTAGTAAAAGCCATTAATGATATCAGCCGTTCTTTAGATAAACGCTCTGTGGCTGAGTATGTTGAAAATAAAGATATTTTCTTAGCATTAAAAGAAATAGGTGTTGATTATGGACAAGGTTACTTTATAGCACGGCCTCAGCCTGTAGAAAAAATAGCCGATGAGCTCGAAAAAATATCTAAAAATAAAACTTTTTACGAACAATAACCTAGCTTGAGCATTACAAATTTATACATTTTTAACCAATTTTATACTTTCATCTAGCCGTAACTCTTCTATACTTTTACTCGACGTTGTTAAATGTCTTGCTTATAAACAGATAGACAAAAATAAACAAGACATCACAGATTGACAAGAACATACCATTATAAAATAACATGCTGTTTTTGGTGGTTTTGTCGATTAAGGAGCTAGGTTATGGTGCAATTGATCGTGTTAATACTAATAGTGAACTTGGGTATAGCGTACCAATGCTATAAATATGCCACTAGAAAAGGTTACCCTAAAACTACGTTTGCCTGCTTAGGCCTAGTGCCGTATTTTAATTTAGTTGTCTGGGTCTACTTGTTGTTTCTGCCTGATATTACCCACCTCAATAAACAATTTGAATTTGAAGGTCATAATGAAAAGCAGCCATTGTAAATGACTGCCTTTCATTCTAAATCCTTACTAAAATTGGTAACTAACGGCTTTAAGTGCCAACTCACTGGCCTTAGTTTCACCAATCACACATTTTTTGATATCGCTTTTATTAAATACCTTAATTAAACTTTTACTGTTTTGCCCCAAGCCCCCTAACACAAAACTAACATGCTCATTATTTGGTAAGCTGCGCAGCCCACTACCATAGTCACAAAGCGTTAAACTAATACTTTGGTTAATTTTTTCGAGTAACTGCTTTTGCTCTGCGGCTTTTTGTTTCTCGCGTTGTGCTTGTTTAGCACTAATTTCTTGGCGTGCTTTTTTCTGTTCCTTAGTCAGCTTAGTTTGTTGTTTTTCAAGTGCTTTAATCTCTTTTTCTACGCTTTTTTTACGCGCTGCTAACTCTTTTTCCTCAGCGCTGTTGTCATGACGTGTCGCGAATTCTAAATCTCGTTTCTCTCGTTCTAAGTCACGTAACTCGCGGCTCACATCTCGCTCTTTCTCAGCGATGTCGCGCACTTTCTCTGCCCCATCACGCATTACTTCCATTGCATGTTGATACGCTTCTCGTGAAGACTCTACTGCCTGTTCACTGATGATTTCGACATGATCACTGATAAATTCAATGTTCACATCTGAAAAATCAATGTCAGGCATAGGAGGCAATGGAGCATCGGGTGCTCCGCTAAAAATAGCGTGCCAGCGATTTGCCCCTCTAATATCTAATTCGAACACTATGCCTTGTTTAGCGAAGTAGTTTGCGTTTATCGCGCGCACTTTTTTATCCGTATCTTGCTTTAACGCCGTACTAAGTATGTTTTCCATTATGCTAACTTCACGGGCAATTGCACTTAATTGTTCAGGTGCTTGCGCTAGCGATTGAACACTTGCACACCCAGTTACAATAGCGATAACACTACACATCATCATTTTTTTCATGATTTACTCCTAATTTTTTGCGATAGCAGCCATCGGCTGCGCTTGAACTTGTTCGGCTATATCATTTAACTGCATTCGCAGATAAGCGTGATCTTGAGCTCGTTGAGTTTTTATATAACTAATTAAACTATTGATGTCTTCTTGCCGCTCGACCCGCCCGGTCGCTATGGCTTCTTTAGTTAATTGATACATATACTGTTGTTGCAGCTCATTTTGTGCCGAAATAATATTTTGTAGTTGGTCTATTTGCTTTTGCTGGGATTGCAACAGTGTTGTTTGCTTTGCCAGTTGCACCGACAACTCATCTTGATCATTTTTATGTGGCACTAAAAACACCAAAGCGCACACTATAATCGAGGCTGCTACGGCCCATGTAGCACTATTGCTTTGGTTGTTGCGCTTTGCTTTTACCCCTAAAGTAGATGATCGGTTCCAATCAGGCACAGGTTGCTGTTTATAGTCACGGCTTTGCGCTTGCCAGCGCTGTGCTTGTGCTAGCATGGCACTGTATTGCGGGCTCGCTTTTAATTGCTCGAGCGCCTCATCTGTCATTGGCTTGCCTTCTAACCATTGTTCAAAAAGCGCGTCTAAATTAGCCATCAACGGCCTCCAAATGTACTTTTAATTTACCTAATGCACTGTATAAACGTGATTTAGCTGTATTGGTTGATATGTCTAACTGCAATGCAATTTCATCAAACGTACAATGCTGAAAAAACTTTAACTCCACCACCAAACGTTGCTCCCAAGGTAGATTATTCATCATCACTTTGAGCTGATTATGCTCTAACTGCACGATTTGATTGTGTTCAAGCTCACCGTGCTTGCACGTTTGCTCAGGCATATCATCGAGCGGCTGATAGATACGCCGGCGGCGATAAAATTCAACCCCGCGACGATGCACTATTTGAAATACCCAGGTATTGAAACTGGCGTCACCGCGAAAGTTAGGCAAACTTTTATACACAGAAATAAACACTTCCTGCATCAAATCCATTGCATCATCGGGATTGCTAAGCATACGTAAGCAATGATTATAAACGTGGCTCTCATACTGCTTAACGAGCTTGATCCAGGCTCGCTTATTACCCTGCTGCGCTTTTTGAATTAAAGTCTCTTGCGATTGAAAAAACACGGTTCTCAGTTTTTAGTTTATTTACTTATTATCTTAGTCGAGGGAGTGAGGTGAATAGTTTGAAAAATTAAAAAAAAAGCGCAATTAAATTGCGCTTTGTTGAGTTTAAAAAATTAAACTTGGCACAGCTTGGTTAAAAAGTCCTTCAGCGCTTGGCTAAAAAGCCTAAAATCACGAATTCGCCCGGTAGTTTTACGCCATAAGATACCTATATCACGATAAGCATCACCCTTTGAGGGGGTCGCGAGCATGTTCTTGTTTGCTAAAATTCCGGCATTGATAGCCATTTGCGGCAAGAAGGTCACGCCAAGCTGATATTCGACCATACTAAGCAAAGTATGCAAGCTGGCTGCTTCAAACGGATTAATGCAGCTTGAACGATTTAAGTGGCAAGCACTCAGCGCATGGCCTGTCATACAGTGCTCCCGTTCTAGTAAGAAGACACTTGCATCAGGCAATAAATTAAAGTCTTCTATACCTGCTGCGGGCTTATATTCTGCATGATGCACTAAACTAAAATGATCTTGTGCCAGTACCTGAGTATGAAATTTATCGGTTTCATAAGGTAATGCTAATAGCGCTAAATCTATATGCCCATGCTCTAACTTATCAAGCAGGCTGTCGCTGGTATCTTCTACAAGCACCAGTTCGAGATCGCTAAATTGCTGCTGACAAAAATGATAAAGAGGCGCCGCGATAAAACTTGCGATTGTTGGTATAACACCGAGGGTCAACTTACCACTCAGTGGATTAAGGTGGCTTTTAGTTAACTCTTTAACACTCATGGTATCGTCGATAATTTTTCGAGCGCGCTCAACCACTTCTTCACCAACAGCAGTAAACATTAAGCTGCGGTTTTCTCTCTCAATAAGCTGGCAGCCGAGGGTTTCCTCAAGCGTTTGAATTGCGCTACTTAATGTCGATTGACCAATAAAACAGGCACTTGCTGCGCGGCCAAAGTGTTGATGCTGATGCACAGCCAATAGATACTGTAGCTGTTTGATACTGGGTAGATTAGTCATTACTTTTGTTACCTACAAATAAAAAGACCCCAATACCGAGGGCATTGAGATCTTTTCAAGCTAAAAGTCTGTGCTACTTAAAAGCTACGGGAATTAGACTCCGAACGCAGTTCTTAATATGTAGAAAATAACAATAGCAAGACCTGCACCAACTGGCAATGTAATTACCCAAGAAACCACAATGTTTCTTACTACACCCATATTAAGTGCGGCAATACCACGCGCCATACCTACACCTAACACCGCACCAACAAGGGTTTGTGTGGTTGAGATAGGTAAACCTGTGCCAGATGCAATTACAACAGTTGAAGCAGCTGCAAGCTCAGCAGCAAAACCGCGGCTAGGTGTTAAATGTGTAATCCCTTCACCAATTGTTTTGATTACTTTCTTACCTAAAATAGCAAGACCAGCAACAATACCAATACCACCCAGCGGTAATATCCACCATGCTAGTGCAGCTTTCTTAGCAATTTCACCATTGTTTTCAACTATATTTACAACTGCAGCCAATGGACCAATTGCGTTAGCAACATCGTTTGAACCATGGGCAAATGCCATACAACATGCAGTTAGTACCATTAAGATTGCAAACACTTTTTCAACATTGTTGAACTGCATTTTTTTATCCGCTTGCGGGTCTATCTTCAAGCGAGAAATAGCAACTTTTCCTAGTAAACCTACGACTACTGCAATGGCGATAGCTAAGGCATAACCTTCAACAGCGCCTAGATTCACACCTATATGCTTTAGGCCTTTTTTGATAGTAACCAAAGACATAATAAAACCAGCTAAGCCCATATAGATTGGTACAAAGCGTTTAGCATTTTTAAGTGGAGATTCGGTATCGAAAATCAACTTTTGCGCACTCATAAATATTAAGTATGCAATAAAGCCTGAAATAGCAGGTGTTACAATCCAACTGCCTACGATACCCGCAACTTTACCCCATTGAATAGCTTCACTACCTACTGCTACAAGGGCGAAACCAATGATAGCACCGATGATTGAGTGAGTTGTTGAAACAGGCCAACCTAAGAACGAGGCAATGAGTAACCAACTACCTGCTGCAAAAAGCGCTGAAATCATACCCAGCACCATCAATTCAGGGATATCCATAAATGGTGTTGAATCGATAATACCTTTACGAATTGTTGATGTTACCTCGCCACCGGCCAGATAAGCACCTGCAAATTCAAACACCATAGCAATTAAAATTGCTTGTTTGATTGTGAGTGCTTTTGAACCAACTGATGTCCCCATCGCATTGGCGACGTCATTCGCACCAATACCATAAGCCATAAAAAAACCGACAGCAGCGGCAATTAAAATTAATACCGTGCCATAAGATGCAATGATATCCATTGTGTAACCTTAATCTTTCGTTATTGAACTGAGTGTAAATTAACGAGCTAACATCAGCTCAAGACGTGAACCTACGCGTTCTGCTATATCAGCAAGTTCGCCGACCCATTCGATGATCTTATATAAAAACATCACATCGACTGGATTAAGTTTATCTTCTACGACGCGCAACTGGCGACGTATTTTGATTTGCATATCATCCGTGTCTTGTTCTATTGCATCCAATTCAACGAGCATTTTTTCAACCAAGGTCACTTCGCGACCTTTGAAGCCTGTTTCTAATAGCTCATCTAATTCATTGATTGCTTTTGATGCTTGTTTAGTCGCATCAACACAACGAGTTACATAGGCTAAGAAATCAGTTTGAATTTCTTTTGGTATGGTCATTTCACGACCAATTACACGACCAGCAATGTCTTTAGCTTTATTAGCAATTTTATCCTGCTGGGTGACGAGCTCAAGCAGATCTGTACGCTCTACCGGCATAAATAAACCACGCGGTAGTTGTAAACGTATATTTCTTTTCATGTCGTCGGCTTCACGCTCTAAATTACGAATGTCTAAGCGAATTTCTTCTGCTTGAGCCCACTCTTCTTTAAAAACGTGGTGGAAAAAAGGGATCAACGCTTTACTTGCTTGATGTACCTTTTTGATGTGATCTTCCATTGGCTTGATAGGAGATTTTGCGAATACCCCTAAAAATGCGTTTGTAGGCATAACTGACCCTTAAATCAAATTAGTATGCTTTGCAGCACGAATTTTACAGCATTCACAACGATTGTGAACGCTTTTTATTATTTAGCGCCATTCTGCGTGCAATATTTACTAAAGTAAAAGAATAAAAAGCGACACAAGGTCGCTTTTTAACATGATAATGAGAAGATAAAGCTATAGTGACTTTTCAATATCTTCTTGAGATGTATGACGAATATCTTTTCCATTAACAAAATAGATTATATATTCTGCAATGTTTTGGCATCTATCACCAATGCGCTCTAATGAGCGAACAGACCACACCAAATCCATAATTTTTGGAATTGAGCGAGGATCTTCCATCATATATGTCATTATTTGACGTGTGATAGCTTCATATTCGCGGTCAACTTTGGCATCTTCTTTATGTACTTCAAAGGCTCTTTGGACGTCCATACGGGCAAATGCATCCAAAACATCATGCAACATTTTAGAAACTTGGCGACCCATATTCTCAATATTCACTAATAAATCTTGCTGATCTTTGGTAAATGAATCTAGTGCAACTTTTGCAATTCGCTCAGCTTCATCACCAATTCGCTCTAAATCTGCAATGGTCTTAGCGATTGCAATAACTAAACGTAAATCACTGGCAGCAGGTTGACGACGCGCGATAATGCGGGTGCATTCTTCGTCAATATTAACTTCCATTGCGTTAACTTTGTAATCGTTTTCACGCACTTTACGCGCAAGTTCTGCATCGCCATTACTAACCGCATCAAGCGCACTGTTTAATTGCTGTTCAACTAAACCACCCATGCTCAATACATGGTTACGAACATTTTCAAGCTCTTGATTAAAGCGACCTGAAATGTGCTTATTGATATTGTGTTCCATTATTAACCTTCTTATCAAATTCGTTTATTACTGCAAATTACCTACAACAAACTTCTAACCGTAACGACCCGTAATGTAGTCTTCAGTTTTCTTTTTGTTTGGCGTGGTAAATAGCGTATTGGTATCGGAATACTCAATTAACTCACCCATGTACATAAATGCAGTTTGATCTGATACACGCGCTGCTTGTTGCATGTTGTGTGTAACAATAACAACGGTAAACTTATTTTTTAAATCGTTGATCAGCTCTTCAATAACCAAAGTGGAAATTGGATCAAGCGCGGATGTCGGTTCATCGAGTAACAATACTTCTGGCTCAATTGCAATTGAACGTGCAATAACTAAACGCTGTTGCTGACCACCTGATAGACCAAATGCACTATCATGTAACCGATCTTTCACTTCATCCCACAACGCAGCACCACGTAAAGACTGCTCAACCACTTCGTCTAGTTTACGCTTTTCTTTAATACCTTGTAAGCGTAGGCCATAAACCACATTTTCGTAGATCGATTTTGGGAATGGATTTGGACGCTGAAACACCATACCAACATTACGACGAAGTGCAGCTACATCAACATTTTTATCGTATATATTTTGACCGTGAAGTAATATTTCGCCTTCAATACGGCAAATATCAACTAAGTCATTCATGCGGTTAATACAGCGTAACAATGTTGATTTACCACAACCTGATGGCCCGATAAATGCGGTTACTTGACCCTTAGGGATCTTCATATTAACCGAGCTTAATGCTTGTTTATCACCATAGTAAAGATCCAAGTCCTTGATCTCGAGTGCTGTTTGCTCTTTACCTAAATTCTCTAAATCCAACTTCAAGCCTGTGCTTGACTGGTTTACTTGTGGAGCGACTGTAATCATGTCTTTTTACCTTTACTAATTAATGCTCAAGCGATCTGTATTTTTCACGTAAATGATTACGTATGCCGATTGCTGTGATATTTAATGTGATAATCACTGATACTAATAAGAATGCAGTGGCATATACCAGCGGACGAGCCGCCTCAACGTTCGGGCTTTGGAAGCCTACATCGTATATATGGAAGCCTAAGTGCATAAACTTTCTATCTAAGTGAAAATACGGGAAGTTACCATCAAGCGGTAGCGTGGGTGCCATTTTCACCACACCCACCAACATCAATGGCGCAACTTCACCCGCTGCGCGAGCAACGGCTAATATTAAACCTGTCATTATGGCTGGGCTTGCCATTGGTACAATAATACGCCACAAAGTTTCAGCTTTCGTAGCACCAAGTGCCAATGAACCATGGCGCACTGTACTTGGAATTCGTGACAACCCTTCTTCTGTCGAAACAATAACAACAGGCAGCGTAAGAATCGCGAGTGTCAATGCTGACCACATCACACCCGGTGTACCAAACACTGGGCTAGGTGCTGCTTCTGGGTAAAATAGTTGGTCTAAGCTTCCGCCTAATACATAAACGAAGAAACCTAAGCCGAATACACCATATACAATTGAGGGTACACCCGCTAAGTTGATCACCGCGATACGAATCATTTTTGTCACTGCATTCTTAGCAGCATACTCATGTAAATAAATTGCAGCAACAACACCAAATGGAGTCACAATCACCGCCATTAGCATTACCATGAATACCGTACCAAATATAGCAGGGAAAACACCCCCTTCAGTATTGGCTTCACGTGGGTCGTCTGAAATAAACTTACCTAACTGTACAAAGTAGTGGCCTAGTTTTGCAAAAAAGCCCATGTCGTTTGGTAACCAAAAATCAAGTACTTGGTAAAGTGGTATAGTGACACTTTCACCGCGCATATCTTTAACGGTTACTTTGTCGCGCTTTGCTTGGCTACGAAGTGCAAAAAGTTGTTTTTCAAGCACCAAGTAATCGGCTCGAAGTGCTGCACGTTGCTGAGCAAGCTCAGCCACTCGCTCATCAGTCAGTGCATTGTCTAATAAGTAAGACTTCTCCTGAAGACGCAGACGCTCTAGCTCATAGTTTATATGGCCGATGTCACCGTCTTGTAGATCTGCAGCTTGATCATTTAAATCTACTGCACGATCAACCAGCTCTTCCAATACTTGTTTTTTATTGTCAGTAATGACTTGCCCGTCTTTTATCACTGTTTCAATATAACCGTAAAAATTACCATTTTTACTACGTTCAAATACTGCAAGATCCGCAGGAGTCGTCTTTGATTTTATATCCGTTTCAAGTACCCAACGGAAATCTAAATCTACGTATTCACGGTTACCCGTTTTAATGAGTAAACGTTCTAAGTTTTCTTTGTTAAAACCTGATAAATCTACGCCCATCGCTTCTAGGCGTGATTTTGGCACCATTTCTCGGTCATATACTTCACCAATAACGGTTTGTTTTGTCACTGAGCCATCTAGCTCAAATTGCATTACTTGTGAAGGCCAGAAAAAGCTTAACCCTTTCCATGCAATCATCGCTAATAATCCAAGAACAGATATCAAGCTGATGCTTACTGCACCACCTGTCATCCATATCCAAGGAGAACCTGACTTAAACCACTGCTTTACCATGTCGTGTTTCTCCAATTACATTGAGCTGTATTTATCACGCAGCTGCTGACGAACAAACTCAGCCACTGTGTTGAAAATAAAAGTAAATATGAATAATACAAATGCCGCCAAGAACAGGATTCGATAATGTGAACTCCCTACTTCAGACTCAGGCATTTCAACTGCAATATTGGCCGCTAACGTACGCATACCTTGGAAGATACTCCAGTCCATAATAGGTGTGTTACCTGTTGCCATAAGTACAATCATGGTTTCACCTACTGCGCGGCCTAATCCCATCATTACCGCAGAGAAGATACCCGGGCTGGCAGTTAACAATACAACGCTTACCAATGTTTGCCATTGTGTAGCTCCTAAGGCAAGAGAGCCATTCGAAAGGTGCTTAGGTACACTAAATACTGCATCTTCAGCAATAGAGAAGATAGTAGGTATCACAGCAAAGCCCATCGCAATGCCAACAACTAATGAGTTACGTTGGTCAAATGTCATCCCTAATTCATTGGTCAGATATTGACGTACATTGCCATCGAACATCCACAGTTCAATCGCACCACTCATTGCAAACGCTAACCAGCCTATCAGTAACACAACAGGAATAAGTAAAATTGAGTGAGAGCCTTCAGGAATACGATGACGAATGCTGGCTGGTAACTTTGTCCAACCAAAAGCTGTGGCAATAATACCCAAAGGTAACATAACCAATAAACCGACAATGGCAGGTAAATGTTCCTCGATTAATGGCGCCAGCCATAAACCCGCTAAGAAACCTAAAATTACCGTAGGCAATGCTTCCATTATTTCGACGGTGGGTTTAACTACTTTACGTAACTCACTCGACATAAAGTATGCTGTGTAAATAGCCGCTGACAATGCAATCGGCACAGCAAATAACATGGCATACATTGCCGCCTTAATTGTACCGAATGAGATGGGCACTAAAGAAAACTTCGATTCAAAATCATCACTTGCTGATGTTGATTGCCAAATATAACCTGGCTCTGGATAGCCTTCGTACCACACTTCTTGCCATAAAGCTGACCAGGTTACTTCTGGGTGCTCGTTATGAATTTCTACAACGGTTAGCTTGTTATCAGCTAAAATAAGTGCCGCGTTCGAACGTGGTGCAATTGCAAAGTTTTCAATTGCACCATCGCTTATTTTACCTTGCCAAAGTTTTGCTTCACTGGTGGTGTAGTACAAACCTAGCTCACCATTTGAACTGGTAGTAAAGAAAGTACGGCGATAAAACTCTGTGAAGATATCTAGCTTGTTTTGTTTTGTTGTTTCAAAAGCACGAATCTTTTGATACTCACGACCGTCATCCGTGTTGACTTCAAACCACTGAGATACTTCGCCGTTGTCATTAGCAAGCATCAATGAGTTTGCACCGGCTAGCAGTTCTGCAGAAACTAAATTGGCATTTTCTTCGTTAGCAGCCAAAACCTGAATCAGTTCAACGTCGCTAGGAAAGCGCGTATCATAGATATAAATTTGATTTGCCGTGCGGACAAAAGTGCGTGTTGTGTCTGGTGACATGAGCAATTGATCAATACGCCCATCAACATCTAATTCTGTGCGCTCAACTTGCCACTCAATTTCGCCCGTGAACATGTTTTCTTCAGCAACAAAGCTGCTAAACATTAAGCGTTTATCAACGGTTTGTGCAACGATGGCCGTTTTCTCTTCATAGTGGCTAAAAGCAAATTGAGAAATGGCAGCACCTTGATCATCAACAACCAGTGACATTTCACCCAGTGGATAATCTAAACGAGGCGTTAATTTGCGTTTGTTATTTGGAAACGTAACTAAAAATTTTGGTACAACGATGACCGCTGAACCATTTTCCAAACCATATGCGTATTGCCCCTGAAAAGGCGCGCTTTTAGCAAAGCTTGATACTTTAGCGTCGAGAGTGACAGGGAGGCTTGTGAGTTTATTACCAAATGTTTGCTTTTCTACACTGTAGAAATCAACTGCGCCCGCTCTAGTCAGTAAAAACGCAACTTCTGTTTGCTCTTCTACACCTAGGCCTGCAATCTGCTCAATATTATTCAATTCAAAGCTATCGCGTGTCTCCACTTTCGCAGATTCAAAAATAGGTTGAACTACATATAGCAAATAGAAAAATATTAACAGCAGCGCTATTAATACCATTATACCGCCAGCAGTAATGCTAAATTGGGCAAACCGGTCTTTAAACAGACGGCTTCTATCCGTATTGAAAGACGGTTTATTCGGATTGGAAGTCATCGAAACACCTTTAAAACTTAACGTTGGCTTATTATATTTCACCAAGATGACAGTAATGTTACAGACGTCATAATAGCGTTAATTTGCTTTCTAGCTATAACCAATGGCTTTAAACGCTAATATTTATCAAAAAATTAGCTTACACCACCAATATGAGAAAATTTCACCTTTCTAATACCGCATAATAAACAGTAGGTTAACTAACTAAAGTATGAGAAACCTACTTTTTCTTTGTATCAAATTGGAACCAAACCCAACAAAAGTTGGACAAAATAACTAACTGAGTCAATACTCAACTTGGCTTTATAAACATAACAATCATTCAACTATTTCATGCCGATGCATTTTTCTGAACGGCACTTTTAGGAACTTACTCATGAAGCAATTAGTTATCACTATTTTAGGGCACGATCGCCCCGGCCTTGTCGAAGACATTTCGTCTGCTATTTTAAGTCATCATGGAAACTGGTTAACAAGTAACTTGAGTCATTTAGCTGGACATTTTGCAGGAATTTTAGAAGTAACAGTACCTGAGGAGCATCTTAAAGAGTTACAAGTTGCACTCGATGAGTTGCCAGATCTAGAGGTCAAAATTGAAAACGGTGTCGAGTCAATTGAAAACACCCCCGCTGAAACATTGAACTTTGTTATCACAGGTAATGATCGCCCAGGGATAGTGCAAGAGCTTGCCAGTGTTATTAGACACAAAGGTGCCAGCATTACTCACCTAAACTCTAAACAACAAAGCGCGCCAAATTGGGGAGTACCTATTTTTAGCGCTGTGGCAACAATTGAACTTCCTCAGGGCATGAACAAAGATGAAGTTGTTAATGCGCTAGAGGCTATTACAGCTGATTTGATCGTTGACATTGAGTCAGCGTAAACCTTTCCCTTACTGTCGTAAATTCCCATGACAAACATGTAATGCAATTGACATGTTTGTCATGATAATGTCATCTTTTTGTACTACCTTTTAAGGAGACGTTATTTAAGGAATGAATCATGAATGCGTGCTCAAACGTGTCGCAAACAATCACTTATTTTGCACCAGAGTTAAGTTGGCTGTCATTTAATGACCGAGTGCTGCAAGAAGCTGCTGACGAAAACAACCCCATTATAGAACGCATGCGCTTTTTGGGGATTTTTTCTAATAATTTAGATGAGTTTTTTAGGGTTCGTGTTGCTGACGTAAAACGCCGAATACTACTAAATAAATTGCCTGATACGAATTTTGATGAAGATGAGATATTACTTGCTGAGATTCAGCAAAAAGTCCTGCAATTAACCAAAAAATTTAATGCCATTCACCAGCAAATCCTCTGCGACTTAAATGATCATAACATCCATGTTGATCGCCCAGAGACACTCAGTGATTTTCATATCAGTTGGTTAAAAACTTTTTTTCATGACAAAGTTCTTCAGCATATTTCTCCCATCATGCTGGATGAGAATAAAGATTACTCTGATCATATCAACGATACAATGACCTACATCTTTGTCGAAATGCTCAGTGATAAAAGCCATTATGCGATGCTCGAAGTGCCAACCGATAGAGTCCCTCGGTTTGTAATTTTACCTCCGGAGAAAACGCGTCGTCACAAAACAATTGTATTACTCGATGATATAATTTTGTTTTTTATTAATGATGTGTTTAGTAACTTTTTCAGTTTTAACGAAATACAAGGCCACTCAATCAAACTCACCCGTGACGCTGAGTACAACTTAGACGACGAGCTAGAAGAAGGTATTCTTGATAAAATGTCTAAAGGCTTAAAGCAGCGAATTTATGCCGAGCCAGTTAGGCTGGTATACGACCAAGTAATGCCTGAGTCGATGCTTAAAGTGATGAAGAAACGCTTAGGGGTCACCCATCATGATGCCCTTATACCAGGTGGGCGCTATCGAAACTTTAGGGACTTTATTGGCTTCCCTAATGTAGGACGCCAATACCTAGAGAATAAAAGCTTACCCGTTTTACAAAGCAGCTCATTTAATACCCATGCAAGTGTGTTTGACGCGATTACTCAGCAGGATATTTTACTTTACTACCCTTACCATACTTTTAATCACTTACTTGAATATGTACGTCAAGCGGCGTTTGACCCAAAAGTTACGCAAATCAAAGTAAATATTTATCGGGTCGCCAGTAAATCTCGATTAATTTCATCGCTAATTAATGCGGCAAAAAATGGCAAAAAAGTCACCGTTATGGTGGAGCTAAAAGCACGCTTTGATGAAGAAAATAACATAAAATGGGCAAAGGTATTGAGCGCTGCGGGCATTAAAGTTATTTTTGGCATCCCCGCATTAAAAGTACACAGTAAATTATGCATTATCCATCGCCGTGAAAAAGGCCAAATTGTAAAGTATGCACATATAGGCACAGGCAATTTTCACGAAAAAACAGCTAAAATTTACACGGACTTTAGTTTGTTTACCAAGCATAGCGGCATTTGTGATGAAAGTGACAGCGTATTTAAATTTATAGAAAACAGCTATAAACCGTTTGTTTTTGAGCACTTAATGATCTCGCCTGTTAATGCGCGAACAGTCCTTAATGAATTGATCTTGCAAGAAGTAACAAATGTCGAGAACGGTAAATCGGGCAAGATATCGATTAAAGTCAATAACCTTGTTGATAAAGAACTGATTGATAATTTGTATTTTGCTGCGCGCAAAGGGGTCAAGATTAAAATCATAGTACGTGGTATGTGCTCTTTAGTGCCTGGCATTGCAAATTTTAGCGACAATATTCGTGTAATCAGTATTGTCGATCGCTTCTTAGAACACCCTCGAGTCATGATATTTGGTACTAAAGGCGAAGAAAAAGTATATATCTCATCAGCAGATTGGATGACACGTAACTTAGATCACCGTGTTGAAGTGGGGGTTCCCATTTATGATGAAAAGTTAAAACAACTGATTATTGATATTATTGATTTACAATTTAAAGACCGCACAAAAGCACGTATTATTGATAGTGAGCAAAAAAACCTCTATGTCAAACGCGGTAATCGCAAAAAGATTCGCTCACAAATAGCAATCCATGACCTCTTAAAAAAATGGGAACACAATTACCATAATGAATAATTACCCTTCAATTGCTGCCGTTGATTTAGGCTCAAATAGTTTTCACTTAGTGGTAGCAAGAGAAGTGGATGGCTCTTTGCAGATTCTTCATAAAGAGAAACAGCGCGTATATTTGGCTGATGGATTGGATGATAAGCACCAACTTAGTCAAGCTGCGACCGAGCGGGCTTTAGCCGTATTGAAACAGTTTGCCACTACATTACAGGACTTCCCTGCGAGTAATGTAAAAATAGCCGCAACATATACCCTAAGGCGCGCCAAGAACATTAATGCGTTTTTAACCCAAGCAAGTAAGGTATTTCCTTATCATATCGATGTTATATCAGGGCAGGAAGAGGCACGTTTAATTTACCAAGGCGTGGCTCATTATATCCATCATGATGAAAATCGCTTAGTTGTCGATATTGGTGGTGGCAGTACAGAACTAATAATTGGCAAACATTTTGAACACTCATTGCTCAGCAGCCGTAATATGGGGTGTGTTAGTTATAGTAAGCAGTTCTTTGCTGATGGGATCATTAATGGAAAACGCTTCAATAAAGCGCAAATCAGAGCAGAGCAAGAGCTTGAGGTTATTTATGCCAGCTATATGAGTGCAGGCTGGGACGCTGTGGTCGGTACTTCAGGAACAATTAAGTCGATTCTTGCAATGATTATTGCAAATGATCCACAACAAAAAACCATTACCCTAGAGCGCCTACTTGAATTAAAAACGCAGTGTATCGCAGCTAAAACGATTGATAACTTACTTATCACGGGATTAAGCCCTGAGCGCCAAGCCAGTATTTGCGGCGGGTTGGCTATTTTAATCGCTATTTTTAAGTTATTCAGTATCGACGAAATGGATTACAGTGACTTCTCATTGCGTGAAGGGCTACTTCATGAAATGCAGCAAAAGTTAGCACTCAAAGATATTCGTACCAATACAATCGCTAACTTAAGCGAAAGAAATGCTATTGATAAAGTACACGCTGGGCGAGTCGCAAACACCGCGGACTGGCTTTTTATTCAAGTGCAAAAAGAGTGGCAATTGGACTCACTGGATAACCATCAGTTACTTGTTTGGGCTGCGCAATTGCATGAAATAGGCTTAAGTATTAACTCATCGGGCCTACATAAGCACAGTGCCTACGTCGTTGAAAATAGTCAGCTGCCTGGCTTCACACAACAACAACAAACATTGCTGAGTTGCTTGATACGCTTTTATCGTAAAAAGATTCGCTTAGAAGCATTTCCTCAACTACTCTCGTTACCCCATTTTCAGATATTACAACTCATAGTTTTACTCAGATTAGCGGTATTATTAAATCAAAAGCGCCTAAGTGATCAACACCAAGATTTGGCGGTAACCGTGAAGGGAAACAGTATGTTATTGCAATTCCCTGTGGGGTGGCTAAGCGAACAAACCTTGCTCTTAGCTGACCTACAACAAGAGCAAAAATACTTAAAGAAAGTCGGATTTTTAATCGACTTTGTTTGAATGAAATAACACGGGTAGTCAGTGCTACCCGTATATTTTTTACATATCCATATGACGATTTGAGCTTTGCATCATTTGTTTGATGCCTTGCTGCTCAAGCTCTAATAACTGCGCTATTTTTTCTTTACCGTTTTCAGTTTTAGCTCGAGACAATAAGTACTCATATAACTCAATCACCGCTTGGTGTTGCTCCGTTAAATATGCCTGAATAACGTGCTCATCGACCTGTTTACCTTGATCAAGATCGTTAAATGTTAGCAACTCTGGATTTTTAGCGAAATACTCATAACAGTATGTATCGAGTGTATTAATTTCAGTGATCACTTTAAAACCAACCAAATCCTCGGCTAATTTTTTTTCATACTCCAAATAATACTCAACCAACATTTGATTATGTTCATCAAGGCTGCCTTTCACACTATGGAAGTTTGCTGCCATCTGGGTGTGAAAAAGTATCGTCCAATCGTACACTTCTTGTATCGTTTTAACTTGCATGTGTATTCCTTTTTTACTCACGTGATGGATAACTCAATGCGGGTTTTGTGCCAAAACATTTAATCCTTTTAAATCAACTATGAATACGGGTGGCGTGATATATAAAGCACTTTTTAAGGGTACAAGTTACACACCACCAGTAAAAGTTATAGACCGTTCAAATCACTTCAGTGATTGCTTTCGCCACAATAAATATACGCTAGGCAATACCAATAGTGTCAACACTATCGCGCTAAACATGCCACCGACCATAGGGGCAGCAATACGGCTCATTACTTCGCTGCCTGTTCCAGTGCCGTAGAGCACAGGCAGTAAACCGATGATAATAGTGGCGACTGTCATCATCACTGGGCGTACTCGCAGGCCTGCGCCTTCGACAATAGCTTGTTTAAGCTCAATAAAGCTAAGTGCTCTACCAGCTTGTTGTGCTTGCGCGCACTTTTCATTGTAAGCTTGGTTTAAGTACACCAACATGATCACCCCAATTTCAACCGCGACCCCAGCAAGGGCAATAAAGCCCACACCCACGGCAACTGAGAAGTTAAAACCTTCTATGTACATAAGCCAGATCCCCCCAATCATTGCCAATGGTAGAGTAGCCATAATTATTGCCACTTCAACAAAGCTTCGAAAGTTGAGGTACAACAGCACAATAATAATCGCTAAGGTCAGTGGTAATACATAAGCAAGCTTATCTTTAGCGCGCTCCATGTACTCATATTGCCCTGCCCACGTTATTGAGTAACCCGGTGGCAACACTAATTGCTCGTCGAGCACTTGGCGCGCACTGTCTACATAACTGCCAATATCAATGCCATCAATATCAATAAAGCTCCAGCCGTTTAAACGAGCGTTTTCACTTTTAATACCTGGTGGGCCGTCTTCAATAAATACATTGGCCACATCGGCAAGTGCTATTCGTTGCCCTGTTGGGGTTACAATTGGCAATAACATGAGGGCTTCTGGCGAATCGCGATAATCCTGCGGATAACGCAAGTTCACCGAGTAACGCTCCTGCCCTTCAACCGTTTGCGTGACATTCATGCCGCCAATAGCGGTAGCAACCACTTGCTGTACGTCAGCAATGTTTAAACTGTAACGGGCTGCTTTTTCACGATTGATATCTACCTTGATATAACGTCCACCAGCTACTCGCTCTGAGTAAACGGAAGCCGTGCCGGGCAAATCTTTAAGTAAGACTTCTATCTGCTGACCAATTTTTTGAATTTCGTTCAAGTTTGGCCCTGCGACTTTAATGCCTACCGGCGTTTTAATCCCGGTTGCCAGCATATCGATACGGGTTTTGATTGGCATAACCCACGCATTTGTCAGGCCTGGAAACTTCACTAAGCCATCGAGCTCTTTTTTCAATTTAGCTAAGGTCATGCCTTCGCGCCATTGATCTTTTGGCTTGAGCTGAATAAAGGTTTCAATCATGGTTAGTGGTGCAGGATCGGTGGCGGTTTCTGCGCGCCCGACTTTACCAAATACTGTTAGCACCTCTGGTACTGTGGCTATAAGCTTATCGGTTTGCTGTAAAATCTCACGCGCTTTACCAATCGACAAACCTGGGTAAGTGGTGGGCATATACATTAAATCGCCTTCATCCAGCGGCGGAATAAACTCACTGCCAATTTTATTCACTGGGTAAAAACCAATAATGGCGACTACCAGTGCTAACAATAAGGTCATTTTAGGGAACCGTAAAACGAGATTCAGTAATGGTTTATAGGTGTTAACCAGTAACCGATTAACCGGATTTTTCTGCTCTGAAATGACTTTGCCACGAATAAAGTAGCCCATCAAAACAGGCACTAAAGTGATTGCTAAACCCGCAGATGCTGCCATGGCATAGGTTTTGGTGTACGCAAGCGGGGAAAACATACGGCCCTCTTGCGCTTCTAAAATAAACACCGGCATAAAACTTACGGTAATAATCAATAAACTAAAAAATAGTGCGGGACCGACTTCACTGGCCGCATCGGTGACCACTTGCCAGCGGTTTTCGTCAGTTAATGGGGTTTTTTCCATATGCTTATGCATGTTTTCAATCATGACGATTGCGCCATCAGTCATCGCGCCAATGGCAATCGCAATACCGCCGAGCGACATAATATTAGCGTTAATGCCTTGCCAATACATGATGATAAACGCAGTTAAAATTCCCAAAGGTAAAGTAATAATAGCCACCAAAGATGAGCGCACATGAAACAAAAAAACGACACAGATCAGAGCTACTACAACTAGCTCTTCGACTAGCTTGCTACTAAGGTTATCTACGGCATTTTTGATCAAATTTGAACGGTCATACACAGGCACTATTTCAACGCCATCTGGCAGGCCTTTTTTTAGAGACTCGAGTTTTGCTTTTACCAGCTCTATGGTTTTTTGTGCGTTTTCGCCATAGCGCATTACCACTACGCCACCCGCGACTTCGCCCTCGCCGTTTAACTCTGCAATACCACGGCGCATTTGTGGGCCGAGGCGAATGTCGGCTACATCGCGTAATTGCAGTGGTGTGCCGTTGGCGTTAACACCCAGTGGAATGGCTTCTAAATCAGCCATACTTTTTATATAACCCGAGCTAGTTACCATGTATTCAGCTTCGGCCATTTCTACTACCGAGGCGCCCATTTCTTGGTTGCCTTGCTTTATGGCCGTTTGAATTAAACTAAGCGGAATACCATAAGCCCGCAGTTTATCCGGCTCTACATTAACTTGGTATTGTTTAACCATACCGCCCACCGAAGCCACTTCTGATACCCCTGGGACGGTTTGTAATTCAAACTTCAAAAACCAATCTTGTAAACTACGTAACTGGCTAATGTCATGCTGATTAGTTTTATCTACCAGCGCGTATAAATAAATCCAACCAACACCGGTGGCGTCTGGGCCAAGCTCTGCGGTTGCGGTATCAGGTAAACGGCTAGCCACTTGGCTTAAATATTCTTGTACTCGGCTTCGTGCCCAATAAAGATCAGTGTTTTCGTCAAAAATGACATACACGTAGGAGTCACCAAAAAATGAAAAGCCCCGCACTGTTTTCGCCCCAGGTACTGAAAGCATGGCAGTGGTTAGCGGAAAAGTGACCTGATCTTGCACTACTTGTGGCGCTTGCCCTGGGTAGGAGGTTTTTACAATCACCTGCACATCTGATAAATCGGGCAAAGCATCAACTGGGGTATTTTTTACCGCAAATAAGCCACCTCCAATCAATATTGCTGTTAATAACAAGACAAAAAAGCGATTAGTAACGGACCAACGAATAACTGCTGCTATCATAATGCCCCCTAGTGACCACTGTGTGATTGCATGCTTGATACAGTATCAATACGCTGGATGACAAATTCACCGTCTTGCACACTGAAGGTAAATGTCAGCTTTTGCTGCACTGCAAGGTGACTTAAATCAACACTTTCAGCAAATGTAAAGTCCATAGTGGCAGGACCTCGATTCCATTTTTTAATTGCGCCACGACTGATATTGGCAATTCGTTTGTCTTTATCAATAGTATTGATACTGCCTGTTACCGTAGCCATGTTGTCAGCTTCATTCATCATATGAGTTGAATCCATTATATGAATAGCGCTTATCAGGTAACTGTTATCCGCTTTTTTTGTTAGCTCAAAATGCAAAGCTTGCCCTGCTTGCAACGCCTTAAAATCAACGCTATCGGCAACGGCAAAGTCCATGGTCATACTAGGCCAATCTAATTCATCCATTGGTTCATGGCTAATATTCACCATACGATGATCTGCCATAACACTATTCACCACGCCTTTCCCCCATACGCTGGTGATAACTGCTGGTGTTTGCATACGTTTAAAATCGGAGCTTTTGCTTGATTCAGAGTCCAACAAAAATTGTGCTGAGATGACGACTTCATCATCGGCATTAATACCCGCCAAGATAACCGTGTTATCACTATCGCTGCGACCAAGTTCTACTGCCACTGATTTAAAGCGACCTTCACCAAGAGCCACTACCACCCGGTCTTGCGAGCCGGTCCGAATAACAGCTTCTTTTGGCACAATAAGTTGTTGTTCAGCGCTAGCATTAATGGTCACCTGCGCAAACATATTTGGCTTTAGTTGATGATCTTGATTGTTAAAGCGCAAGCGCACTCGTAATGTACGGTTTTTAGCATCTAGCGTTGGGTAAATATAATCAACTCGACCTCGCCAACTTTGCCCTGCGATATAGTCAAGTGTCATGGTAACCGGTAAACCCACTTCTATAAGCTGCGCTTGGCGCTCGAATACTTCAGCCTCGACCCACACTTCATCGAGTTGACCAATGCTCATCATTGAAGTACCGGGTTTCACATAAAAACCTTCACGGATATTAAGTTCATTCATTACACCGCTTTGTCGGGCGTAAAAGGTAATATTTTGCATCACTTTTTTATTTGCTTGTAAACGCTCAACAAAACCGTCTGACACATTCAATGCCTTTAAGCGTGCTTTGGCTGCGCGAATAAGTACGGAATTATTGCGATTCACAGCCAATACAAACTCTTCTTGTGCGTTTACCAGTTGCGGTGAATATAAGGTATACAGCGGTTCACCTTTTTCAACCTTATCGCCAGCGGCTTTAACGTACAAAGTTTCTATCCAGCCTTCAACACGCGGGTGAATATGTACTAATTGATCTTGATTAAATTGTACGTAGCCCACTGTTCTCACTTCACTTTGCAATGCTTTAAGCTGTACTTTTGCGGTTCTAACGCCAAGGTTATTAACCACTGTAGGAGATATTGTTACTGTACCAGGGCCGTTTTGGTTATTGCTCTCACTCTCAGCATAAACAGGCACTAACTCCATGCCCATGGGAGAAAGGCCCGGTTCATCACGGCGATAATTACTATCCATAGGTGCAACCCAATACAGGGGGCGTTGTTCTGATTTAACCGTTACAGAATCTCTTGAGTGATCCGTAATAACAAAGCCAATTGAGGCAATACCTATCCCGAATAATACTGCTATAAGTAGTTTTAAATTAATGTTCATTATGCTCTCCTGCAAGTAGCTCTGCCATCACAACAGCATCTTTGCTGCTTGCATAATAATTCAAGCGCGCAATAATAATTTGTTGATCTATTTGGATATTCAACGCGTCTATTTTGGCGTTCAGCTCGCTAATACGGGCGCGCATCACTTCTGAAAAATCACCATCATCGCGGGTATAAGCATTTAATGTCGCTTGTGCTTGTTCTGCCATTTGTGGCAATAGCTTAGTTTGATAAAGCGCGTCACGCTGCTGTAACCTTTTAAGCTGGCTAAACTCTTTAAAATACATCCCTTTGAGCTTTTGTAGTGCGATCAATTTCTCTGTTTTCACCGACTCAGCCATGGCAATTGCAGCATTAACTTGTTGGTCTTGCCGATTATCGGTAAACAGCGGTAAATCGATGCTAATACCGATAGAAAACAAATCGGCGCGAGAGTCGCCCATCGGCGTATCATCACGATAGCCATAGCCCATATTCACACCAAGCTGCGGTTTATAGCCTTGTTTAGCCACTGCAACTTCGGTTTGTTTAGCAGCAATACTTTGCTCTATAGCAACGATGGCAGGATGTTTCATCAGCAGCGGCATGAGCTGCTCAAATTTAAGCTCAGCAAAGTCAACTAATGGCTTAACTTCACCGCGCTTAGCGCTCACAGGTTGAGTTAACATACTCATCGGTAGCCATTGCGACATCCGTTTTTTGGCACTTTCAAACTGCTGCTCTAGCATCACTAATTTATCTTCAAGGCGGGTTAACTCTAACTGCGCGCGAATAATATCTTGCTGACGGGTTTTACCTACAGAGCTGGCATAACTTGATTCGGTAATATCAATCAATTGTGTAAACAAAGCTTTATCTTGCTCAATCAGCGCAATACTTTGCTGAGCCCGATATGCGTTGAGCCAAGATTCAATAATAATGGTTTTAACCTGGGCAAGTCTGTCGGCACGCAACCAAGGATATTGCTGCGCTGATTGAGCTAAAGCTTGCTGTTTCAGCTCTAGGCTGTTACCACGACTAAACATTTGGCTTACACCCACTTTTAACTGGGTCATGCCTTCCTGATCAAAAGCATATCCATCCGTTGGTAAACTCATCAGCCCTAAGGTTAATACCGGATCAGGTAGCGTGCCTGCGGCTAAGCTTTGTGCTTGCACAGCAACTTGTTGATATTTATTGGCCTTCAGCCAAGGCTCGTTATCAAGCGCATAATCGAGCGCTTGTTTAAGGCTTAGCTCGTTACTGTGTGCTGATGTTGCAGTACCTAACAGCAAAGCTAAAATACTGACTTTAAATATAGAAAAGTGTTTCACACTACTCTCCAGAAAAATTAAAAAAATGATTAATTTAGAGGCAGTAATAGGTGATTTTTAATATGATTTAGTAAATTTTAGACGCACCTATCCTGCAATTACGCAGGCATAGGAGGGCGATATAACGAACTGGCTATATAATGTTGTTCTTGCGGGGTGTAGAGCTGTACTTTATCGGAATTGAGTAGCACGGCGGTAAATAAACTTTCCATACTCAACATAGAATGAGTACTACATGCGCTCATTGGACAAGCGCACTCTTGGTTGCTTGTTGCGTCGTCATCGCAGCAATCCATATTCATCATACCTGATGACATATCATGATGCATATCGGTAGTATCAACAGCTTGCACCTGAGCTTGGCTCATATGAGGCATTTCGCATGACATAGTTACAGACGCAACAGCTTGACCCACTAAAGTGAGTAACAAGACTATGGCCAATAAACTCTGGTTAATACGTTGCAACACAATGCCTTTTAAAATTAGGTTCTAGGTTCTAGGTTCTAGGTTCTAGGTTCTAGGTTCTAGGTTCTAGGTTCTAGGGAAGTTTATGATAACTACACAGTTAACACAAATGTTTAACTATTTCTTGGCGTAACTTTAATTAAACTGCTCGCGGTGATGGCAAATAAACAATAACCAGTAAAATACCAAAAACCAGCACCCAATTCGGCGCGCATATTAATCAACTCACCCATTTGGCCATCAGCATTACCGGCAAGATAAGCGACGATTAAAGCAATCACAAATACATCTACCATGCTCCATTTAGTAACACATTGTATAACTCGACCGAGCATGTGTTTAAATTTATTCACTGGTAAAAACATGTATAACAATTGCATTAATAACTTTAAGGTTGGGATAACTATAGAGAAAAATGCCACCAGCACGGCGACTAAATAGTTTTTATTATCTGCCAGTTCATTAACCGTCCCCCAAATACTGCGTGTTTTTTGGTATGCGCTAATTTCACCTTCAAGTTTGTCAAGCCCCAGCATACTTGATGCCATCATCAGCATATTGCGGGTACTTACGTCACCTTCCTCTGCTAGCATTTCAATGCCCACTTGAGCTAATTGCGACTTGTCTATTCTTCCCTCAAGAGTTAAAACAGGTTGCGTAATACCTGGTAATAATAATGCGAGTGCTATAACTATAACTGTGAGTGGTAAAATTTTACGCATAAGTCGACATCAAAAAAAATTAATAGCATCGTATCATAATGAAACCATTATACCTGTTCAATAATAGACGCTAATACCTCATCACCATATTCTCGCGCACTAAGCATGATATTATAGACAACCTCGATATTTGAAGCTGGGCGAATTGTTTCAAGCAATTGCTCCGCCATGGGCCAATTATCTTCTTCCACAGCACGAACTAATTGCAATGTTGCACCAAGCATTCCATTATAGTTAAGCAAAGCACCTGATAGCTCATCGCCCAAACAAAACTCTTTTGCGATAACATCGAGCTCTATGTTTAGTATCGCATCAAGGATTGAAATTAATCCGACTAAGTAGCCTTGCTCTGACATGTCCTTGCCGCCGGGTTCCAGCATTAGCTGCATAAAGTGCGCACGGATTAAGCCAAGTTTAGTTAATTCAGTTGGTCTATCTACCCCTAGTTCACTTAAAGCAAGTACCCGCACAAATTGGCGAATAGCGTCTTCCCCCAAGTAGATAACAGCTTGTGAAATTGACGTAATAACTAAGCTCTTACTCTCTGAGCGAGCATTAACCAGTTTTAGAATCCGTGCAGTGAGACCTACATCCTTTGCAATTCGCTGCTGTATTTCATCAAAATTAAGATCCAATCGTGAGGTGCATCTTAATAAATCAAAAACCGCCAATTTTGACGGCTCAACATTTTGGTACGTCAGCATTTCTGGGCGTGCAAAAAAGAAGCCTTGAAAGAGGTCGCATCCAGCGTTTTTTAACGACAAAAATTGTTCATGAGTCTCTATACGTTCAACAATTATTTTTAACCCAGGAAAACGGCGTTTAAGCTTTTTTAACGCCATGTTAGTTTTAATGATGGGCTCTTCAACTTCTAGTTTTATATAATCAACAAGCTCCAAAAGAGGTTCCCACTTTTCATCGCCATCATAATCATCTAAAGCAAACGTGTAACCCTCCCCTTTTAAAGATTTAACGCGGTGGGTAACCTTTTCAATGTTATTGGCACGCTCGACAATTTCAATAACAGCGCTACTAGGCTGTAATAAACGAGGAAAGTCTTCCAATAAGGCATCTGACGATAAGTTGATGAACGCGTATTGTTTTGCTGTTAATTTTTCTAATCCTATCAGCATAAGCGCATTAAAAAATAATCGCCCCGTGGCTTGGCCATCTGAGGTGCCTGCAGGAAACACATTATTAACTGAATCACGATATAATAGCTCGTAAGCAAAGATGCCTTTTTCGGCATTAAAAATTGGCTGGCGTGCGATGTATTGCGTCACCATAGTGGGCATTGTTTTTGTTATTTTAGTATTCGACATTTCTTGCCCTTCTGATGCGGCTGCTTTTGAGGTTCATCAATTGAGTATTCATATATTAAATTAGTATAGTGATTTTTTAGAAGCTTGCATGTATAAACTGTGTTTAAAAGTAGAAATTCCCTTCAATCAAAGCAACCAGAACTTTCTGATTTAATGAATTATAATAAAAATACCCTTACATTTATCAGGGATATGTTTTTCTGGGACTCGACAGTGGTATACTTGCTTTATATCTAGGCCCACACTAAAAGAATCTAAAATATGAGTATCGAACAGACTTTAATTGAGCGTAGCAATAACCAATGTGAGTTATGTAATGCAACCGATAACCTATCAGTTTATGAAGTACCACCAGTTGCTGAAGCACATTCAGATAAATGCATTTTTGTTTGTCAAACATGTAAAAACCAAATTGAATTAACTACTGAGCTAACACCAACACATTGGCATTGCCTAAATGACAGCATGTGGAGCCAGACGCCAGCCGTGCAAGTTGTCGCTTATAGAATGCTTACTCGTCTTGCAGTAGAAAATGGCTGGGCACAAGACGCTTTAGATATGATCTATCTTGAAGAAGATACACTTAGCTGGGCACAAAAAGTTCTTGCTGAAGAAGATGATATTAAACACCTTGATAGTAATGGCGTGGTTTTACAAGCAGGCGATACGGTGACTCTTATCAAAGACCTCGATGTTAAAGGAAGCAGCTTGGTTGCTAAACGTGGTACCGCCGTGCGTAACATTGGCTTAACCAGCAACCCTGAGCACATTGAAGGGCGTGTAGACGGTCAACGTATAGTTATTTTGACCAAGTATGTAAAAAAATAAGCTTAACCTTGCAGTTTAATTTTTTAAAAATGGGCCATGTGCCCATTTTTGCTAATTGATCTGAGATCTGATTAAGAGATGTAATAATGCATGGATATTAAATAACAAATTCCCCCTTAGTCTCCAGCCGGAGACTTTTAGCGATAACAAGGCGAGTTTACGCGTCAATAGCTGGCTTATTGCAAGTCAATTCAACACAGTTAGCGTCGAAAGTAGTCGCTGGAGATATATTTATTATTCAGAGCTGGGGTTAATTAAGCTAAGATTAAGTGCGAAAGGATTACGCTGCATTCGTTGTGTAGTCGTGCGTGCTACAAGCTTTAGCTCATTCAAGGAAAATTTATGTCATTACAAAAATCATCATTAGGCTGTCTTGTTTTATTAACGGCAAGTATTGCCCTTTCTGGTTGTACTCAGGAGAATGCATCCGACAATACAGCAGAGCAAAAAACAATGGCGACGCTTAATACCCAAGTATCCTATTTAGACCGCAGCATGTTACCACCAGGCTCCGTAATGACCGTTAAGCTTTCTGATGTGTCTAAAATGGACGTTAAATCCGATGTTATTAGCGAGCAAACCTTAGAGCTCAATGGTGGTCCGCCTTATGATGTATCGCTGCAGTATGATAAGTCAGAAATTAAAGCTGGCCATCGTTACAGCGTTAGTGCACGTATCGAAAACCAAGGCAAATTGCTTTACATTAGCACAACCAGTAATAACCCTTTTGCGCAACAGCAAACAGATCAACCATATAAAGTTATCGTGTCAAAAACCGCTGCTGCTAAGCCAGACGTAACCCTAACAAACACTTACTGGAAAGCAGTAAACTTTTATGGTGAAGCGATTGAGGTGAAAACCAAAGAGCCTTTTATTCAATTTAAAGCCGATGGCACAACACATGGATTTTTAGGATGCAATAACTTTACTGGTAGCTACGAAGCCAATGAAAAAACCATTACTTTTAAGCCATTAGCAAGCACTCAAAAAATGTGTATTGAGCAAATGAATATTGAAACTACAATGTCAGCAGTACTTGATACCGCCAGCGAATTTGCTATTGATGGTGAAACACTCACAATGAAAAATGCAGCAGGTAAAGTCACTGCAACCTTCCAAGCAACGCACTTTAATTAGACTCTTGCATAAAAAACGCCCAAACAAAGTTGGGCGTTTTTTAAAACTGCTTCACACGGTTATTCTTCAACTAACTGCTCGCTACGGTAAAAGCCGCTGGCGTCGCTTAACAAATCCACTAATTCAGGTAACACAGCATCCATGGTTTGTTTTAACTTCCAAGGAGGGTTAATTACAATCATGCCTGATGCTGTCATACCATGTTCGTCAGTATCGGCTTGCGTAGCTAGCTC
Organism: Pseudoalteromonas sp. KS88; assembly: GCF_004766475.1. Lineage (NCBI taxonomy): Bacteria > Pseudomonadati > Pseudomonadota > Gammaproteobacteria > Alteromonadales > Pseudoalteromonadaceae > Pseudoalteromonas > Pseudoalteromonas sp. KS88. Next base: position 39,991 of record NZ_PYHV01000015.1, read on the forward strand.
AAATAATTGAATATTACGCATTCCTGAAGCTATAAGCCCCTCTTCCATACGATCAATACGTTCTCTGTCAACAACTGGGTACCAAATCATGTAAGTACCCGTAGCAAAGCGCTGATGGGCTTTAACTAACGTTTTAACGACTGTATCGTAGTCGTCTTTAATTTCATAAGGTGGGTCAATCAACACACAAGCTCTGCGTGATGCAGGAGGTAACAAACCTATTAGTCCCGCAAAACCATTTTCACCGCGGACACGGATTGAGCGCTTGCCTTGCATGTTTTCTTCTAGTAACACGAGATCCCGAGGGTGCAACTCAAAAAACCAGCCTTTATCTTGGCGGCGTAAGTAATGCTCAGCTATTTTTGGTGAACCTGGATAAAAAGCAAGCTCACCTTGTTCATTAAAAGATTTGATCAATGCTATATAGTCATTTAAAGCTTCGTGACCACTGCTGTGCTGATAAAGCTTTGCTATGCCATCTTGAAATTCTTGTGTTTTTTGTGCATCAGCAGAAGCTAATTCAAAAAAACCAGCCCCTGAGTGAGTGTCGATATAATCAAGTGGCTTATTTTTAATTGTTTGATAACTTAATACCTGCGCAAGCACGAGGTGTTTAAGAACATCGGCTGGATTTCCAGCATGAAATGAATGTCTGTAACTGAGCATAATTTAAGTTTCGCTATAAACCAATTGATAGGAGCTGTGAACAATCTCATTATACCCAAGCTTATCTAAGATACGAGTTTATGATGAAATTAATATCCTTCCTAAACATCACAATACTGACGATTAAAGTGAACCAATTCTGAACAAAGAAGCTTAGCAGCTGAATTTCCCCTTAACATCAAATAAAAAACAGCTAAAAGCTGCGTAAGTGCTAGCATATAGTGTAACTTTGCTTTACATTTGCAAGTTATTAATAACAGTTATATGAGCGCCTTTATGAACAACGAAACTCTTTCTCAACTCGAACAACTGATCGACCAATTAATCACTCGTAATAATGAACTACAAGCTGAAGTAAAAAGCCTAACAGAAAAAAATGGCCAGCTAATAGACGAAAACGAAACCTTACAGCTTGAAGTACTTGATAGCGAAGAAAAGCAAAAAGATACAAGCAGCACATTAAGCTCACTGCTAGAGAAGCTACAAAGCGCTCAACAGGCTAGCTAATGTCAGAGCTGCAAAATCAGCGAGTCACTGTTGAGCTACTAGGCAAAGAGCAGCAATTTGCTTGCCCACAAGGCCAAGAAGACGCATTGATTGCAGCTGCTAAGCACCTCAATGATTTAGTAGAGCAAATGAAACAACGCTCTACTGTAAGAAATGATCAAAAAGCCTTGCTTATGGCAGCCTTGAATATCAGCCACGAGTTGTTAGAAGTGCAAAAGCAACAAGCAACAGCACAACAACAACAAGATGAGCTTATAGATAAACTGAGTTTATATTTAAACGACTCTAACCATAAATAAACAAGCGTATTTTGCGCTTGTTTTTTATCTGCTTAGCCTGCACATGACAACTAGGGATAAATGATGAAAAACTATTTTATCAGCTTTCGCTTAACTCACTTTTTAGTTTTTGCAGGCACTTTATTGTCGACTAGCCAGGCTCAAGCGCAATGGCAAAAAATATCTAACCAAGTCGATTTTTTTCAACAGCCCGCTAATTTACGTTTTTATGATTCAAACCAAATTCTCATTAAAGGGGATAGCTGTGCATTAATCTTTGATGCCAGTGGCAACTTCTCTGCTGTTGAAGCAACGGTAAAACATCTCAAACGCACACTTGAAGTTCCCTTATGTTATTTAATCGCAAGCCACTTTCATGACGATCATCTACTTGGAATGGCAGTACTACAGCATCATTATCCAGATGCTAAATTAATTACACATAAAAAATTAGCAACAAGCTTTACTGATTTTCAACAGGCGTATACTAATAAGCTAGATAACTACCAGCAAAGTATTGAATTAAGCTTTCAGCGCTTAGCCAAGCAACCTGTAGATAAGCAACCAGCATGGCACGATAAACTTGAGTTAGCTAAAGAACGACTGCTGCGATGGCGAGAGTACGCACTGCATCCACCTGCTTTAACAGTTACTGACTCACTCGCACTGGATTTAGGTAACTACCCTATAACAATCAATGCCTACCAAGCACATACTGATGCTGATTTAATGCTTTTTGCAGAGCAGCAAACAATTTTAATCGGTGGAGATATTGTCGACTACTTACCTTACCCAGGGCACGGAAATTTAACTAGCTGGCAAGCGCTATTGAAAGAATTAACGACAGGCACTAGTGAGCAGATTATTTTACCAGGCCACGGTAAGCCATTGACAGTAAAAAACCTTGAGCAGTCTCATGCTTTTTTAATTGCCATACAAGAACATGTACAGAACAACCCAGAACAAAACTTAGCTCAACTCCAACAAAGCTTTAATAAACAATTTGCTAACCAGTACATCACAGATGATATTTCAGCCAAAGCTTACCCAATGTTTCTGCAAGCTGGACTTAAACGCGCTAAACAGTCAAAATAGCAGCCGCACAGGGTTGTGCTAAACTTAAACAAGGACTGAAGTTGGGTGGTTTTTATGTGCAGATATTTTTGTGCTTTATTGCTAATGTTTTTTTTGCTTTTCGGATGTAAAACAATCGAGCACCCAATTGAAGCTGATGAAACAATTCAAGCCCCAATCATTTTTAATCATTTTAAGCCTTCGAACACACTACCGACTACAGCATTAAAAACTCACATTAGCGATATACCGTTAGGTATAAAAGCGCCAGAGAAAACAACGCCCAAAACAGCCTCAAAAGCCACGAAAAATCAGCGCCACACAGATTTATGGCAGCATATTGCACACAATTTACAGTTTAAGATATACCTCAACACAGCGTTAAAAAAGCGTATTAAATGGTATGCAAAACAGCCTCATTATTTAGAAACTGTTAATAAACGAGCCGCACCTTACCTATATCATATTGTACGAAAAGTAGAGCAACAAAATCTCCCTATGGAAATCGCTTTATTACCTTTTGTAGAAAGTGACTTTAGGCCTGCAATACGCTCATCCCAGCATGCTGTTGGAGTGTGGCAACTAGTTGGCGCAACAGCCCATCATTTTGGAGTAAAGTCAGACCAATGGTACGATGGCCGTCAAGATGTATTAGCATCGACAGATGCTGCATTGGCTTATTTAAAATACTTACACAAACGTTTTAACGGTAATTGGTTACATGCTTTAGCCGCTTATAATACTGGTGAGGGAAGAGTAAAACGTGCTATAGCAGAAAATAAAAAACGTGGTAAAAGCACCGATTATTGGTCATTAAAGTTACCTAAAGAAACCGCTGAATATGTACCAAAGCTCCTTGCTCTGAGCTACTTAGTACAAAACCCCACTCAAGGCCTAAAGCGCCCGAAATTAGCCAACAAAGCAATCACAACAGAATTTGATGTTGGGCAGCAGTTTGATTTCTCAGTGATAGCTAATTTATCTGGTATTGGTCGTAAGCAACTTCATAAGCTCAACTCTGGGTATTTAAAAAATCAAAGCTCACCGAATGGTCCCCATACCCTTTTAATCCCTATGGCACAGCAGAACCTTCTAACGAGTCAATTTTTTAAACGTAACTTTGCAGGAGAGTACATTGTAAAACAAGGGGATACTTTGTATGCCATTGCGCGTCGCTTTGACATGCCAGTTAAAAAGTTAAAAATGATGAATAGTAAGCTATCAAACCTAATTAACATTGGTGAAACCTTAACTGTCGGCCAGCCACGCACCATGCCTGACACTTTAACGATAGATTATAAAATCAGCCCATACCTTGAGCACACTGAAATCGCCATACCCACCATAGCCGTGGAATATCAAGTAAAACCCGGCGACACTATATGGGGAATAAGCCAGTTATATGATGTACCTCACAAAGATTTGGCTCAGTGGAACAAACTTAGTGCATCCAGTATTTTAAAGCCCGGTGCTTTATTAGTACTTCATTTACCTCAAGCTACAAAGCCTGCTCCCAAAGTTAATAACGAAGGCATGCTTTCGGGGTTAGAAAAAACCTTAAATAAGCCGCAATAGTCAATAGTTTCAGATCTGTCACAATTAGCGTAAAATCAGCCTTTATCTATATTTTCCTATAAGAGATTGGCATGCAAATCAGTAAAAATTCAGCGGTTGAGTTTCATTACACTTTAAGTGAAGCGGGTGAGCAACTTGAAAGTAGTAAAAACGACACGCCACTTAGCTACATTCATGGCCTTGAAGGTATGCTACCAGGTCTTGAAAAAGCCCTTGAAGGCAAATCTGCTGGCGACAACTTAACCGTGACATTAGCACCAAGTGAATCTTATGGCGAACGCGTTGATGATTTAATTCAACGTATCCCACTTAAACACTTGCAAGGCGATACCAAAGTATGGAAACCAGGTATGACTGCGATGGTGCATTCAAACCAAGGTAAGCACCAAGTTACCATTGTTAAAGTTGGCCGTTTTAATGCTGATTGTGATTTAAACCACCCATTTGCAGGCAAAACATTAACGTTTGATGTAGACGTTATCTCTGTGCGTGAAGCGACGAGCGAAGAGCTGTCTCATGGTCATGTTCATAGCGAAGGCGGCTGTGGTCACAATCACTAATTAAGGACAAATAATGACAAAAGTTGCAATAGTAACCGGTGGAAGCTTAGGTATTGGTCGTGCTATCTGTCAGCGCTTAGAGAGTGATGGCTTCAAGGTCTTTAACTTAGACATTCAAAAGGGTGAATTTGGTAGTTGGCATGAATGTGATGTTAGCCAGAGCGAACAAGTAGAGCTGGCAATCGCAAAAATAGCGCAAAGCCAAGGCCGTATTGATGTACTCGTATCAAATGCAGGTAAGCATCTTAGCGCGACGATAGAAGACACCGACGAAGCAACTTTTGACTCATTATTCGCGCTCAATGTTAAAGGGGCATATGCTGCTGTTAAGGCCGTATTACCGAGCATGAAAGCACAAAAAAGTGGGGCGATAATTTTTATCGCTTCTGACCAAGCAAGTATAGGCAAAACCAATTCTTTTGCTTATAACCTGACAAAGCACGCCCTAGCATCGATGGCAAAAACAACGGCTTTAGATTACGCAACCTTTAACATTCGTGCCAATGCTGTATGCCCAGGCACAATTGAAACGCCTTTATTTCATAATGCTATTGACGCCTATTGCAAAAGTAGTGGCGCCAATAAAGCTGATATCGTTGCCCAAGAGGGTGCATTACAACCACTAGGTCGATTAGGGCAGCCAGAAGAAGTGGCCGCTTTAACTGCATTTTTAGCAAGTGACAATGCAAGCTTTATCACTGGCAGCTTACAAAACATTGATGGCGGCTACACAGCCCAATAGTTAGGTAAATGAAATGCATAATAAAATAATTGACCCTCATGTGCATTTTTTCAATTTAATTGAAGGTGAATACACGTGGTTACAAGGAGGTAAACCACCTCCATGGCCACACCTTGGCCAAATAAAAGCCCCTGTCACTGCTGCTGAGTTAATGCAACATTGTTCATTTGATTTAGAGGCCCTTGTTCACATAGAAGCTGGGTTTAATAATAACCACCCAATTGAAGAGTTAATTTGGCTCAGTAAGCATTTAGCACAAACTCATTATAAAGCAATCGGTTATGCAAAGATTGATGATTGCCCTGAGACATTCAAACAAGCAATTGCAAATTTATTGCATCCATCACTTGTTGGTATCAGAGATATCACAGAAGCAGAGGAAAGCTCGCGCTTACTGAGCCCAAACACGGTTACCAATCTGGCTTACTTAGCCAAGTTAGGGTTACATTTTGAAGCGCAATTTGAACTAGAAAACACCTCTGTTAGCGAACGCGTTGCTAACTACTGCGCGCAGCTCCCAAATTTACGAATGGTTATTAATCATGCCGGGTTACCTCAAAAAATAGATGACTGGAAAATGGGGATCGCTGTTTTAGCGCATAATCAAAACGTATATATTAAATATTCGGGATTTGAACTACTCCCCCTTTCAAAAATACAGCAACAAAAGTGTTTTGATTTTATATTCCAGCAATTTGGCCAATCACGCGTGATGTTTGCTAGCAACTTTCCGGTTTGCCAAATACAACACAGTTATGAGGCTATTTGGCAAAGCCATCATGCACTATGTAAAAACCCAATTCTGTGGCAAAGTTTGAGCTACGACAATGCACTTTGCTTTTACCAGCTTTAAATTTAATGTGACTATCTTGTACAAATAAAAAGCGCTATATTCTATTAAAGTAGTTAAGTGTGAGTACGATTAATGAAAAAGTCACAATATAAACTAGCTGTCGCATCAGTCCTATCTCTGAGTGTTTTATCTGGATGTGGCTCTGGCTCCTCTGACAGCAACTCCTCAGGTCCAACAGTGATTAATTGGGCACAAGGTGAATTTCAGTCATCGCGTAATTTTGAGCAACAGTGCCAAGCACTTAACGAAAAACATTGGCTACGCTCATGGAGTAATGAAACCTACCTTTGGTATGATGAAATTGTAGACCGAGATCCTGCACTTACAGAATCTGTTGCTGATTACTTTCAACTATTAAAAACGGAAGAAATCACCAACTCTGGCGCCAATAAAGACAACTTCCATTCCAGCTTACCCACAGCACAGTGGCAAGCACAAAGTCAGTCTGGAATTGCCTTTGGCTATGGGTTTAAAACTAAAATAATTAGCCCAACAGCACCTCGCCAAGGAGTTATAAGTTATACAGAGCCTAACTCCCCTGCTAGCCAAGCGGCGATCTCTCGTGGTTTTGAAATCATAGAAGTAGATGGTGTCGACTTTGTTAATGCCAGTACGCAAGAGGATGTCGATATCATTAATGCGGGCTTATTCCCTAAAGAGTCAGGTAAGGTCACCACGTTTACGTTTAAAAGCGTGACCACATCAGAAATACGAGAAGTCACGCTCACCGCTCAATCAATAGCAACGCAACCGGTGACTAACGTAAAAACACTGGCTGATGGGAATGTCGGTTATTTTCAATTTAATAGCCATAATGCAGTTGCAGAAAAACCCTTATATGATGCATTTAATACTTTAAAAAACAATAATGTCACTGATTTAATTATTGATATTCGCTACAACGGTGGTGGCTTTTTACAAATGGCCAGCCAAGTGGCTTACATGATTGCAGGTGATGCGAATACCAATAATAAAATTTTTGAACGCACTATTTTTAACGATAAACACCCTGTATTTAATCCTGTAACAGATGAGCGTTTAGAGCCCGTATTATTTACCGATGAATTTGTTGGCTTTGCTGAAAACCCAAGCCTTAATCCAGGCACTAAACTACCTACCCTTAACTTAGAACGCGTTTACTTACTCACGACAAGTAGCACGTGTTCAGCCAGTGAAGCCATTATTAACGGTTTAAGGGGGGCTGACATCGACGTAATACAAATCGGAGCCGGCACCTGTGGTAAACCGTATGGGTTTTATGCTACCGATAACTGCGATGTTACCTATTTTACCATTCAATTTACCGGTGAAAATAACAAGGGGTTTGGTGAGTATGCAGATGGTTTTGCCCCACAAAATACACTAAACACTGAGCGCTTACCTGTGCGTGTTGCGGGCTGTGCTGTGGCTGATGACTTTACTCGTCAGTTAGGCGATCCTAATGAAGCACTCTTAGCAACAGCGCTTAATTATCGTGAAACAGGTAATTGCCCTGCGCCAACATCAACGGCCAGCCTGCAAGGTTTTGCGCCTTCACAGCAAAGTGACACGCCTTACGTTATTGATACGCGAGCCATCACATTTGCAGAGCAGAATAAAGTGTTACCTAAAGCTGAAAATGAGTGAAATTATAATGAAGAGCATCTTTGGTATTTGCATACTGAGTAGTACCTTATTATTGGGCTGTGCAGCACCAGCAGATAAGCCCACGCCCAAATTACAGCATGCACTATTAAAAGAGCCGCAAAGCGAATTAATTGCGCAAGGCATAGCACGGCTCATGCGCAGTAATGCCATTGCCGTCGCTAAAGATGTATTTATGACAGGGAGTGTAATCGTTGTTGATAGTACTTCTAAAACAGACTCTTTAGGCAACCCAATTATGGGCAAACAACTAAACATGCCTGATAAATTTGAATTGTTAATTAAAGGTGGTACCTGCTTTGTACGCCATTTAGATAGCAAAGCAACTGAGTCATTGCCTGACGTAACATGTAAAATAAACAACGGATAAACATTAAAAAAGCCCTAATCGGGCTTTTTTAATGTTAGGCGCAATGCAGTGATTACTTAACTTCTACACGTTGTGAACGCATTACAATCTCATCATTTAGCTCAATACCTAAGCCAGGCTCTTCTGACACTTCAAAGAAGCCATTTTTTGGCTGTGGATCTTGTAAGCATAATTCGCGGTTCCACTTTTTGATTGCATAAGTGTGGTGCTCATGAATCAAAAAGTTAGGGATAGCTGTTTCAAGATGTAGCGATGCTGCTGTAGCAACTGGGCCGCCACATACGTGCGCTTGAATTCTTACATCAAAAATATCAGCGTAATCACATACTTTTTTCGTTTCAGTAAAGCCACCGCACAAACCAATATCAGGTTGTAATACATCAATGCTTTGATCTTCAAGGTATGGGCGCACACCCCAACGATTATATAAACGTTCGCCACCGGCGATTGGTACAGCGACTTTATCCGCAACTTTTGCATGCAATGAGTGATTTAAATAGTTAACCGGCTCTTCGTAGTACATACAATCAAACTCTTCAGCTATTTCACCGATTTGAATGGCAGATGTTGCCCCCGGCAAGCTGTGGCATTCAAAAATAATATCAACTTCATCACCTACCGCTTCACGAATTGCTTGCATGCGCGCACGATAAAGCTTCATTTCAGCGCGTGAAATAATCTTGGTGCGGTCATAGTAAGTATTACCTTCTTTATCATACTGAATAGGGTCAACCTTAACGGCATCGTAACCTTCTGCAATCGCTTTTAAAGCGGCTTCTGCATATTCTTGTGGTTGTACTAAGGCTTTAAATTCACTATCCCAGTCAAACTGTAATTGCGAGGCGTAAGTACGTAGTTTATCGTTAACTTTACCGCCGAGCAGCTGGTAAACAGGTAAACCAAGTGCTTTACCTTTAATATCCCAAAGCGCAGTATCAATGGCGCTCATCGCAGCATACACGACCGGGCCGCCTCCTAAACCCCAAAAGCTTTCACGTAGCATACGTGACCATAACTTTTCTGTTTGAAATGGGTCATGACCAATCAAAAACGCATCAGCCATTTCTTTGATCATGGCAGCAGCGGCACTGTGGCCTAAGTCGTACGCAAGACCCGCCTCACCAACACCGCTAATGCCTTCATCGGTGTGAATACGGACAAATACAGGCGTCCACGCTGGACGCTCAGGGCAATGGATATCAAATACTTCAACGCGATTAACTTTCATGAAAATTCCTTAATTAGCAAAACTTGGATCAAGACGATAGGCTTTACGTAACATAGCAGGCCAAGCTAGCTGACCACCCGTACTACCACTGTGAACAACGTTAGCTTGATTATAAATATTATCGATAATGGCTTGCGGTACTGGCGTAACATCTGCACCGCTTGATTGTAGTGCGAGTTGAATTTCACACGCGCGCTGTAAATCATAAAAACGCATGAATGCATCACCTACTGTTGGGCCAACAGTAAGCCCGCCGTGGTTGACTAATAACATATGATTAGTATTAGCAAGGTCATCTTGCAGTCGTTTTCTTTCATCATCATTCACTGCAAGCCCTTCATAACCATGATAAGACAACGATGGTAAAGAAAACATCGAATACTGACTAAGTGGCAGCAAGCCTTGTTTTTGCGTCGCTACTGCAATAGTTTCTTTTGTATGTAAGTGGATAACACAGTGAGCGTCGTCACGCACTTCATGAATAGCACTGTGAATTGTAAAACCAGCAGGGTTAATTTTAAACGGAGTGTCATCTAAGATATTGCCAGATAAATCCACTTTCACCAGATTTGATGCCGTTACCTCGTCAAACGTGAGGCCAAACGCATTTACTAGATAATGATCAGTGCCTGGTAGCCGTGCCGATAAGTGCGTGTAGATTAAATCACCCCAACGAAAGTGATCAACTAAACGGTAACAAGCGGCTAAATCAACACGTAACTGCCACTCCTGTTCTGATACTTTATTTTTTAAATCCAGTTGCGGTAATTCAAACATATTTATGCCTTGTATAAACACACTGAGTACAATGCGAAATAGATGTATAGAAGTCTAAAGTAGTCTAAGGTTGCAATCAACCATTAGAAACAAAACAGCCACATCAAATAAATTGATGTGGCTGTTTGAGCGTTAACTAAAAATCAGCTTAACGTGTCAGTTACTTAACGTTTGATAAGTAATCAGCAATTGCCGCCATTTCTTCTTCAGATACGTTTGCAACCATCGCTTTCATTGCCATGCTCATGCCGTTTGCGCGAGCACCTGACTTAATGTCTTTCATTTGTGCGAGTAAGTATTCTTTGTTTTGACCATTCAGCTTAGGATACATTGCCATGATAGGTGATTTACCTTCAGCGCCATGACATGTTTGACAGTTTTTAGCGGTATAAAGCGCTTCACCGTCCGCAGCCATTGTTGAAAATGAAGCACTTGCAGCCACAGCAAGGCTTGCCCCTAAAAGTAGTGTTTTTATCTTGCTCATTATATTTTCTCTTCTTTTTAACGGTTTTGAAATCTGACCAATTAAGTGTAGACCATGCACACTAACTTGCTAATTTGTACGTAAATCATACACGGTGTAGATCACTGATACTTCTTTGGTATACGTCACTCATTGTACCAATAATAGTTAAAAACAATCTATTATATATAAAAGAGACAAATAAAAAGATTGGTTACCCTACCTATCTATCGTCGTTTACGGCCTAGGCCAAATATTACTTATTCTCTTTTATTAGTGCGCTATTACCACACAAGATCATCAGGTACTTCAAAGTCAGCATATGGGTCATTATCGTCTTTACCTTTGTCGTCTGGCTCAACATGGAATACGATATATTTTTCATCAACTTCAGCTACTTTGCGTGCTGGCTCATCTTCCAGTACATAAAACTGACCTTCAAGCACACAAATTGCTAAACGCCCGCCTGATAACGCTTTTTGAGTTTTTTCATTAACATCAAGTTCTTTTACTTTATTCTCAAAAGTAAAATTAAAGGTGCGCTCACCGCGGATCTCATCTTGATTATGATGCTCTAATATTTGCTTAACACGTGCAACTTGTTCACGCTGCTTTAAATCACCTTGGCGCGCTTGATTTAACTCTTCGGCTTTCTTTTGCTGCTCTAGCTTGGTTTGTTGAATGTGTTTTTGCAGATCGCTGGGGTTACTAGTTGCCCCCTTCTTTTGTTTTTTTTGTTGCTTTCGTTTCTCACTTTTTGCCACTTTTGCTTTGTGCGACGTTGTTAACCCTGCCTGAAGTAACTGGTCTTGTAATGAACCCATTGTCTTGTTCCATGAAAAACTGATATTAGAATTATTTTATACCGATACCCACCACACCTCAAGATACGAGTTGCGCTAGAATTCAACCAACTTTGCCAACCCATTAATTGCGCTACGGATTAATACTTAAGATTTACCATCTTTATGCTGGTAATGTAGCAAAGCTAAAAATGCAAAACCTGATATAGCACAACTAATTTGTATTTCTTTATCTAAAATAATGGCTTAAATTAACTATTGCAATTGATTTAATGACAACTAAGCGTAAGCTATCTGCTTTTGCTGTTAGGCTAAATGAATGCGAATTTTTCATTTATTACTGTGCTCATTATTTATCTTTTTTGTTTTATATGCGCCCCAGCCACTTTTAGGGTTATTTGCAACTCAATTTTCAGTCAACCCTGCTACTGCGGGCAGCCTGATGACGGCAACAATGGTGCCATTAGCTATTGCCCCGCTTATCTATGGCTTAATACTCGCCAAGCATAACCCACTGAACATTTTACGTAATGCAATGCTTGGGCTTGCAGTCAGCTGTATTATTTTCACCCTCGCACCACGATTTGAACTACTTTTACTTATCCGCTTTATACAGGGATTAATCTTACCTGCTGCACTCACGGCCATGACAACCTATGTTGGCATGTCATATAAAGCGGACTGCTTGCAAAAAAAGATGAGTTTGTACATAGGTAGTACAATTGCAGGTGGGTATTTCGGCCGCGTGTTAGCCGCAGTATTTGCTGACTTATGGAGCTGGCAAAGCTTTTACTACGTGATAGCTGCCGGTTTGGTATTACTTGCATTGACAATGAGTAACCGCACATACCAACCTATGGAAGAACCGCAATCACCATTAAGTTATTTAAAGCAGCTTGCAACAGCCCCCATATTAAAACTGTATAGTGCAGTTTTTTGTATGTTTTTTTGCTTTGCTGCCTTGCTCAATTATCTTCCGTTTATTTTGCAAGATACCTTTTTAATAACCAATACTCGCGATATTGGCTTTATCTATAGTGGCTATTTGTTGGGGGCTTTATTCTCAATAACGACACCTTGGCTGTTGAAGCGCAGCCGTTCCCCATGGCATTTATTATGTGGTGTATTTGCATTTTATTGCATCACCATTATTTTACTGATGAGCGAAGAGTTACTTGTATTTTTGATTGCTTTTACGGGCTTTTGTGCGGCGATGTTTATGATTCACTCTACTGCCGCACCTTTGGTAAATAAATTAAGCGTAGCACCTGCCAGTGTAACCAATGGTGGCTATGTATCATTTTATTATAGCGGAGGCGCATTAGGCTCCTTTGTGCCGGGGTTGGTGTACCAGCAATATGGGCACACGGCGTTTATGGCCACTCTTTTAATTGTGTGTTCAGGTGGGTTTGCACTGGTAATAAGTGGCTACTTTGCAGGTAAAAAAGCCACCTTAGGTTGATGCCCTGTGCTTACAAAAAAGTGCTCTAAGTCACTTTTAGCCATAATCCACGTTTGCGTATTTTCAAATGGGTGGCAATGAAATAAATCACCAAACCATATGTCTTGATCTAACCAAACTGTGACATTGTTTTGCTTGTCATTCATAAGCGCAAGCATAGACACACACCCGGGGGCGACTTTTAAATAGCGAGCTAGTCGCTCATTTGATGCAAACCCAAGGCGAGATAACCCCTGATATTTGGCCAATGCTTTTAAATCAAGCTGTTTGTCATGAGCCGTAATCACTAAGAAATGGTTTTTCCCTTCATTATCACGCAAGAATAAATTTTTTAAACGAGTACCGGGTCTTTCAACCAATAACGCATCCGCATCTAAGCTTCCGTGCAAAGGTGGGTGGTCTATTACCTCGTAATCAATATTTAAATGCGTAAGGTATGCAACCAGCTTATTTTTATCTGCAAGCATTTATAAACAACGCCCTCTTAATTGAACACTTAAATCACGCCAAACAACATTATCTATTTCATATTTATCAGGACAATATTGCTGTTGCTCTAATTCAGCTTTTAACAATGCTACAGCTTGATTTTCCAACTCTAGTTTTAAGCTATTGGACTCTTCAAAATATTCTTGCTCTGCAAATCGTTTAAATTCGCTGCGTGTTAAAGGCCGATCAGAGTTACGGCTTTTGCGGCTACTGGCTTTTACAGACACTACATACGCAAAGATTTTATTCCCTTGGCCATCTAACTTTTTATACAGTTGCTTGCTGTTGATTTCAAACGGCGCATCTTCCTGTTGACTTGCACAACCGAATAGAAACAGGAGTAACATCCAAGTATATTTTTTCATTTTAGTTTCTATCTGCTTTTTATGAGTTCCTAGTCTATCAAAAAAACTTTGCTTACGTGAATTTTCATAAAAAATTAAAAAACACTTGACCAAATCTATAAATCTCATTAAAGTTCGTCCCGCTTGAAAGGGAAACTCAAGTGGGTTGCAAAATTTGCAACTTTAGGAATGTGGGGCTATAGCTCAGCTGGGAGAGCGCCTGCCTTGCACGCAGGAGGTCAGCAGTTCGATCCTGCTTAGCTCCACCACTTTCCTACCTCTTCTAAAGAATAAATCAAACACCATCTGAACTAAATCATCCTTCAATAATTTTAAATCTTATTAAATCATTTTAATTTTTTAATAAATTAACCTGAACTCTGGTTAAGAGATGTACTAATATATTGAAATTAAATCACAAATATATTTATTNNCAAGTAAATTCAACGCAGTTAATGTTGAAAGTAGCCGCTGGAGATAGATTTATTATCCAGAGTTCAGGTTAATAATTTAGAGCAAAAAAAATCGGCCCCAACATTCGTCAGCACCGATTTAATTTTCTACCGCCCATAACAGCGGTTTAGCTTAGATTATTCGCGCACTTGACCTTCGCCATCCACTAAGTACTTTTCAGTTGTAAGCGACTCTAAGCCCATAGGGCCGTATGCGTGCAACTTAGATGTAGCAATACCGATTTCAGCACCTAAACCTAGTTGTGAACCATCAGAAAAGCGTGATGATGCGTTAACCATTACAACTGATGCATCTACACTGCGCTGAAATAATTTAGCTGCATCTTGGTTTTTAGTACAGATAACCTCGGTGTGGTTTGAACCAAACTGAGCAATATGATCAATTGCCCCTGCAAAATCAGGCACAACACGAATAGCAATTTCTAAATCAAGGTACTCTTGACCAAACTCACTGTCAGCAAGCACGGTTGCATTATCAAAGTATTGAGCTGCTTTACTATCGGCGTTTATTTTCACACCTTCTTGACGAAGAACTACAGCACACAAGTTTAAAAATTCATCGGCTACGGCTTCATGAACCACTAAACCTTCTAACGCATTACATACACCTGTACGTTGTGTTTTACCATTGAGTAGTAAATTAACCGCAACTTCTAAGTCAGCGTCTTTATCTACATATAAATGACACACACCTTTAAAGTGCTGAATAACAGGGATAGTACTGTTGTCTGTCACAAAATTAATGAGGCCTTCACCACCGCGTGGAATAATCAAATCAATGCTCTCTCTTTGCTGCATCAATTCCATTAATAATCCACGGTCTGGATCTGGGATGACAGAAATAAGTGCGGCCGGTAAGTCATTATTCTCTAATACCTGGTGCATTACGCTTGCAATTGCTTGTGAACTTTTAAGCGCTTCTTTACCACCACGTAAAATTACTCCGTTTCCTGATTTAAAGCACAATGCGCCCGCATCAGCTGTTACATTTGGGCGTGCTTCATAAATCATACACACGACACCAAGCGGTACGCGCATTTTACGAATTTTAATGCCATTCGGACGTTCTGTTATGTCACGTAATTGACCAACAGGGTCTTCAAGACTAACAATCACTTCAATACCTTCAGCCATCGCTTCAATGCGCTCATCATTCAGTGTTAAGCGGTCAATCATTGATGCAGCTAAATTATTGTCACGTGCCGCGCTTAAGTCACTCTCATTTTCTTTAATGATAAATGCTTTTTGCTCTCTTAAAGCGCTAGCCATTTCCAGCAGCACACGGTTTTTTGTCTCGGTATCGAGTAAAGCTAACTGGTGTGCAGCTTTTGCTGCTTGACGTGAAATATCCGTAATTAAACTCATGACTTCTCCAATAATGCGATATCTTTCTCTGAAATAACTGGGCCAATCGAATCTTGCATCTTATCGCTAAACTCGCTTTGTTCGTTATCGGCTATAAAATTTAATAAACAGCTACTGTAATTAGCTGTTGCTTTAGCTAAGCGTGTACCATCGTTACTACGAACTAAGATAGTATCACCAATAGCAAACTCACCATGCACGGCAACAATTTCATCACCGCGAATACAACCTGTTTCACCTTCAAGTGATTCATCAAATGAACCTTCAACAACAACCTCACCTTGCTCATTCGCTGTGTGAGTCATCCAATGCACAGCTTCTTGCATCGGTTTTTCATAAGGTAAAAAGACAGTTCCTGGGTTGATCCCTTCAAGTAGCTGGTTAAACGTTTGCTCTTTAAAGCCGTTAATAATGTAAGTTGTAATGCCGTGTGATGTTGCTTTCTCGGCGGCTTCTATCTTGGTTTTCATACCACCTGTACCCACTGCGCTGGTTGCGCAGCCAGCCATCGCGTAAATAGATTCGTCTATAGACTCTATCTCAGGAAGTAATACGGCATCATCATGTAAGTTCGGGTTTTTATTGTATAAACCGTCAACATCCGAAAATATCATCAACGCATCAGCATCTGCCGCAGCTGCGACCATTGCCGATAAGTTATCGTTATCACCTACTTTTAAATCATCAGTGGTTACCGTGTCATTTTCATTCATGATTGGTAATACACCGTGCTCTAATAATGTGAATACGGTTTCACGAATGCTTTCATAACGTTCACGATCACGTAAATCACCGTGGGTTAACAAAATTTGTGCTGAAGGGAAATCGAAAAAACGGTCCCACATTGCCATCATTTCTGTTTGACCAGCAGCTGCCATGGCTTTTTTCATGGTCACTGTACGTTCTTGCTGATCAGGGAATAGATGAGCACCGGCTGCTACAGAGCCAGAAGAAACCAAAATAACTTCAATGCCGCGACTACGACAACGAACGATAAACTGTGCGATAGTTAATAAATAACGAGAGCGACAACCATCTTGATCAGGAGCAATTAATGCGCTACCCACTTTAAGTACAATACGTCGCCAATTTAACTTTTGCATAATGTATTTCAACTTTCCATTTAACTGTAACTTCTCAAAGAGAAGTAAGAAAACAATCACTTAGCACTATTACTAAGCTGCGAGTTTACAATTTGTATGTTCCTATACACTTTTTAGCACTCAGCAAAATACGCCCATTTCTATCTGAAATAGTGAATTTTAGATATAGCATAACTTTCATCCAATCATTAGATTGAACGGTTATAAAGTAAAATAAAAAGTGTTGTTTATGCATCGCTGTAAAAAGCTGTGTGAAGCTTCTTTATTAACAACATACATAGAGCCTCTAAAGTCAGATACACCAACAGATAGGGTGATGACTTAAGGACCGAGATTTGTTCACCACGATGGGCGCCAAATATTGAACAGGTAATAATTCAACTCAAAATATAAAAATAGCCTTTAAGAGGCAATATGCTTTCAAGTAAACCAATACCCAAAAATGAGTAATTACATACAAATTTTATTCAAAACAAAAAACTATTGATTTTTAAACAAATAAATATAGTAACCTGCATTTAAATCAGCTTTATTCGCACTAACTTAAAAATAACTATATGTATTCGCTTATAGCTCAACTAGAACTATTTAGATAACAAATTGTTTGAACACTAACTATAATACGCTAAAATCAACTGTAAGATCAAGGTTATATTTTATGCGCTTAATTATGCTAAGACGATAGGATAAATTATCCATATATTTCATAATGTTAAAGAATAATGAATTTTTAATGAAATGGACTAGCTCAATAACCACGATATTTTCTACAAAAAAATCATTAGCAGCTAAAATTCTATTAGGAGAAATGATCATACACGTGTATATCCCTGTATTATAAGTTTGATAGTCTTTTCTCTAAATCAAAGTAATAGATAAGGAATACTTTATATATGTCAGCCATTTATATAGCCGGGATTGCGCTTTGTTCGGTTCTAGCTCAGTGGGTAGCGTGGGCCTTTCGCGTTCCTGCTATTTTGTTTTTATTACTCACCGGCCTTTTGCTTGGGCCTGCAACTGGCGTATTAGACCCTGACGCATTACTTGGCGATTTGTTGTTCCCGGTAGTGTCATTGAGTGTAGCTGTTATCCTATTTGAAGGCTCATTGACTCTGCATTTCAAGGAACTCAAAGGGATTGGTAAAGTTGTCAGAAACTTGTGTTCTATCGGCATGATTGCCACCTGCATTATTATTAGTTTAAGTGCTTATTGGATTTTAGAATTGAATTGGCGGGTCGCCGCCGTGCTCGGTGCTGTACTTGTTGTTACAGGCCCTACCGTAATAGCACCGCTTTTAAATTCAATGAGACCAACACAAGATATTGACCGTATTCTACGTTGGGAAGGCATTGTTATAGACCCTATTGGCGCACTATTTGCTGTTCTGGTTTTTGAAGCTGTTATGCTGGTTGGCCAAGGTGAAGTCTTTGTTCATACCCTTATTGCACTATTTAAAACACTAGGTGTAGGTTTATCTATTGGTGTGGTTGCAGGCTGGCTTACAACTTTGTTGATTCGCAGAGAGTGGTTACCATTTGAATTACATAAATTTGGTATATTAGCTTTAGTGCTTATAAGTTTTACCATTTCTAACCACCTAAGCCATGAATCTGGGTTACTGGCTGTAACAGTATTTGGTATCTGGTTAGCAAACCAAGATGACTTAGAAATTGACTCTGTTTTAGAGTTTAAAGAAGACTTGTCGATGATTCTAATTTCGACATTATTTATATTGCTTGCTGCTCGATTGCAGCTCTCTGACTTAATGATGCTCGACGGTGACGTATTTATTTTTCTAGCGGTTGTGTTGTTCATTGCTCGACCTGTGTGTATCGCGCTATCTACTTTTGGCTCTGATTTGCCTGTCAAATCTCGCCTAGTATTAGGGTGGATCGCACCCCGCGGTATTGTAGCGGCTGCTGTAGGCTCTGTATTTGCTATTAGTATGATGGAAGCTGGTGTCGCTGATGCTGAAAAAATTGTCCCGTTAATTTTTACCGTTATTATTATCACTGTTGTGTTACAAAGCTTAACGGCGATCCCTGTTGCTAAGCTACTCGGTGTACGTCAACCTTCTCCAAATACAATCTTAATCATCGGGGCTAACCATGTTGCTCGCGCAATTGGACGTGGTTTAAAAGATCAAAATATCCCTGTCCATTTATCTGATCCAGCATGGGAGAACTGTAAAATGGCTCGTATGGATGGTCTTCCTTGTTATTATGGTAACCCTCAATCTGAACATGCAGAGCGCTACTTACCACTAACAACAATACGCAGTGTGTTAGCACTATCGCCTAATAGGCATCATAACGCGCTGGGCGTACAGTATTTTTCTCATTTATTAAACGAAAAAAATGTATTTTCACTGCGCTCTTCTACCAGCCATGCCAAAGCGAATAAGGACAGTGCAACTTTCTTGTCGCGGCAAATCCTGTTTGGCGAGAGCGGTGCTTATTCAAAACTAAGTAGCCTGATTGCCAAAGGAGGCAAGGTAAGCTCAACTAAAATTTCTGAAGAGTTTAGCTGGGATAAATACCAAGAAATTAATAATGAAGCTATTCCTTTGTTTATTTTGCATTCGGAGAAGGACAGTGATGACGACGCACCTATTAAAATTCGTCCTTTCACTATCAATATGGAAAAACCACCACAGGAAGGAGAGCGCATTGTTGCCCTTCAGCCACCTAAAATGTCTGTGCTGAAAGATCCAGCCAAAACAAAAGAATAAGGCTCATTAAGCGTGCTTTAAACATAAATACCCAAGCTACCTCAAGATGCAGAATTCAGCGTTACACAGGAGCTTAATATCAAGGCGTTACTTTGCAAGAATGGCGATCCCTTTTAAGAAGTAACAACGATGAGAGTAAGCGCCTGTGAAACGCCCTGCGGGTTGGTTTAAAAGCGATTTATACTGCGTTATTGATTTTAACAATAGAACCACTATTGTTTGCAATCAATGCCTTGCCTAAATCACTTTTAACTCCAACTGACACTCGCATCTTGAGGTGGCTTGGGTATAATTCCAAGGGTAGCTATTTTGTTAACTTGGAACGCTGTTTAAAGCACGTAATACTAAATACATCAATCTATTAGAATTGAATTATACAACCGTCTAAAGTGACAATATAAATACGAAGAGTACATATCGCTCGTAAACACAAAGCAACCACACAACACAAGTTATGCCCTACCTAAAAATAAATCGCATTGCTGCCAAGCCATCCATAAAATATAAGCAGTCTTGGTAGAAAAAGAACGATTCTTTCCATCTGTAAGTAACACCTTACAGCATACTTATGTTAATACATCGACAAAACATGCATTCATGCTTCAACTTATATATCCTGCCGCAAATTATTATTCTAATTGGTGGAGTATAAATGAGCTCATATCAAGATGTAACGCAGTTAGATACATCGACAACAAACAAAACAACATGGAATCTACACGATACGCAGTGGGTTTTAAGTCTATTTGGTACGGCTGTAGGCGCGGGCATTCTGTTTTTGCCTATCAATATCGGAATTGGTGGTTTTTGGCCATTAATTATTTTGGCCTGCTTAGCTTTCCCAATGACTTTTTTAGCTCACCGAGGCTTAGCGCGATTCGTTTTATCGTCCAATAATAAGGATGCTGATTTTACCGATGTTGTAGAAGAGCACTTTGGCGTAAATGCCGGACGACTAATTTCATTGTTATACTTTTTATCTATCTTTCCTATCTTGCTTATTTATGGTGTAGGACTAACGAATACAGTTGATAGTTTTATCGTCAATCAACTGGGCATGGAATCACCTTCAAGGGTATTGCTTTCGGGTGTACTTGTTGCTGGCATGATCAGCTTAATGCTGGGCGGTGAAAAGCTCATGCTACGCGCGTTCGCCATTTTAGTGTATCCGCTAGTCGCTATTTTATTTTTCTTATCTATTTACTTAATTCCTAGCTGGCAAATGCCTAATATGGCTTTTCCTGAATTAAGTGGTTTTGCTAAAACTCTGTGGTTATCGGTGCCTATTATTGTGTTTTCATTCAGTCATGCGGCGGCAATTTCAAGCTTTGCTAACGTGCAGCGTGGTCACTATGGCAATGATGCAGCAGCAAAATCAGAAGCTATTTTAAAGCGTACCAGCTTATTATTGATTGTGTTTGTACTGTTATTTGTATTTTCGTGTGTGCTTTCTCTTTCAACAGAACAAATGGCGCAGGCAAAAGCTCAAAATGTATCTATCTTATCGTACTTAGCAAACATCACTGAAAACTCATTTATAGCAACCCTAGGCCCTCTAGTGGCGTTTATAGCCATAACATCATCGTTCTTAGGGCATTTTTTAGGCGCGCGTGAAAGCTTTAATGGCTTAGTCACTAAGCAAACCAAACTAGGTGTGAAGAGCGCTGATAAGTTAGGCGTGGCAATTATGTTTTTTGCTATCTGGTTTTGTGCAGTTAAAAACCCGAGCATCTTAGATATGATGGATCAACTATCAGGCCCTATTATTGCCATGATCTTATTTATCATGCCAATGATAGCCGTATTTAAAGTTCCCGCACTTAAAAAGTACCGTGGAAAAAGTGCTTATTTCATCCTATTTATGGGTAGCTTAGCGGTTCTTGCACTGCTGTATAGCTTTATAAAGTAATTAAGTATTATAGCGGATTGGTATAAATACAGAAAAGCCCAGCAAATGTCGCTATTTGCTGGGCTTTTTTATTTTTAAAGCAAGCTCTACAAATCTTTTAGAATTAAAGTTTGTTTAAACTCGATGCAAAATTTGTAACCAAGTCGACTGAGTAAAAAGCGAGAAAGGTGATTGAGTATTGTCTTTGGGATAAGAGCTAAAGCATTGCTTTTTGGATACAGTAGTATTTTAAAGTAGCTGAGTATTGGTAAGTATGAAATGTTAAGATAAGAGATTGGAGCGGCACACGAGGCTCGAACTCGTGACCTCGACCTTGGCAAGGTCGCGCTCTACCAACTGAGCTAGTGCCGCATTCAAAATAGTCAGTAATTTGTCCGTTGGTGCGCGACAAGTCGCGGTAAAACGTTCTGGCAACTGAGCTAGTGCCGCATTATCTATTACTTTTTGTAACTTACTGCAATTTCTTTGGTTAGAAATTGGAGCGGCACACGAGGCTCGAACTCGTGACCTCGACCTTGGCAAGGTCGCGCTCTACCAACTGAGCTAGTGCCGCATTCAGAATAGTCAGTAATTTGTCCGTTGGTGCGCGACGAGTCGCGGTAAAACGTTCTGGCAACTGAGCTAGTGCCGCAATATATCTTTATCTTGAAACTACTGCAATTTCTTTGGTGAGAAATTGGAGCGGCACACGAGGCTCGAACTCGTGACCTCGACCTTGGCAAGGTCGCGCTCTACCAACTGAGCTAGTGCCGCATTCAAGATAGTCAGTAATTTGTTCGTTGGTGCGCGACAAGCCGCGGTAAAACGTTCTGGCAACTGAGCTAGTGCCGCATTCAAAATAGTCAGTAATTTGTTCGTTGGTGCGCGACGAGTCGCGGTAAAACGTTCTGGCAACTGAGCTAGTGCCACATCTTCTAATTTCAATCAGCTTAAGCACACTAACCCCACGGGGGTTATCGTCTTAAGCGGGGCAGGATTCTACAATAATTCGATGTGTTTGCAAGTGTTTTTTACAAATTAAAGAATTTTTCTCGGTAGACTTTCAACTCCATTATGGAATCTTTAATGTCATCAAGTGCAAGGTGTGAGCCTTTTTTGTTCACTTGCGCTAAAACTTCGGGTTTCCAGCGTCTAGCCAGCTCTTTAATAGTGCTCACGTCTAAGTTACGGTAATGGAAGTAATCTTCCAACTCACGCATATACTTATTCATAAAGCGTCGGTCTTGACCAATAGAGTTTCCACACATGGGCGATGCACCAGCAGGAACCCATTGCTTTAAAAATTCAATGGTTTGATCAACGGCGTAAGCTTCATCATAAGTACTTGCCTTACAGCGAGCCGTAAGCCCTGATTGACCGTGTTGAGTGGTACACCATTCATCCATCCCATCTAACAATTCATCGCTTTGATGAATAGCAATTGTTGGGCCTTCAGCCAAGATGTTTAGCTCACTATCGGTGACAACAGTCGCTATTTCGAGTATTTTGTCTGTACTTGGTTCTAGACCTGTCATTTCGAGGTCGAGCCAAATCAGATTTGATTTATGAAAAGACATAATTACCTTGCGGTGCTTTCCTTTAGATCTAACGCATTTAGATATATCATATTAGTATCATCAGTCGACCTAAAGCTTTTTTTTCAAAAAGCGCGACATTTAACTAAGTTATAGGCCAAAAGTGGCAAAACAGAAGAAATTAAGTAAAGGCCAATCCCGTAGGATCAAGGCTAATCATCAAAAACGCTTGTCCAATGCCGACGATAAGTCAGCCAAAGGGACTAACGAGCAACTACAAAACGACAATTTAGGCCCGGCTGAAAATGCGGTGGTTATCAGTCGTTTTGGTCAACATGCCGATATCGAAACCGATAATGGTGATGTGCTGCGCTGTAATATTCGTCGTACTGTTAAGGGTATTGTTTGCGGTGATGAAGTACAATTTCGCCGAGCAAAAGTCAGCGAAGGCGATATTGCGGGCGTTATTGAGGCGATGCATGAGCGCCGCTCACAATTAACACGCCCCGATTTTTACGATGGCGTTAAAGTCGTCGCGGCTAATATTGATCAAATATTAATGGTTTCTGCGGTATTACCTGAGTTTACAGCAAATATTATCGACCGCTATTTAGTGGCTTGTGAAGATATGGGGATTGAGCCTATTTTAGTGCTCAATAAAATAGACCTTATTGACGAACAAGGCCTTAAAGCTATTGAGGAAGTACTCGATATCTACCGTAAACTCGGTTACCAAGTTTTGTTGGTGAGTAATAAAACTGCAGAAGGCATCGATGCTTTAAAGCAAACATTAGTGGGTAAAAATAGCATTTTTGTTGGTCAAAGTGGTGTTGGCAAGTCAACACTGGTCAATACCGTACTGCCTGATGCTGAAATCTTGACAAAAGAAGTCTCTGAAAACAGTGGTCTTGGTCAACATACAACGACAGTTTCGCGGTTACACCATTTACCTTCAGGTGGTAACCTTATCGATTCTCCTGGTATTAGAGAGTTTGGCTTATGGCACTTAGAGGTTGAACGTGTAACTTGGTGCTTTAAAGAATTCCGCGAATTTATTGGCGGTTGCCGCTTTCGCGACTGTAAACATTTAAACGACCCTGGCTGTATTATTCGCCAAGCGGTTGATGATGGTGATATTTCAGAGCTGCGCTTTGATAGTTACCACCGAATTTTAGAAACAATGGCCGATGGCCGTGCTGGAGCTCGTGCTCCGCGCGTATAATTTAGGAAGAAACAAGTGAGTTTAGATAAATTCAAAATTACCATGCAATATGCAATGCCAAAACATTTTCTATCGCGCATGGTAGGGAAATTAGCGGCTGCACGACTTGGCGGCTTAACAACATGGTTAATCAAATTATTCATTAAGCAATACAAAATAGATATGAGCGAGGCACAATATTCAGATCCCGCTCATTACAAAACCTTTAATGAGTTTTTTACCCGCCCGCTTAAAGAGGGTGTACGCCCATTAAATAACGAAAGTGACATAATCGCTCATCCTGTGGATGGTGCAATTAGCCAACTTGGTGCAATTGTTGACGGCCAACTTATTCAAGCTAAAGGTCACGACTACAGCTTACAGGCATTGCTTGGCGGCTCAGAGCAAGACACAGCGCCATTTTTAGGTGGTGAGTTTGCGACGATTTATTTAGCGCCAAAAGATTATCACCGTATTCATATGCCTATAGACGGCACATTGAGCAAAATGATTTACGTGCCAGGTGATTTATTTTCAGTAAACCCGCTTACAGCACAAAATGTGCCTAACTTGTTTGCACGTAATGAGCGTGTAGTCGCAATTTTTGATACCGAGATAGGCCCTCTTGCGATGGTATTAGTCGGTGCAACAATTGTCGCTAGCATTGAAACTGTTTGGGCTGGTACGGTAACACCACCAGCAGGGAAAGACGTATTTAGTTGGAATTACCCAACTACGGGCGATAACGCAATCACCTTGAAAAAAGGTGAAGAAATGGGCCGCTTTAAGCTTGGCTCTACGGTTATTTTAGCATGGGGTGCTAATCAGGCAGAAATCTTAGCTGATCAGCAACCTGAAACGGTAACCCGTATGGGCACACCATTTGCCACAATAAATAATTAAACAATTAAGCAATAACAAGCGCGAGTATTAGCTCGCGCTTTTAGTCTCTTCCACACTCAGTGCATTCGGGCGTTTTAGTTAATTTAAACTGCTGTTGCGTCAAACTCAATCCATCAAAGCGTACAAACTGACTCCCCTTGTGGTGACCCAGTATCAAGTTAATAGCCAACAATGCCTGCATAGAGCCAATCACGCCCAGTAAGGGGCTTAATACGCCAGCATTATCACAATTTAACGCATGCTCTGTTGGTTGCTCTGGGAACAAGCAGCCGTAACATGGGCTATCGGTCTCTCGAAAATCAAAACACATTAACTGCCCTTCACTGGCTATCGCCGCACCTGATATCAGCGGAATCCCTGCCTTTAAACAAAAACGATTCACCGTATAACGCGTTGTAAAGTTATCACTGCAATCAAGCACCAAGGTAGCCCCGGTAAAAATATGCTCGGCATTTTGATCAGTTAATTGCTGCTCGATTGTATTTACTGTGATTTGATTATTCAAACTGCCAAGCACTTTACCAGCGGCGCATACTTTGGCTTGCCCTAAATGATTTACTTTGTAGAGCACTTGACGCTGCAAGTTAGAAAGCTCTACTTTATCGTCATCCAGTAAAGTGAGTTCTCCCACGCCAGAGGCTGCTAGATATAACAGTGCTGGGCTACCTAAACCGCCCGCACCAACCACCACCACATGGCCTGCTTTTAACTTTAACTGCCCTGCATGACCCACTTCTTTTAACATTAAGTGGCGGCTATACCGCAGCTGCTCTTTGTCAGATAACTCACTCATTATTTATTAACCTATGGCGCTTTGTAAATCAGCAATAGCTTGTTGATAATCATCAGCTTCGGTAATGGCTCTTACTACGGCGACACTGCCAACACCGGTTGCAGCCACTTCACTGGCACGGGGTAAGTCTATGCCACCAATCGCCACTGTCGGGTAATCTTGCATTAACGGCACAAAGTGTTTGAGCTTTTCAAGACCTTGAATTTGCCCGGTCATATCTTTGGTGGTGGTTGGATAAATAGCGCCAAACGCCATATAACTTGGCCGATAATTATGTGCGCGAAGCATTTCATAAAAACCATGAGTCGATAGCCCTAAGCGCAAACCGGCCTCTTTAATAGCGACTAGGTTCGCCTTTAACAAATCTTCTTGGCCTAAATGTACACCGTAAACACCGTGTTTAATTGCCAATTGCCAATGATCGTTTATATACACGTTACCTTGATATTTTTGACCAAGGGTAACGGCGGCTGCCACGGCAGTATCAAGCTCGGTTTCACTGCCCTGTTTGATACGTAACTGCACGGTTTTAATGCCTTGTGCTAAACATTTTTCTAGCCAATCAACAGAATCAACGACCGCGTATAAGCCAAGTTGCTTACTTTCACACGCTGCAAAGTTAGCGGCCATAGTAAACTCATTCGGCGCATCAAAATCCAACTCATCACCGAGCCAGCTTCCCGCTTCAATCACTTGAGGGTAATCATCAATATTTTGTGGGAAACAGGTCTGTGCGACGGGTCCAATACCTTCGCCATAACGCACAGCTGCTTTTAAGCCTTGGTTGATATAAGCTTTTGCTAAAATAAATGCATCTTTAAGAGGGTATTGTTTTGCTAAGCACGCCGCAATAACAGACGCCATGCTACAACCTGTACCATGACTATGCGGTGTAGCTATTTTTTCATTACCTAACCAGTACTCATTTACGCCATCAGCGGCGTTTTCGCGGCAATAATCTATGCAGTAGCCACTTGGGTAATCCCAATGTCCGCCTTTGATCACCACGGCTTTTGCTCCCCAGCTTTGCAGCTTTTCAGCCGCTTCAATAACCGCGCTTGGGCCAATTAAATAAACACCCGTTAATAGTTGGGTTTCGTGGGTGTTTGGGGTGATTACATCCACCAGCGGCAATAAACATTCTTTTATTGCGCTGACGGTATCTTCTTCAGTGAGTAAATCACCACTACTAGCAATAGCGACCGGGTCATAAACCACTAAAGGAGGTGTTGGCCATGTGGCTTGATAATGCTTAATATGCTCACTAATTAACTGTATTTGCTGTACGTTGGCGAGCATACCTATTTTAATCACGCTTGCTTTCATGTCGCTGGCCAAAGCAAGTAGTTGTGATTCAATCACCTCAGTTGAAATGGGGTTTAGCGATTCAACCCCTAAACTATTTTGTGCTGTAAGCGCTGTAATGGCTGTACAGCCATGCACGCCAAAACTTTGCATGGCTTTTATATCGGCTTGAATACCTGCACCACCGCCAGAGTCAGAGCCAGCGATTGTCCAAACAACTTGATTCATCGTTATTCCTAATTTATTACGTTTGATGCCAAAAGGGCATACCCATAGTGGGTGTTGATGGTGCGGCCACGTCTTTTTCTGGCATGGCTTTGGCTTTATAAGCAAAGCGCCCAGCATCAACCGCCGCTTTAAAGGCGTGGCTCATGGTAACAGGGCAACCCGCCCCTGCAATAGCCGAATTTAACAACACGCCATCATAACCAAGCTCGAGTGCTTGGCAGGCATGAGAGGGCAAACCAAGGCCTGCATCAACAATCAGTGTTAGTTCGGGTAATCGCTCGCGTATAGTCTTTAAATTGTATTGGTTTAATAACCCTTTACCTGTGCCTATTGGCGCTCCCCACGGCATTAGTACCTCACAACCGACATCAGCTAAACGTTGACACAGTACTAAGTCATCGGTGCAATAAGGTAATACTTTAAAACCATCATCCATCAGTATTTTTGTCGCCTCTAGCAACGCAAATGGGTCTGGCTGAAGATTATATTCATCCCCTATCAATTCGAGCTTTATCCAGTCAGTCGCAAATACTTCACGACACATTTGTGCAAGTGTTACCGCTTCTTTAACACTGTGACACCCTGCTGTATTGGGTAAAATCTTTAAACCTGTATCTTTTATCAGTTGCCAAAAATCATCCCCAGCAGCTGCATTTTGCTGGCGACGCAGCGATACAGTAACCACTTGTGCACCAGATGCCTTGATTGAATCAGCCATAATCGCAGGAGATGGATACAATGCAGAACCAATTAACAAGCGACTTGTTACTTGTTCACCATAAATACTAAAGCTACCATCAATAGGATCATTCATACTAACCCCCTTGAATTGGCGATAGCAGCTCTACACTATCATCTTGCTTTAACACGGTAGCCTGAACTTGACTTCGAGGCACAAAGTCGCCATTTAATGCCACAGCAAAAGGCTCTTTAGCATCAAACTCTATCAATACATTTGCGAGCGTATTTTGCTCGGCAGTTTCAAACGGCTGACCGTTAATTGTTATTTTCATTTTTAAACCTATTTAATGAGTGAAACCGCTTCAGCCACTAAGCTTGGTGCAAGTAAGTAGCCATGTCGGTATAAACCATTAATACTGATCACGTTACCTTGGTGTTTTACTTGTGGGCGATTATCACTAAATGCGGGGCGCAAACCTGTTTGAATGTTGATAATACGTGCTTCAGCAAACCCACTATGTACCGTATACACCGCCGATAACAACTCAAGGGTTGAGCGTACCGTTGCAGGTCCATTATCTTGCGATTCTATTTCGGTCGCGCCAACAACGTATTCATGATTTGGTTTAGGCGCAATATACAATGGGTAGCGTGGGTGCATTAACCTTACAGGGCGCGTGAGGTTAACCTCGGGTGCATGTAAACGAATCACTTCTCCACGAACACCACGCAACTTACACTGCGCACTTTTAGCACCCAATCCTCTGCAATCAATAATGTAATCATGTGACTGCTGTAGCTGCTGACAATTGATATTTTCACCAAAATTGAACTTCACACCGCGCGCTTTAAGCGTTTTAAAGCTTGCTTGATAAAATGCCTGATTATCTATTTGCCCTTCACAAGGTAAGTAAACGCCTTGATTAAAGCGCCCAGATAATTCAGGTTCAAGCTCACTAATATGTGCACCACTTAATTGCTGAGCATGGTGATTAGCTAACGGTTTTAGTCGTTCAGTAAAGCTCTGTAAGTCGCCCCTATCTTGTTGATGAGCAACCACCAGTGTGCCTTGCTGCTGAAAAAACACAGTATCGTCAAGCTGCGCTAAAATTCCGGGCCAACGACTTATTGAGTCAAGCCCCATTAGCGCCAAGTCTTGTTCACACAATACTGATTCAGCTAAAGGCGCAAGCATAGCGGCAGCAACACGCCCAGCACTATTTAACGCCTGAGCGTCATCAGCTTCATACACGGTCACATTATGCGCTAAGCTTAATTCAAGCGCCGCCAAGCGCCCTGTTAAGCCAAACCCGACCACCGCAATATTGTAAGACATAAGAATCCCTATAGGTTCTAGGTTCTAGGTTCTAGGTTCTAGGTTCTAGGTTCTAGGTTCTAGGTTCTAGGTTCTAGGTTCTAGGTTCTAGGTTCTAGGTTCTAGGTTCTAGGTTCTAGGTTAACAACATCCTAGAGCCTAATCTCTTCCCTAGCACCTAGCTCCTTCGCTTATATCACTTTGTGGTAAATCTCTGAGCCTGTTTGCTTAAACTCTTCTGATTTCGCTTTCATTTGCGCTTCCACATCAACCATTTTAATTTCAATCGCATCTCCCACATTATTAGGGTCGATACCACGCGATTCGAGATCTTTGGCGTATTCGCGGACTTCTTGGGTGATTTTCATTGAGCAGAACTTTGGTCCACACATAGAACAAAAATGTGCGACTTTACCAGACTCTTGAGGCAAGGTTTCATCATGATATTCACGGGCACGAACAGGGTCTAAACCAATATTAAATTGGTCGTGCCAGCGGAACTCAAAACGCGCTTTTGATAAAGCATTATCACGCTCTTGAGCACCAGGGTGACCTTTCGCTAAGTCAGCGGCATGCGCTGCAATTTTATAGGTGATCAAACCTTCTTTAACGTCTTCTTTATTTGGTAAACCTAAGTGCTCTTTTGGTGTTACATAACAAAGCATGGCACAGCCATACCATGCAATTTGCGCCGCACCAATCCCAGAGGTGATATGGTCATAACCAGGGGCGATATCGGTAGTCAGTGGCCCAAGTGTATAAAAAGGCGCTTCATCACAGTGCTTAAGTTGCTCTTCCATATTTTCTTTGATCATATGCATTGGCACATGCCCCGGCCCTTCAATGAACACTTGTACATCGTGTTTCCAGGCTATTTTGGTCAGCTCACCTAAAGTACGTAATTCACTAAATTGCGCTTCATCGTTAGCATCAGCAATTGAGCCTGGACGCAGGCCATCGCCCAGTGAGAAACACACATCGTATTGCTTTAAAATTTCACAAATATCTTCAAAGTGAGTGTATAGGAAATTTTCTTTATGATGTGCCAAACACCACTTCGCCATAATAGAGCCACCGCGCGACACAATACCGGTAACACGCTTAGCGGTCATTGGTACATAACGCAACAGCACACCGGCGTGAATTGTAAAGTAGTCAACGCCTTGCTCAGCTTGTTCAATCAAGGTATCGCGGAAAATCTCCCACGTAAGGTCTTCTGCTACACCATTTACTTTTTCAAGCGCTTGATAAATTGGCACAGTGCCAATTGGCACCGGTGAGTTACGCACCACCCACTCTCGAGTTTCATGAATATAACGACCTGTTGATAAATCCATTACGGTGTCAGCACCCCAACGGGTTGACCAGACCATTTTTTCAACTTCTTCTTCAATTGATGAAGTAACTGACGAGTTACCAATATTAGCGTTAACTTTGACTAAAAAGTTACGGCCAACAATCATTGGCTCAGTTTCAGGATGATTGATGTTATTGGGTAAAATTGCACGCCCGCGAGCAATTTCATCACGTACAAATTCAGGGGTAATAAACTCAGGAATGCTCGCACCAAACGACTCACCTTTGTGCTGCTGCGCTAATAACTCTTGCTGAATTTGCGCGCGGCCCATGTTTTCGCGTATTGCGACATATTCCATTTCTGGGGTGATTATACCTTGGCGAGCATAATGCATTTGCGTAACATTTTTACCCGCTTTAGCACGACGTATTTTAGGTAAGTGCTCAAAACGAATATGATCTAGGCCTTCATCAGCCATACGTTGCTGGGAAAACTGTGAGGTTACAGATTCTAAAATTTCGGTATCACCGCGGCTTTCAATCCACTGCTCACGGTATTTATCAAGTCCTTTGCGAACATCTAAAGTGAAATTCGGATCAGTATAAGGTCCCGAGGTATCATAAACACGCAGTGGTGCATTGGACTCATAAACCGGGTTTTCTTCAGTGCCACCAATAAAGGTATCGCTAAGAGTAATTTCACGCATACCCACGCGTACATTTGGTTGTGTGCCTTCAACATACACTTTATGAGAACTTGGGAATGGTTGCCCTGTAAGGTTATAAATATAATCTGATGCAGCCGCACGAGTTTCGCGGCGAGACGGTTTATTTGATGTGTTTGACATGACTTACCTCATTGCTAAAAGGGTTGTCTTGTCAGATATTGCAAACGCAATAGAGAGTAGCAAGTGCTACATGGATCGTAGATTGGTATTATTCATATACTACCAACCTTGGCAGCCACAGTACTTGTGGCCAAAACATGGCGCACAAGCACCAGTAAAGGCAGCTTGTTCCCTACGCAGGTGTTAGCCTGATCAGGTTCACGGATCCCGCTTTCGCGATCTCAGCCTTTAAGTTAATACTCAAGGCACTCCGACAAGTAAAATTCTTTGATTTCGAGGTTGAGTGTACGTTAGATGGTGTAAGCCTGCAAGCGGTTAACTTGCAGGAATAAACACAAAAGTTTGCTCGCCATTTAAAATCAGCTGCTGCGATTGCAACTGAACTTGCGCACCTTGCTTTAGCGAGTCTAATAGCTGTTGCTCAAATTGATCGAGTTGCTCGCCACATGATTTTCTCGTCATACCGAGTTTATTAATACTTAGCTGGTTATTAGTTAAATCACCTTCACCAAAAAACTTATTACAACCGGCAAAGCCATTAACTTGCAATGCTTCAATAAAACTTAACGACGCGCTATATGACGCAGGAATTGCTAAACCATCTACACGTGATAGTTGCCACTTAGTGTATTTTAATTGCTCACTGGTGACTGTCCCTGTCGATGAGCAGCCAATACAAAGACCGATAATAAGCATCGGTATTGCTGCTAATTTCATGTAATTATTAACCTAAAATTCAATCTGAACATAATAACAATAATTAACCATAGATACCGTTAATAATGCATGTTTTTAATGTAAAAAATTGTTCTAAGATAGTAATAAACTTTCAATACCAAAGCTTATTTAGGCTAATTGAAACACCTTATCAATTTCTTCTGGTAAAAAAGGACGACCCTGCTCATTCACAGAAGTACCTATTACCAGCGCTTTAAGCATTACTTTATCATCATGTTTACGTATCACAGTTTGACGAAAACCAAACTTTAAGCGACTAATGCGCTCAGGCTCTACTACTACATAGAATTCATCATCTGGTTTAAGTGATTGCTTATAATCCATTTCACTACGCATGACTACTAGATTTATTTTATCGCGAGCAAGTTTAGCAAAATCAATACCATTGGCATGTAAGAACTCATGACGAGCATGTTCAAGATAGTTAAAGTAGACACTGTTATTTACAATTCCTTGCAGATCACATTCATAATCACGCACTTTAAAATCCACTTTAAAGGTCATATTAATATTCCTAATTATGTATACTGTGCGCGTTTATAGCATATTTATACAGCTGGTATCACGACTTTAATGAGAATAGTTGTTATCATGCACGTCCCTGAAATGGAGTTAAGAAACCGAATGAAACTACGTCTGCCTTTAATTACTGCTGCACTATTACCATTATTGAGCGTTCCAGCGCTTGCTGAAGATACCGACCTTGAAAAAATAGTGGTCACTGGAGACTTCCAAAAAGAAAGCATTCAAACATTAAGCGCTAGTGCGAGTTTATTCAGTAAGCACGAAATTAATGACCGTGGTGCCACATTCTTAGATGAAATGCTTGCCAGTGCTGCCAATGTAAACTTTAGTGCTGGAGCATCTCGCGGACGCTATATTCAAATAAGGGGCGTGGGCTTACGCTCTCAATTTGTTGATCCTATTAATCCATCCGTTGGATTAGTTATTGATGGTATTAACTACTCAGGACTCGGTGGCAGCTCATTACTATTTGATGTAGACCAAATTGAAATTTATCGCGGCCCGCAAGGTACTCGCTTTGGTGCTGATGGCATGGCGGGTATGATTCAAATGGAATCAGCTGACCCGACACTCGATCCAAGTGTAAAAGTGCAGCTTGGGGCGGGTAACTACAACAGTTATGAAGCTGGTGTAGCTGCAGGCGTTGGCATTACTGACACTACAGCAATACGCGGTAGCATTTACCAGCGTGAGTCTGATGGCTACCAAGATAACTTATACCTAAATAGACCAACACAACAACAAGACGAAATGGTTAGCCGCTTTAAATTACAAAGCCAACTTAGCGATCATTTACGCTCAGAACTAAGCGTTCATTACATTGATATCAACAACGGCTATGATGCATTTACCCTTGATAACAGCCGTAATAGCGTCGCTGATGAGCCAGGCCAGGATAACCAAGAGAGTATTGCTGTTGGCCTTGCCAATATTTACACTGGCTTTGATTTGTTTGACGTTAGTTTAAACCTATCAGGTATTGATAGTGACCTCCTTTACAGCTTTGATGAAGATTGGGTGTGTAATGATACTAGTAAGCCAACTCTGTGTGCTGCTGGCATTCATCCTGAGGGTTATAGCTCGACAGATGTTTACTTGCGTGATCGTCAAGACCAAGCCGCTGAGCTACAATTTAACGGTAAAGGTGGAAACTGGGTCGCAGGGCTTTATTACCAAGGCCGAGATGTTGATCTAGAACGCCAATATACTTGGCTTGCAAACCCATTTTTATCAACTTACGAAACGAGTAACATTGCAGCTTACGGTCAATTAGCGACACCAATTGGTAATAAAACCACTTTAGTTACCGGCCTACGTGTTGAGCAGTACCAAGGTGATTACACTGATAACAATGGCTTTATTAATGATACTGACGATATTATGGTTGGTGGTAAATTAGCCCTTGAGTATCAAGTTATTGACCGCACCATGATCTACACAAGCCTGACCCGTGGTTACAAGGCCGGTGGTATTAATTCAGAAGCACTGGCTAAAGCGAAAGATGATGGACTAAACCTCGATGCCGACTTTTTCCAAAATCATACAAGTTTTGCACCTGAGTATCTGTGGAGCGGTGAGTTTGGTGTTAAAGGAAGCTCATTAGATGACAAATTCGTCCTTCGCTTAGCTGCATTCTATATGTATCGCGAAGATATGCAGCTTAAAGCATGGCAAGTAGAAGGCCAAAAGTTTACTGGCTATGTTGATAACGCAAGTTCGGGTGAAAACTACGGCCTTGAAATTGAAGGTAGTTATCAGTTAACCGATGATCTATTTTTGACTGGTAGTGCTGGTTATTTAAATACTAAAATCAACGATTTTGTTGCAAAGTCAGGTTTAGACCAAGATGGCCGCGAGCAAGCACAATCACCTAAATATCAATACGCATTTACTGCCCGTTACAACTTTACCAACGAGTTGTTTGCGACCATAGGTGTTGAAGGCAAAGATGATTACTACTTCTCTGATAGCCACAACTCGCAAGCTCCGAGTGTTAACTTAGTTAACTTCACTGCAGGTTACGAGGCGGATATGTGGTCAATACGTGCATGGGCTCGTAACGTGTTTGATGAAGAGGTGCCTACTCGTGGTTTCGAATTTGGTAATGATCCAACTGACGGCTGGCAAACACATACCTACACCCAATTTGGTGAGCCAATGGTTGCAGGTGTTACGTTCATATACGAATTGTAATTAATAGGTGCTAGGTTATTAGGTACTAGGATTTCCTAGCATCGAGTTACCTAGTACCTAGCTCTTCAATTAAGCCCTATCTACATCAAATGCGATGACTTCTTTTATTGTTTGTTTTTGTGTCGCTAACATCACTAACCTATCAATCCCAAGTGCGACACCTGCACATTGCGGCAAGCCATGCTCTAGCGCTTTAATTAAGCGCGAGTCTATAGGCACTTCTGGTAAGTTATTTGCTTTACGATAGACATTATCATCCATAAACCTTTTAGCTTGCTCCTGAGCGTCTGTAAGCTCATTAAAGCCATTCGCCAGCTCCATGTTCTGATAATACAACTCAAACCGCCCAGCAACGCGCTCATCGTGTTCACAAATGCTTGCTAAAGCGGCTTGAGAGGCTGGAAAGTGGTATACAAAGCAAGGTCTATCTTGGCCTATCGTAGGCTCAACTTTCATGCAGAATAACAATTGTAATAACGTGTCCCGGTGGGTTTCATCTGCAGCAATATCAGCAAAACCTTGCTCTATGGCAAGTTGCTGTAATTGATAGAGTGAAGCCGTTAGCGGATCAAGACCCAGTACTTGTTCGAAAGCTCGTTGATAAGTTAAACGCTCTGCGGGCATTACACCGAGAACTAACTGCATTAACTCATCTATTTCATCCATTAATGCAAACTCATCAAACCCAGGGCGATACCATTCCATCATGGTAAACTCAGGATTATGATGCTTTCCTGCCTCTTCATTTCTAAATGCTTTACAGATCTGATAAATAGCACCACTATCAGCCGCTAATAGCCGTTTCATCGCAAATTCAGGCGATGTTTGCAGGTATAAATCGAGCCCTGCAGCATGACCAGGGCCAACAAAATGAGTTTTAAAGCTAGCCAGATGGATATCCGTTACACTTGCTGCGCTTAGGCTAGGCGTTTCAACTTCCATTACATTACGTTGATAAAAAAACTCGCGAATGGCCCGTAAAATTTCGGCTCGTTGCTGCAAGGTTGCAACCTGTGCACTTGGCTCCCAAAGATCTGCTGACATAATTTTCTCCAAAAAAAATCCCAGCCTAAAGCCGGGATTCTATTAAACAGTGTTATTACTTACTTAACACGGCCTACGTATTCACCACTACGAGTGTCTACTTTAATTACTTCACCAATTTGTACAAACAAAGGAACACGTACTACAGCACCTGTGCTTAATGTAGCTGGCTTACCACCAGTACCCGCAGTGTCACCTTTTAGGCCAGGATCTGTTTCAGTGATCTCAAGCTCAACAAAGTTAGGCGGTGTTACAGCGATTGGGCTGCCGTTCCATAATGTAATAGTACATAGGTCGTTTTCAACGAGCCATTTAACAGCATCGCCCAACGCTTTTTCATCTGCGGCAATTTGCTCAAACGTTTCGTTATTCATGAAATGCCAAAACTCACCATCGGTATAAAGATAAGCAAGATCGGTATCCATTACATCAGCGCCTTCAACTGATTCGCCTGATTTAAATGTTTTTTCAAGCACTTTGCCAGAGATAAGCTTACGGATTCGAACACGGTTAAACGCTTGGCCTTTACCAGGTTTAACCATTTCATTTTCTAAAATACTGCAAGGTTCGCCGTCCATCATAATTTTTAGGCCGCCCTTGAACTCATTAGTGCTATAATTCGCCATCGTTTCCTCTGTCTAATAATTTTTCGAGTAATCTACTTACCAATGATACAAAGAAATGAAGCAAATTTGCATAAAAACTGGCAAAAAGAATTAGCTAATGTAGTTACTTGCCCAAAAACCTTGCTAGAAATGGTCGGGCTTTCAAGCCAAGTACATGAAAAGGACACAAAAGCTCGCAGTTTATTCCCTGTGCGCGTACCTGTCCCTTTTATAAAAAAAATGCGCTATGGTGATATTAACGACCCACTTTTATTGCAGGTCATGCCTCGCCATCAAGAGTTTATTGAAAAAAAAGGTTTTAGTAACGACCCGCTAGCAGAGCAAGACAATACACAAACAGGCTTACTCCATAAATATAAGTCTAGAGTGCTGGTTATGTTTAAGACGGGCTGTGCGGTGAATTGTAGATATTGCTTTCGTCGTCATTTTCCTTATCAAGAAAATCAATTAAACAAACGCAGCTTACTTGATGCATTAGAATATATAAAATCAGACAGTAATATCAACGAAGTTATTCTCAGTGGCGGCGACCCACTGATGGCCAAAGATGATGCAATTAGTTGGTTTATGGATGAACTTGAACAGCTACCGCAAATTAAGCGCATGCGTATTCATAGTCGTCTTCCCGTTGTGATCCCAGCGCGTATCACTAATGAACTGTGCCAGCGTTTAGCAAACTCTCCTCTAAAAATAGTCTTTATAAATCACATTAATCATGCCAATGAGATAGATGATGATTTTAAAACCGCAATGCAACAATTAAAAAAAGCGGGTGTAACATTATTGAATCAAGCGGTAATCTTAAAAGATGTGAATGATTCAAGCTCAG
Organism: Pseudoalteromonas sp. KS88; assembly: GCF_004766475.1. Lineage (NCBI taxonomy): Bacteria > Pseudomonadati > Pseudomonadota > Gammaproteobacteria > Alteromonadales > Pseudoalteromonadaceae > Pseudoalteromonas > Pseudoalteromonas sp. KS88. Next base: position 77,447 of record NZ_PYHV01000015.1, read on the forward strand.
CACAAATTGCATTAAGCGAAGCATTATTTGATGCAGACATATTACCTTATTATCTTTACCTATTAGATAAAGTAGCTGGCGCGAGTCACTTTGATATAGAAGAAAAACAAGCACGTAAAATAATGGCAGATATGCTTATTGCATTGCCAGGATTTTTAGTGCCTAAACTCGTTCGAGAAATTGGTGGGCAGCAAAGCAAAACCCCCATCGATCTTAAACTGATTTAAACGTACACGTTTACGTTGTTGCCTAAAGTTGCAGTAACAGATTTAGCGGGGGTCTGTGCTACGCTAGTATTTGCTGCGCCTTCAATCAGCGCGAGAGCAGCCGCACCATCCGCTTTTTGTTGCTTTTTAGCAAGTGCAGCACTGTATACCTCTGCACTTTCACCTGCACCAGTCATCGCTGGAAGGTTTCCACCTGATATATTCATAGTTCAATACCTGACATTTATTTGCAATCCAAGTACTATATCGGCATTGCAAGTTAAAGCTTTAGGAAAAAAATGGAATCAATTATTGAGCAACTTAATGCCAACTTAAAAATCGTTTATCGTCAATCACTTGATGCTGATAAAAAGTTAGATGACCTTCAACAACAAGGTCATGGAAAATTCAAAGCACTATTCCCTGCAGACGCTGGTTTCGATTTCGAAGCTAAACGCTTCAAACCTTACGTACTAGACGTTGCCGCAGATGTTGAGAGTTTAAGCTCAGATGGTTTAGATGAAGAAAAGCTCAAAACAACAGTACTTAAACTACAAAAGTTATTACAATTATTATCAACGTTCAAATAATTTTAAAGGCGCTTACTTAAAAAAGTCAGCGCTTTAAATACATTATTGTGGATCTACTTTAGGGATTATCTCTTTATCGAACCATTCAGTGATCATGCGTTTATCATAGTAAAACTCTTCATCACGCCCTCTTTTAATTCTATCCATAAAGCCCATATCTTTTAGTGAAACATTGTTATTTTCACTCAAAATTTGCCCGTCTTTATCAGTTACAGAGTATTTAAATTCAATACGAGGAATATAAATTGGCTTAATAATTCTAAACTCATTCATGCCTCCAAACTGCACATCACCAGCCAAATCAAGCTCAGTCACCTCAACATTAAACTTATAACCTTTAGGTAGTTTTGCAGCAAGTTTATTAAAATGCTTCTCAAAACTAGCGGCAATACGTTTATGATAAGCCCCCTTAACATCATTAGAAGGGCGCACGTCACGATAATCATCAAAATCATGCCACTTAACGACCGCTTCACCCGCGTGTGCAAATGCAGGAACTAAAACAAACATTGCCACAGCAATTTTTTTTAATGTATTCATATATTATTCTCCAAAAACACTCGGGATGACTTTGATTAAAATATTAGCAGCTACAACTTAACTATAGCTTAATCCTTTTTACTATCATTGTTATCATTTATATAAAATGTGTAATCAAAGATACAGTAAAAAACTCGATGCAAAAAAATAATAAATTTAAAACATGTAATAGCAGGTATTTTATGGTGAAATTAGCTTAATTAAGCTTATTTATGGAGATTTCATGACAATTTTAGTAACAGGTGGTGCAGGATATATCGGTTCGCACACCGTCGTTGAGTTATTAGCACAAAATAGCGATGTTGTTGTGATTGATAACTTGAGTAACTCTTCGCTCGAGTCACTAAACAGAGTGAAAACGATAACAGGTAAAAGCACGCAGTTTTATCAAGGTGACATTCTTGATAAGAATTTTCTAGATGGTGTTTTTAATAAGCATAATATTGATAGTGTAATACATTTTGCAGGGCTTAAAGCCGTTGGTGAATCAGTTGAAAAGCCAATTGAATATTATCAAAACAATGTTCAAGGCACCCTCACATTAGTGGATGCAATGCGCGATGCTGGTGTATTTAAACTTGTTTTTAGCTCATCTGCCACTGTTTATGGGGACCCAGCAAGTTTGCCTATTAAAGAAGACTTTCCAGTAGGTGGCACTACAAATCCCTATGGCACATCAAAACTGATGGTTGAAATGATGCTACAAGATATCGCTAAATCTGATGAGCGATTTGCTTTTGCAATATTACGTTATTTTAACCCTGTGGGTGCTCACGAATCAGGCTTAATCGGTGAAGACCCTAATGGCATTCCAAATAACCTACTTCCATATATCTCACAGGTTGCTGTAGGTAAGTTGCAGCAGTTGGGCGTGTTTGGGGATGACTACGATACCGTGGATGGTACCGGTGTTCGAGATTATATTCATGTAGTTGATCTAGCGCTTGGCCACTTAAAAGCACTTAACAAAATTGATCAAGATACTGGTGCACATGTTTATAATCTTGGCACAGGTAATGGCTACTCAGTACTTGAAATGCTTAATGCTTTTAGCAAAGCCTGCGGTAAGGAAATTCCTTATCAGTTGTCACCACGTAGGCCAGGTGATATCGCAGCCTGTTATGCTGCACCAGAAAAAGCTTTCAAAGAGCTAGGTTGGCAAGCTGAACGTGGTATAGATATTATGATGCAAGACACTTGGCGTTGGCAAAGTAATAACCCTAACGGGTATAAATAAAAGTACCTACCAAATCTATAAAACCGCTTTTAAGCGGTTTTTTTTATGTCTAAAAAATACGAGCATGTCGTGAATTTTGCAATTAACCACGACAAAACTTAACCTCTTTTAAAGGGATATATTGGACTCTAAAGTGGTCTTCGCGTTCGTTTATCCGTGGGTGTCAAATACTCAACCCACGCTACGGTGGTCAGGTTGACGCTGTGAGGCTTAAAGAAGAGAGCTATACTTTAACTAATGCTACGCAGTAGGATGGCGTAGTGCCCACAGCGGTAGAGAGACACATAACAAATGCTACATCTCATCGTCCGTGGTTTTATTTATCCGTGGGTTTCGTGATACTCAACCCACGCTACGGTGTAGTGGTTGACGCTGTGAGGGTCGCTATTGCACTTTATTTCAGACAATAAAAAACCCGTCACATTGCTGTAACGGGTTTCTTTAATTTGGAGCCTGGCGATGACCTACTTTCACATAACAAATGCTACACTATCATCGGCGCTGTTTCGTTTCACTACTGAGTTCGGCATGGGGTCAGGTGGGTCCAAAACGCTATTGTCACCAAGCAAATTTTGTGTAAGTTCGATTTAATCAAACTTACTAAAATTTGGAATTTCTGATAATAAAGTCTTCAAGTATCTACTTTAGTTATATTAACTTCTTCGCTTGTTTCACTATC